>CANRPC010000004.1 GCA_947632435.1 uncultured Bacilli bacterium | reverse complement strand
TCAATAACTTTATAAGAAGAAAAATCACACATTTTAAAAGTATACGGATTCATGGCACCTACAGTAATAGCATTTAATGCTAAGCCAGGATTACCTATATATCCATCTTCGTTACCTGTATTACCTGATCCAGCAACGAAAATAATGTTGTAATTATATGAAATATAATCCATATATGCAGAATCTGATTGATATACACCATTTGGTGTTGCATCAGTATAACTACAATTAATAATATCTACACCTTTATCTAAAAACCAATCAATTTCATCAATAGGATCACCAAATAATTGAGCTGCTTTTATAGAGCTTTCTGGTACAATACCTTCAGGTCCAATTAAAACTGAAGCCATCATCGTCGCATGATCTTTAGTTGTTTCAATTAAATACCAAACATCTCTTACTTCTAAATCTTTACCTACAAAGTTTTCATGGTTTTTATTTGGTATTCCTGTTTCTAATAAACCGATTGTTACATTGTTTCCAGTATAAGTTTTGTTTCTTACTACATAGTCAAATGTTCCCATGACATCGTAAGCATTATATAAAGAAGGTTCAATCGCATTTTCATTTTTATTAACATAAATACATTCAACATTTTTATTTTTTGAAATATTTGTTAAACCTATTAAGTTATTGGCTTTTAATTCTTTATATGTTGTATCAATACTTATAAATGGTGAATATTTTGATACATATACATGTTCAAAATCATTTAAATTTAGATTTTGCACTATTTTATCATTATTACTTGTATAGTATTCTTTTAATCTTTGATATTCTTTTGCTTTTTCTTCATCATTTTCATATGATGCTTGATTTGTAAGAGGATAATCAAGTTTTATTGTAAGTGTATAATCCTCATCTTCATCATTTATATTTTGTATTGAATTTTGTTCTTGATATAAATTTTGACAATTTTCAAAAATTATTTTTTCTTGATAATTTGATTCCTCAAGTATTTCTTTGTTTTTATGTGTTCCTATATTAACACTTGCTACACATAATATAGGAATTAATAATATGTACTTTAACATATTATGTTGTTAGTTTTACTCCCTTCATTAATTAAATCAATGTATAGGTCCCTATTGATTCATTTTTATTAAATATTGTAACAAATAAATTATTTAATTCTTCATTATTATTTAATGTTAATTGATCAATAGTATTATTAGTTATGTTATATATAATTTCATGATTATCTTGAATATAAAAGTCTAATTTTGAATCCATTTCTTCGTTTTTATAATTTCCATATTGATAAAAATATAAAATGTTTCTTTTATCATTTTCAGCATCATATTTTCGACCTTTATAAATGTTTAAATATACATTGTTATTATTTTTTGGCAAAGAAAAAATTGGTAATCTATCATAATCATTTGTTCTTTCTGAAATAAATAAATTTGCTTCTTTCGCCACAATATCATATTTATGACTGTTATTATTTTGAATAACAATCCAAGAAATAGAACCAACTAATAAAGCAATACAAGAAAAAGAAGTAGCAAAGACAAGTCTATATCTACGAATATATTTCTTTTTATCATGAGAAAAAATAAGGCCTTTTTTAGCTAATTCAGCATTTTCATTCATATGAAAAAGGTTTTCTAAATCTTCATTTATTAATTTTTTTAATTTTCTTTTTGTCATAATAATATCTCCTTATGATTTCTTATTTTGTCATAGGCATTTTTAATAATTTTTTTAACATAAAATAAACTTACATTATATTTTTTAGCAATCTCATGATAAGAAAGATCATATATGAAATGTTCTTCAATATAAGTGAATTCAACTTCATTAAGAATGAATCCTAATTCATATAATAATCCTTTATTAATATTATTGGTATCAATTATTTTATTTATAGAAATTCCTTCATCTTGAAATGATAAATCTTTTTTCTTTTTCAGATAGTTAAGACAATTATTTTTAGCAATAGTGAAAATCCAAGTTTGAAAAGAACTTTTATTAGGATCAAATTGTTTGATTTTAAGATAAGCACCTTGGACGAAAGCGTCATTAGCGATTTCTTTGGTTTCTTCTAAAGATAGATGAAAATTTTTAATTAAATAAAGACAAATAATATTACTTAATTCACAATAAACTTTATGATAGGTATCTTCATCATGTTTTAAAAGAAGAAGTAAATCATGTTTATTTAAATTGTACAATTATTTGCGTTTCTTACTAACGCCTAAAAGGTAATCGATAGAAACTTCGAAGTAATTTGCAAGAAGCAAAAGGATATGAGTAGGGACATCTCTATCGCCTTTTTCATAGTGAGAAATAGCCCGTTGCGAACAATTAATCTTCTTCGCAAGTTTATCTTGAGAAAGTTTCTTCTCTTTTCTTAGTAGCTTAATATTTTCATATTGCATAATATAAACTCGCTTTCACGTAAATATTAGCAACTAAAGAAAATAAGAATTTTAAAGTTCCTAAGATGGGCTAAAAATCGTTATTATATTTTCCTATTTATTATACAATTTTTTTATTATTTATTTATAAAGCATTAAAAAAGCACCTTTTATATAGATGCTTAGAATTTATAAGTAATTTTAATTAATTAAAAAGGTGTATTCTAATATATAAAATACACCTATATTAATTTATTGGCCTTTACAATTTTTTCTTACTTCTTCAGCTTTTTCTTCTCCATAAAGGAAAGAGATAATTGCAAAAGCAAATTCTAATGAATAATACATTGATTTTGCGGTGACAAATTTATCATCTTTAATTACTCCTTCATTTTGAAGATAATTTCCTGCAGTAAAGTAAGTTTCAAAACCTGGATGAACAGTATAATTGCGATTTTTAAAATAACCTTTTCTTCCGAGTAAATGAGGCGCGGCACATATTGAAGCTACTAATTTGTTTTTTGAAATAAAATCATCAATTAATTTTTCTACGCGTAAATCATTATTTAAAATAGTAAATGATGCTTTACCACCAGGAATTACTAAATAGTCGTAATCATCAGGATTTATTTTATCTAATAAGGCATCACAAATAATAGAAAAATTTCCTTTTGCTTTAACTGTTAAACTAGGCATACATGAAGCATGCATAACTTCTTCATTTGCTCTTAAAAGTACATCGCAAGTTGCTAGAGCTTCGGTTTCTTCAAAATAATCCGCGAAAAGTACAAGTGCTTTCATATTATTTACTATCCAATATTTCTTTGACTAATTTAGCAACAATTTGAGGATTTGCTTTTCCTTTACTTGTTTTCATTACTTGGCCAACAAGATAAGACATAGCTCTATCTTTGCCTGCTTTATAGTCAATAACAGATTGATTGTTATTTGCAATAACTTCTAAACACATAGCTTTAATTTCTTCAGTGTTAGAATTTTGCTTTAAATTTAAAGATTCAACGATTATATTTGGATCTAATTCTTTTTCGCACATTTTTTCAAAAACTTTTCTTCCTTGAGCATAAGAAATATCTCCTTTATCAATAATTGATAATAATTTTACAATATTCTCTGCTTTTAATGTAAATAAAGCAAAAGTTTCACCACGTTTATTTAAATAAGATGAAATATCTACGACTAAGAAGTTCCATATTTGTTTTGCCAATTTAGGATTATATTGCAAGCAACTATCATAATAAGAGCTTAAATCTTTATCTTGTAATAATTGATAAGCTTCTTGAGATGATAAACCAGCTTTTACATAACGTTCATATTTTACATCGGCAAGTTCAGGACAAGATTTAATCGCATCATTAATAAATTCATCTGACAATTTAATAGGAGGAATATTTGGTTCCGTAAAATATTTATAATCAACAGCATCTGTTTTCTTTCTCATTAAAACAGTTTCTTTATGTGTTTCATCAAATCTTCTTGTTTCTTGCTCAACAGGTAAATTATTCATTATTAATTCACTTTGTCTTTTAATTTCAAAATTAATTGCTTTTTCAACATTTGCTAAAGAATTAAGGTTTTTAATTTCTACTTTTGTACCTAATTTATCTTGACCTTTTTCTTTTAAAGAAATATTAACATCACAACGTAAAGATCCTTCTTCCATTTTGCCATCACTGACATTAGAATAGACGACAATTCTTCTTATAGCATCAACATATTTCATAGCTTCTTCGCCATTATGAATTTCAGGTAGAGAAACAATTTCTAATAATGGTGTTCCTGCTCGATTATAGTCAAGTAAAGTGCAATCAGCATAATGAATTTGTTTACAAGTATCTTCTTCCATGTGCAATCTTTCAATGTGTATTTTTTTCATGGAATTATCACAAAGAATTTCGACATAACCATTACTTCCAATTGGTCTTCTTTGTTGGGTAATTTGATAACCTTTTGGTAAATCGGAATAAAAATAATTTTTTCTATCAAACCATAATTCATGATCAATATCCATATGCAAAGCAGAACAAACTCTTATCGCGTTAATTACAGCTTGTTTATTAACAACAGGTAATGTGCCTGGAAAAGCCATATCAAGTGGAGAAACTTTAGTATTTGTATCTGCGCCAAAAACATTTGATGAAGAAGAAAACATTTTTGTTTTTGTCTTCATTTCCACATGTATTTCTATACCAATAACTGCCTCTAATTCCATTAACCATTCACCTTCTTTGCTGTAATATTTTTAAATTCTAATTTTGATTCTAACGCATAAGCAACATTAAACACTTTTTGTTCTTCAAATGCTCTTCCTAAAAAATTGGCTCCAAATGGGAAGTCTTTATCAATACCTATAGGTAAAGTTAAAGAAGGAAGACCAGCAAAATTAGCAATTGCTAAATGATTTTCTGCGATTAAATAATTTGGTTCTAATTTATCGACATTGCTTTCAAAAGGATTTCTTACACTTCCTAAAGCTGGAAGATAAATTAAATCATAATTTTGTAAAATTTTATTGATTTCATTAACAATTTTACGACGTGCTTTTTGAGCTCTTAAGAATAATTCTTCTTGATTTTCTTTAAACAAAGAATAACTTCCTATGATGAAACGGCGTTTTATAAATTCACCAAAACCTTTAGTTCTTGCTTTAAACATAACTTCTTGATAAGTTTTTTCATTTCCCTCTCTTAAGCCAAATTTTATGCCATCTAAATTTGCATTATTTGATGTAGCTTCAGCGCAAGAAATAACATAATAAGTACCAAAAATTGCTGTTAAAAGTTTTTTATCCATGCTTACTTGATTAACTTCAGCACCTAATTCTTTTAAGATATTTAATGTTTTTTCAAATTGTTCAATAATAACTTTATCTTTAACAGATTCAACAATTTCTTTGATATAAGCAATTTTCATTCCTTTAATATCTTTATTTAAATCTTTAAAATAATTACATTGTTCTTTTAAAGATGAAGTCATATCTAATTCATCATGACCTTGTAAAATTTCTAAAGCAATAGCAGCATCTTCAACGGATCTAGTAAAATAAGCGACATGATCTAATGAAGGAGCAAAAGGGAAAAGTCCGTAGCGGGAAATTCGTCCCCAAGTTGGTTTAAACCCTACTAATCCTGCATAAGAAGCAGGTTTTCTAACAGAATCTCCAGTATCAGAACCTAAAGCAAAAGGAACAATTCCACTTGCTAAAGAGGCAGCTGAACCACATGAAGAACCACCAATTATATAAGTGTGTGTCTTGTCATATGGATTATATGTTTTGCCCTTATGAGAAGTTGTTCCACTTCCTCCCATAGCTAATTCATCAAGCGTTGTTTTTCCTATCAAAACAGCTTTTTTTTCTTTTAATTTTTTAATAACGGTTGCATCAAATACTGGCACATAATCTTTTAAAATATCACTTGAACCTGTAGTTAAAATTCCTTTCGTGGAATAATTATCTTTAGCAACATAAGGTATTCCCCAAAAAAGATTGTCTTTTTCTGGTTCTATTAATGTTTTAGCAAAATCTAAAGCTTCTTGTTCACATATTGTTTCAAAAGCATTGTTTGAATCATTCTTTGCATTTTCAATAGCTTCTTGAGCTAATTCATAAGGGGTAACTTCTTTTTTTACTAATAGATTATGAAGTTCCACGATAGTTTTATCTAAATACATTAGCCCACCACCTTTGGAAGTTTAATTTGACCAGCAAAAACATCTTTGGCATTTTTTAAAGCTTCTTCACGAGTCAAATTTTCTTTTTCTTCATCTTCTCTTAAATAAGAAATTGCGCAATCAAATGGAAAAGTCATTGGTTCTTCTTGATCTAAACCATCAATTTCTCCAATCATTGATAATTGCTCTTGTACAATATGAAATTCATTTAGTAATGTTTGATATTCTTCTTCTTTCATATCAAACATTAAATTATGCGCACATTCTTTTAATAATGTTTCATTTATTTCTTTCATAAAATCACCCTTTCCTTGCATTATTAAATTCTTTAATAAATTCTTCTTCGCTCAATGTTTTAATTCCTAAGGCTTTAGCTTTTTCAAGTTTGCTTCCTGCTTCAGTACCATATATAACATAATCTGTTGATTTAGAAACTGAACTTGTTACTTTTGCTCCAAGTAATTCTAATTCAGCAGTTGCTTCTTTTCTTCCCATTTTCATCAAAGTTCCTGTCAATACAATGGTTTTATTAGTGAAAAAGTTTTCATAATTAGCTTTAGCTTTTCCTTTATATTCCATATTAAGACCAAGTTCTTTTAAATTATTAATTAATTTAATATTTGCTTCATCTTGGAAATAAGAATATATTGAATTCGCAGATATTTCACCGATATCATGAATAGAAATTAAGTCATCTAAACTAGCTTTCATCAATAAATCTATTGAAGTGTAATATGAAGCAAGAATTTTTGCTGTTTTAACACCAACTTCTTTAATTCCTAAGCCAAATAATAATCTTTCTAAGGAACGACTTTTACTATTTTCAATCGCATTAAGTAATTTAAGAACACTTTTTTCTCCAAAACCATCAAGAAGCATTATTTCTTGAGCATGGTTTGAAAGTGCATAGATATCCTCAATAGATCTAATAAAACCTTGATTGAAAAATTGTTCAATAAGTTTTTCTCCTAAACCTTCAATATCAAGAGCGTCTTTGCTGCAATAATGAATTAAGCCTTCAATATGTCTAGCTTCACAATTTTTATTTAAACAGTAATGCATCGCATCTTTTTTATGTAATAAAGAATTGCAAAATGGACAATGTGAAGCCATTTCAAAAGGTTTTTCATTTCCCGTTCTTCTTGCGACGATACTTTCAACAACTTCAGGTATAACATCTCCAGCTTTACGAATAGAAACATAATCGCCAATTCTAATATCTTTAGATTTTACAAAATCTTCATTATGTAATGTTGCTCTAGAAATTAAACTGCCTTGCACTCTTACTGGAGATAAGACAGCATTTGGAGTAATTTTTCCTGTTCTTCCTACAGTAAAAATAATATCTTCAAGCTTAGTAATTACTTCTTCAGGTGGAAATTTATAGGCGATTGCCCAACGTGGAGTTTTTGCTGTTTGACCTAAAGCTTTATAATATTTTAAATCATTTACTTTAATTACTATTCCATCAATATCATAGGCTAAAGAACTTCTTTTTTGCGTATATTCTTTTATATATTCTATTACTTCATCAATATTTTTACATATTCTTCGTTCAGGATTTGTTTTAAAACCTAATTTAGTTAAATAATTTAACGAATCTGAATGTTTTTCAAAGCCATAATCTAAAGCATTAACAAAATAATACCAATAAGCTTCTAATTTCCTTTTTGCCGCGATTTTAGAATCTAATTGTCTAATAGATCCTGCGGCAGCATTTCTAGCATTAGCTAATAATTCTTCATTATTTGCTTTTCTTTCTTCGTTTAATTTAGTTAAGGTTGCTTTTGGCATATATACTTCGCCACGAATTTCAAATTCTTTTTTTTCATTAACCATTAAAGGAATTGAACGTATTGTTTTAATATTATGAGAAACATCTTCGCCAACATTACCATCGCCTCTTGTGGCAGCGTATAAAAATGATCCATTATCATAAGTGATTGACATAGCTAGTCCGTCTATTTTCATTTCCGCCATATATTCGACATCTTGAACATTGATAATATCTTTAATACGGCGATCAAAATTGCGTAAATCTTCTTCATTAAAAGCATTAGCTAAAGAAAGCATTTGATTTTTATGAATAATTTTATCAAATTGTGATAATACTTCGCCACCTACTCTTTGAGATGGAGAATTAGGCGATAAAAATTCAGGATGCTCTTTTTCAAGAAGTTGTAACTCATTCATTAATCTATCGTATTCTTGATCACTTACAGATGATTCATTTAAGACATAATATTCATAATTGTATTTATTTAATAATGATGTTAATTCTTCAATCCTTTTTTGAATATCCATTTTGATTTCTCCTATTTAATTTAGTACTTTATGTATCATAAAGTGAGATGATACTAAAGTTTTTTGACCATATTTTTCATCGTCAAATTTTACTACTATTAAATCTTTTTTAACTTCAATTACTGAACCATAACCAAAGGTATCATGTTTTACTCGATCATTAATTTGCCAATTTGTAATTCCGTTTGTTTTTTTAACAAGGGGTTCTTTATTAAATGTTTTTTTAGGTTTATAATACGACCATTCATTTTGAGTAATATATTGATATTTTTCCTCAATATTTTTACTAATACCAGCCTCTTTAATAAATCGTGAAGGATGTAATTTAAATCCTACAAAATGAGAAAAATCTTCATTATATGAAACATAAAGTTTCTTTTTTGCTCTTGTTATGGCAACATAAGCTAATCTTCTTTCTTCTTCAATGTTTTTTAAAGATTCTTCAATCGCTCTTTTTGATGGAAAAATACCATCGCAGAAACTATAAAGAAAAACATTATCAAATTCTAATCCTTTAGCAGTATGCACAGTCATCAATGTAACAAAATCGCCAGATTCAACATCATCTTGAGATGATTGCAAAGCACATATTTCCATGAATTCCTCAAATGTTGGATTTTGAACAGAATTATAATATTGCTGCATTGCCATAAAAAATTCTTCAACGTTATCTTTTCTTTCATCTACGGTTAAAGGATCTTCTTCTAAGGCTTTTGAATAATTTAAATCATCAATCATTTTTTTGGCAATTAAAGGAACAACAGAAGAACTAGCATTTTTAATTTTATCTTTATACATTTCAATAATAGTAATCATGTTTTTTAAAGATAAAGCTTTAGCTAGAGGTAAAGGAATGTTGTCGACATCTGTTTCTAATAGATAAAGATATAAACTTTGACCATTAGTTTCGCTTTGCTCTAACAATTTATCTAAAGAACTTTGCCCAATATTTCTTTTTGGGACATTAATAATTCTTGTTAGTCCAATATTATACATAGGGTTAATTAGTAAATTCAAATAAGCAAGAACATCTTTAATTTCTTTACGTTGATAGAATTTTAAACCTCCATAAATTTTATAAGGAATTTGATGTAAATTTAGTTGCGATTCTAATTCACGAGTTAAAAAATTCATGCGGTATAAAATGGCAATATCTTTATAATTTGTACCTTCTTGATGTAATTCTTTAATTGTATTGGCAACATAACTTGCTTCATCTGAGGTTCTAGATGCTTTAAACAAAGCAATTTTTTGACCATCATCTTGAGTTGCTAAAAGATTCTTTTTTATTCTTTCATTATTATGTTCAATCAATTTATTTGCCGCGGCTAAAATCGTTTTTGTAGAACGATAATTTTTATCTAAAATAATAGTTTCTACTTTTGCTTCAGGATAAATTTGTTTAATAGATTTTTCTAAATCAATAATTATTCTATTATTAGCTCCTCTCCAAGTATAGATTGTTTGATCAGGATCACCCACGACATAAAGTTCACAAGTTGGCGATAATAATAAAGTTATTAATTCAAATTGGACATCATTTATATCTTGAAACTCATCGACAAGAATATGACTAATACGATTATGATATTTTTCTTGAACACCATTTTTTTTATCTTTTAATATTTCTATAGTTTTTAAAAGAAGATCATCAAAATCAAGAGCATACATTTCTTTTAATTTTCTATCATATTCTTCAAAATAATTTAAAAAATCTCTTAATTCTTGATTTTTATATTGTTCATCTTTTAAATCTACGTATTGAAAACCTTGATTCTTTTTGGAAGAAATCCAATTAATACATTTTTTTATATTAGAATCATTTTTAGGTTTTCCATGAGCGACAAAAATGTCTTTCATTACCCTTTCTGCATCATCTTCATCTAAAATAATAAAATTAGATGGATAATTTATATGATAGCATTCAAAGCGTAAAAAACGTGCACACCAAGAGTGAATCGTACATAAAGCCATGTCTGAGGCACCATCAACAATTTTTAGCACTCTTTCTTTTATTTCTTTTGCCGCTTTATTTGTAAAAGTAATACCTAATATACCACTTGCATAAGCAAGACCATTTTCCAATAAATATGCTATTCGACTAGTTAAAACTCTAGTTTTACCACTTCCTGCTCCAGCAATAATACGAGTATATTGCGAAGAAGTAGTAACTCCATTTTTTTGTGTATCGTTTAACATAGATAAGTCCATTTTTTTCACCATCTTTAAAATTATAGCATGGATAAAGCATATCTTAAAGAATATAATTCTTTAAAATATTTTAAAAACAATTAAAAAATTAAAGATATAAGGAAATTATCATTTATTACAAATCAAATCATTTATTGAAGAAAAACCATTCCATTCTGCGACAACCTTTTTTTGCTTAATAAGTAATAAATGAGGTACAGAATGAATGTAAATATTATGATAATTATTTACATTAATATTAGATTCTAAAGTTTCATTTTTATAAAAATTAGTTTCTAATAAATCTAAATAATAAATATTATTTGTTTCTTTTTTACAATATTCCATTAATCTTAATTTAGTATCTCTACATGCCATACAAGAATCAAGATAGATAAAAACATAATAATTGTTTTTAAAATTAAATATTTCTTCTTCTTTTATAATGTTTTCTTCATAATTACAAATTTTAATCGTAGATGATTTACAAGAAAAAAGTAAAAAGGAAACAATAATTAAATTAAATCGCATAAAAAAATACCTCCTTTTATACAATTCAAGAAAGGAAGTATTTACAAGAAAAATTATTAAAATAAATTATAAAAAATTATAATTTTCAACATTTTCTAATAGAGATTTAACATCATTAAGCGACTCAATACCAACTTTAATCACTAATGATCCCATATCATATTGAGATTTATATCCTGATAACCATTTTGTGGATTCATCAATACATGGAAGAGCGCTGCCTGCTTTAAATAAATTACCACCTAATTCTCTAATAAATAAATCGTCATCAAAAACATTAATATATTCTTCAGTTGATAAAGGACAATTTTTAACATTTTCAATGTGCCATTTACTGACATCAATATAATGAGATAAAGTTATATCTTTACCTTCTTGTAAAATTAAAGTCACATTTGCTTTTGCTTCGTATAAAGCTATTAAATCGTCGTGATTGTTTTCATTAGAAGAAATAAATTTTTTGGAAAATTTATCATTTGAAAATAAGTCATTTATTTGCTTTTTTTCTTCATCATTTTTATAAAGAATTGCTAAATCATAATAGGAATTTTCTGGTGTATAAATATTTGTAATAGATAAAACTAATGCAGGTGAACTGGCTTTGGATTTAATATCAAATTTTCTTCTTTTACCATCAATTAAAGGAGAATAATATACTTCATGAATTCCTTTTTGAGAATTGATTTTTAAAGGAATTTGTTTTGATTCATCACCAGTTTCATAGCCAAAACGATAAGGATAAATTAAGTAATCTCCTTCTTTTAAATTTTCATCAAAAAGAAATATAGAATTCACAAAAGAAGCTTGGACATTTGTATAAGGATTAATTTTTTGATATTCCCCTTTTTTATCAATTCTTCTTAATGTATATGTATCAAAAGAAGAATAATTTAATTCATTAGTTGTTTTGTTTATTAATGAATTATCGCTTTTAAAATTTAAATATCCAGCATAATAAGAAAAATCTGTAGCTTCTACGACTTTATATTCTCCTGTTTCATCTTTATCTATTACATCATCATATATTTCCATTGATTTCGCGGTGGAATAGCCTCTTATAGAAATAATGACATCATCATGATTTACAAAATATTTTTGATAAAACTCCATTATTGTATCAGATATGCAATAAATTACATAGCAAAATAATATCGCATTTAAAACAATCAAAAAGCCACGTTTAACTTTTCTTTTTTTAATTTTCTTTTTGATTTCTTCTGAATTTTGTTTTGTATTTAATTTAATTTCTTCCATTAGTACTCCATTGATTTATAAGTACGTGGGAATGGTTCAACATCACGTATATTTTCAATACCAGACAAATACATTACAAGGCGTTCAAATCCAATGCCAAATCCAGCATGTTTGCAACCCCCAAATTTTCTAAGATCTAAATACCATTGATAATCTGCAATATTCATATTAGCTTCTTGCATTTTTTTAAGCAATACATCATATCTTTCTTCTCTTTGAGAACCACCAACTAATTCACCAATACCTGGCACTAATAAATCACATGCTGCAACTGTTTTTCCATCATCATTGTCGCGCATATAAAACGATTTAATCTCACGAGGATAATTAATAATAAAAACTGGTCCTTTTACTACTTCTTCAGTAATATATCTTTCATGTTCACTTTGTAAATCTAAGCCCCAATAAATATCTTTATTTTCAAAATTATGTCCGTTTTTTATGGCATTTTGCAATATTTCTAATGCTTCTTTATATTCCATTTTTCTAAATGGAGTCTTTAAAATATGTTCTAATCGAGATTTTAAATTTTTGTCAACAAATGTATTAAAGAAATTCATTTCTTCAGGAGCATTTTCAAAGCAATAATTTATGCAAAATATCAAACAATCTTCAATAAGTTGCATATCATCTTCTAAATCAGCAAAAGCAATTTCAGGTTCAATCATCCAAAACTCTGCGGCATGTGTTTTTGTGTTTGATTTTTCACTTCTAAATGTTGGACCAAAAGTATAAACATCTCTAAATGCCATAGCAAAGGCTTCAACATGTATTTGACCAGATCCTGATAATAAGGCTTTTCTATTGAAATACGCATTTGGATCTTTATCGTTTGTAACACAGTGAAACATATTATCACCTTCACAAGAAATACCCGTTAAAATTGGAGTATGAACATAGACAAAACCTTGATTTTGAAAAAATTCATGAATTGCCATTGATAAAACAGATCGCAAACGGAAAACTGCATTAAATGTATTAGTTCTTGGTCTTAAATGAGCAATCTCTCTTAAATATTCAAAAGAATGACGCTTTTTTTGTAATGGATAAGATTCATCACAATCACCAAGTATTACAAGTTCTTCAAGATGAATTTCAAATGGTTGTTTCATATTAGGAGTTAAGACAAATTTACCTTTAATTTGTATTGCTGCTCCGCTTAAAAGATGTGAAATCTCGTTATAATTTTTTAAATTCTTATCGTATACAAGTTGAGCATTTTTAAAATAAGTGCCATCATTAAGCTCTATAAATCCGATAGAGCCATTATCTCTATTAGTACGAATCCAACCTTCTAATCCTACTTCATCTGTTGAATCTTTTAATAATTCATCACCATAAAGACACGTTTCATAAAGTTCTCTTATTGTCTTAAAATCGAACATAAATTATTTGCTCCTTTTTTTCTTATTCAAATTATACTATACCAAAAATTAAAAAGGTATATAATTTTTTCTTTATAAAATTTATTTATTTTTTCTTTATTTATTAATTGTATTAATAAGGAGAAATTATGAAATGGTAAAAAAATTTTTGTTAATAACGATATTAAGTTTATCAAAACCTCTTGGTCCAATTGGAATAGATGGACCAGACTATATAGAAGAAAAATATTATAATGTTATTTCAGAAAATGAATTTTTGAAAAATTTTACTATCGGTGGAATAGTTGATACATTTGAATTCAGACCATCATTAAATTTTCATGTTCTAGGGGAAAAAGAATATATTTTATACGCTCAAAATCAATCATATTATCAAGAAAAAGTATTTATTTTAAATATTATTGATGATAAAGAACCAACAATAAAAGGACCAGAAATAATTTATATTAATGATTTAAATTTTTTTGATCCCCATAATATATTAAATTTTTATAGTGCTTATGATGATTATGATGGCTATTTAGATGTGCATTTAAGTGAATTTGATGTTACAAAATTAAAAACGCAAAAAAGAGGCAACATTAAATTATATGCTGAAGATAGTTCTAAAAATATTGCATATAAAAATATTGAAGTATGTTTAAATAATAATGATTATGGTGTTTATTTTCAAAAAAATTCAAGCATTGATTTAGAAAGAGGAAAAAAATATAAAATTTCTGATATTGTTAATATATTAATAGAAAATAAAATTATGGAAAATGTATCTGATTCTACATTTTATATAGATTTAAGTAAAATTGATTTTAATCGAAGTGGAAAATATAATTTAACATTAAAATTATTAAAGGAAACAAAAGATTATACTTTTGATTTTACAGCAAATGTTAAAGATTTTTTTCCTCAAGATTTAAATTTAATAACAAAAATATTAATGTGGATAATAAATCTAATAAAAGGTAAAATTTTATGAAAAAAAATATAATTAATATGTTTTTTATTGTGTCTATAATAATTTTTACATCTTCTTTAATTTATTCGTGGCAAAATAAAGAAATAATTAATCAAAATACATCAAAATATTTTCCTTCATCAGTTTTAAGATTTGAAACTAATTTTATTAAAACAAAAAAAGGAGAAAAAGCCATCATTAAAGTATTAGGGGGAGAAAAAGATAAAGTAAAATATTCTATTTCCGATGCTTCTAAAATTAAAATTATATCAAGTTCATTTCAAGGTGTTATTATTGAAAGATTAAGCGATTATACTGAAGATGTTTATATCTCTGTATTTAATAGTGATTATGAAGAACTTTATGATATTTGTTATATAACTTGTTATAATGAAATTCTAAGTTGTGAAGATATATATCTTTATAAAGAAAACCTGAATGATGAAATTGATAATACTTCAATCGCGTTAGGTAATGGTATATATTATTTAGAATTTAAATTAATAACAATTAATAATGCATCAATTTTAGAAGAAAATAGTAAGCAAGAAATAAAAGCAAATTTGAGTGATTTTTTTTCTACAGAAATTATAGAGGTTAAAACACAAAATTTTGATATTACGTTTCAAATTGATGTAGAAATAAAAAAGGTCTTTGCTTTTGAAACAAGAAAGACCATGTCATTTAAAGTTGATAGAGCTAGTTTTATTTATACTTTTCAAAAAAGTATTTAATGCTTATCTGTAGATCCAAATCCTCCGTTGCGGCAAGAAGTAACATCATCATCTTCACAAATTCCAAAAGGTAAGAAAATACCTTGTGCTATACCATCTAATGCTTTAATTGTTATAGTTTTATTTTCTTTACCATCATTTGTCATTTTAATAAATATATGTCCTTCATTATCGGAATTAATATAATCTGAATCGATAATTCCAATAGTGTTATCTAATTGAAGGCGATATTTGAATCCTAAACTAGATCTTGGAAAAATTCCTAAAAACCAACCATTTTCGATTTTAACTTTTATACCAGTAGGTATTTTTATTGATTCATTAGGTTTTAAAGTTATATCAAAAGGAGCATAAAAATCATATCCTGCACTTCCTTTTGTAGCGCGAGAAGGAAGTTTAATATTTTCATATATAGAACAAATTACTTCTTCCTTTTCATTATTAAAAACATTTTTATAATCTTTAATATATTGGTTAATACTTACTTTATAAAATTTTCCAACTTTTTGCATTTTTTAATCCCTTCTTAATAATTTTATTTTAACAAAGAGCTTTAATCTTTTAAATGATTACCTAAGCCATCTTTATTTATTTTGCCTGAAAGAATCAAAATACCATCAATAAATCCCCAAATAGAGCCTAAACCAAATGTTAAAATAGTAACTATAATTTGTAAAAATCCTATTAAATAGGAATGCATATAAAATCTTCCAATACCAAAAGCACCGAAAAAAACTTGTAAAAATCCCACACTTAATCTTGAATATTGTTTGATATCTTGTTTTTTTGAATTTCCTCTTAATCTTGTATTACAATTTTGACAAATTAAAATAGATGAAAAGGGTAGTTTTTTTCCACATGCAAAACAATATGTATTTCCTTTATCTTTATGAAAGCCACATGAAGGGCAAATAGTTTGATTTTTTATTAAATAACCGCAATTACGACAATACATTTTGACAATTAAAACTTAAAATATAATTTAGTACTTCATCTTCTTTAATTTTTAAAACATAAGAAAACTCTTCATTAATTACGTTTAAAACAGTATCAAGAAATGTTAAATCAACAACAGGTAAATTTTTTTTAATTTGTTCAAATTCTTTTTTCTTAGCCATAATGAGTTTTACGGCACATAATATTTTACTCATATTGTTTTCTTTACAAAGTAAATTATAATAATTGCCACGATCTTTATAAGAATTAATCCAAGCCATATCGTTTTTAAAAGAATAAATGATAGAATCATCAATTTCTTTTTTAGTTAATAAATGCCTAATATTTTTAAGTGCAGTTTCATTGTCAGTTGGTAAATATAAAATATCATTATTTGTTTTTTCATCAACTAAAACAAAGTACTTTTGAGGTCCAAATCCAAAGTCCTTTTCTTCAATATTAGCAATTTTGTATATTTTTTTTGACATATACATAACGCGATCATTTATTTTAAAAGTATTCATTTGTTCCCCCATCAAGAGTAAAAGAAAAGCAAATTTTTTTCTCTTTATAATATTAGTATAGCATTTTTTTTGAAATTTTATAAGTATCAAAAATCACAAAAACCTACAAATCAAAAAAGGCTATAAGATTAAATTTTTATTTTTCTTATAACCTTTAATTAAATTTATTAATAATTAGAAATTAAATTTATAAATATGGATTAGTAGAAACTTCCTTATTTATATTTTCATAACCAAAATCATCAATATCTTTTTGGGTAATAGCTTTGATTTCACCTTTAAATGATTTTATATTTTCTTCTAAATTAACTAAGACAGCAATTTGATTTCCTGATTCAGAATAACTTAATGATAATCTATCTAATAAGAAAGATAATCCAGATAAATTGTTATTATCATCAAATTCAATTTTTGCATATAAATTTCCTGTTAAAGTAATAGGTAAATCAGCTAAACCTAATGAACTTATAATTGCTTGTTTATTGCTATTAAAGAAATCAGTTATAGAAAAATTTAAATAATAACTATTTTTTTCTTTATAAAAACCACATGAAGATTCTAACAAATCTAATATTTGATTTAATTGATCTTGAGTTGTTGGATCTTGTTGAATTGATGGAAGTTGTCCTGATAATGATTGCAATAATTGTTGAGCTACATTTGCCTCTAAAATACCTTCTTTAACAGTTTCTTTGTTTTTATTAACAGTTTCTGTTGTTTCCATTTTTACAAATAAGAAATCAGAAGTTATAGAATTTTGATTAGCGGAAGGTTTTAAAGTGGACACTCCATACATTATATCAACATTACTTTTTTCATTAGCTTCAATCTTACTATTTCCAGTACTTAATTCAATATCCATGTTGATACTTGCACTAGAATTTAATTTAAGTATATCTCCATAATTTGGAGTTTCTTTTTGAGCTTCTGAAACATTAAATGTCATTTTAGATGATTCAGATCCAGTTAAATTCAATTTTAAACTTGTACTTGGACTTGAAGTTGAAGCAGCAGAATCTAATTGTAAAGATAAATCAAATTTTGCTTTGTCTTCTAATCCTACCCAATTAACATTTGCAGTTTCTAATTTATTAACTAATTCATTTTTTATTGCTTCAGCTTTTTCGCCAGTTTCGTATTTTATTCCTTTAAAAGAACTATTGTTTGCACAAGAGAATAAAAATACTAAAGATAATAAAGGTAATACTTTTTTCATATAAATCCCTCTCATATATTATGTTTCTTACACCCATAATATAATACTTTATGATAAAAAAATCCATTAATTATTGAATTTTCCGTTGCTGATATGGAAAAATAAAGATATATTTGGGGTATCGTCAAGCGGTAAGACTCATGACTCTGAATCATGCATGCGCTGGTTCGAATCCAGCTACCCCAGCCAAAAGGAGTTATTTATATGAACAAAACAAAAAGAATTTGCGAACTTATCGCAGCAATAATATCTATTATTGGAGGAGCAATATTAACTTTAGGATCTGCAATTTTATTACTTGCAGGTAGTTCGCTTGAAGAAGTACTGAATAATGAAATGAATACTAATATGGAAATGAATTCAGCAATGATTACCATTTTTCAAATAGTATTTTTCGTTATGTTATGTATTTCTATATCAATAATTGTATTGGCTGCTCTTTTATGTACTTCGCCAATAAAAAAAGATGGAACTTTTAAAAAGCGTTTACCAATTCAATTAACATTAGCTATTTTATTAGGTTTATTAGGATTATTAGAAATAAGTAATATTGTTTATGCATTATTCTTTTTAACACCATGTGTTTTATTAATTATTTCTATGTGTTTAAAAAATAATGTTAATCAAAATTATTAATTAATTTTATTCAAATTTTAAATTAAAGGATTTAATTAGAGTTAATTTGCTTAATTAAATTCTTTTTTTGTATTATATTATTAAGGTTTATAGGTACAAATTAATGGAACAATTTTCAAGAACAGAATTATTATTTAATAAAGAAGCAATGAAAAAATTAAAAGAATCAAAAGTTGCAATTTTTGGCCTAGGTGGAGTAGGTGGTTATGTTGTAGAGGCTCTTGCACGAAGTGGTGTGGGTAAATTTGTTTTAATTGATAATGATGTTATTGATATTACAAATATTAATCGTCAAATTATTGCTACATTAGATACTTTAGGTCAAAGTAAATGTGAAGTCATGAAAAAAAGAATTCTTTCTATTAATAAAGAAGCAGAAGTAGAAACTTTTCAGTGTTTTTATAATGATGATAATGCATCTTTATTTAAATTTAATACTTATTCTTATATTGTTGATTGTATCGATTCTATAAGTTCTAAATTGTCCTTAGTAGAAAAAGCCAAACAAAATCAAGTTCCGATAATTTCGGCAATGGGGGCAGGTAATAAATTAGATCCTACTTTATTACAAGTGGAAGATATTTTTTCAACTTCATATGATCCTATTGCTAAAGTAATGCGTCATGAATTAAAAAAACGTAATATTAAGCATTTAAAAGTAGTGTATTCAAAAGAAAAACCTATAAATATTTATAAAAGTAATAATTTAAATAATAAAAGAATTCCAGGATCTAATGCTTTTGTTCCACCTTCTATGGGATTAATTATAGCATCAGAAGTAACGAAAGATTTAATAAATTTTCATGACGAAAGGGAATAAATTATGACTAAAAAACCATTAGAGAAACATGAGGAAATAGAACATTTAATTACCAAGACATATAGAGCAAGAATTTATTCACGATTTGTAAAAGCATTAAAAGAGTATCAATTATTAAAGCCAAATGATCATGTTTGTGTTTGCATTTCTGGTGGTAAAGATTCCATGCTTCTTGCTAAATTATTTCAAATATTAAATAAGCATAGTGATTTTCCTTTTAAAGTTACTTATTTAGTAATGAATCCTGGATACAATGAAGCTAATTTAAAATTAATACAAAAGAATTTAAATATTTTACAAATTCCTGCGGTAATAAAAGAAACAAACATTTTTGAAATTGCTAATGCTCAAGATAAAAGTCCATGTTTTTTATGCGCTAAAATGAGACGTGGTGCTTTATATAATATTGCTAAAAGTTTAGGGTGTAATAAAATTGCTTTAGGTCATCATTATGATGATGTTATAGAAACAACTTTAATGAATTTATTAAATTCTGGTTCTTTTCAAACAATGTTACCAAAATTACATTCCACGAATTATCAAGGAATGGAATTAATTAGGCCAATGTATTTTATACGAGAAAAAGATATTATAAGTTGGAAAAAGAAATGTGAATTAGAATTTCTTCAATGTGCTTGCAAGTTTGTTGAATCTTCTCAAAAAGAAAATAGTGAAATAAATTCTCAAAGACTTGCTACAAAAAAACTTATTCATGATTTAATTAGTTATAATAAACAAGTAGAAAAAAATATATTCAAATCGGCATCAAATGTTAATTTGGATATGATATTAGGCTATAAAAAGGGATTAGAAAAAATTTCTTTTTTAGATCATTATGATGATGAAATAAAAAATTAAAAATTTTCAATTTTTTTTATTTTTCCTTAATTGTATTAATAAGGAGATTTTTTGAATGGAAAAATTTAGGAAAAAAAATTTATTAGTTTTATTTGCATCTGTGACATTGATTTTAGCATCGGTTGTTTTATCTTTTAACAAGTCTAAAAACACCAATGTTATAACTAGTGAAGAAGAAATAGTTAGCAGTTTAGAAGTACCTAATAAAGACTTCGGTTTAAATTATAAAGAAATTAAATTGAGAAATGATGGAGATACATTTGTTGTTTCTGTAAACATTAATCCTGATGCGACAATTAAAAGTGTTTCATTTACTTCAGATCGCAGCGATTGTGTCTCGGTCACGCGGTTAAATAATACTTCAGCTACATTAAAACGCTTAAAAGTTTTTACTGGTGTAGTTAAAATTACTGCAAAATCTAATGATCCATTTGTTGATTTAACAGATACATGTAATGTACGTTGCTATAATGAAATTACAGCAGTTAATGATGCTTTTTCTTCAATTAGAAATGAAGGCAATGTTGACACTGGTTATTTATACAATGAAGGAGAAATTGTTTTAGCGGATAATAAAACGACCCATGTTGTTGTTAATGTTGATACTTTATTTGGTCATCTTGAAGAAGAAGAAAGTTATGTTGATGGAACTTTTGTACAAATTGAAGAAAATGATATGATGCAATTCAAAAATTCATTGGAAGAAGCAATAACTCCATTAAAAATTTCTAATTTTTCCCAATATGAAAACAAATATTATCAAGAAAATAAATTTGAATTTGATATTGTATATAATCATAATATTTTCTCATCAGAAAATAAGATTTCAAAAAACGTTGATTGTGTTGGTAAAAAATTAGAACTAATTCTCATCAAATACATTGCTGCAAATTCATTAGATTTTGTAACAAGAGACGTTATTATTTAATTAATATTAATAGCTTTTATCCAAAAAGATTTACTAGCGCTAGAAGAAGTAATATGAATTTGTATTTCACCTGCGATAGTTGTTTCACTTGTAAAGGTAAGTTCTTTATTTTCATCTTTAGATTTAATGGTGTTATCTAATGAAGACAAAACGTAATTACCTACTTTAATTTCAATATTATAAGTTTGTTGATTTGAAGAAGCAATAATCCCAATTTTATTTATTCCTTGAAGATAAGAAGCAGTAGTTATCAAAATATCATTTTCACTTAAAAACTGAACACCTCTTTCTCCTTCAAAAGTATAAGGTGATTGATTAGATTCAAATTGATAATTTAAATTATTTGCAAAGTCTTTATTAGTAAAAGTACAACTTATAGCTTCACCTTTACTAGATGAACTATTATCAATGATTTTTTGATAAGCTTCTTCTGCTTGTAATAAAACATTATAATTTGTGACTAATTGTTTTACTTCATCACTAGCGTTATTATAAGCATTTCTTGCACTTTCAATTTTAGATTTAGAATTAAGAGTTACTTCTCCAATCGCAGAAATTAAATCCATGATTTCTTGAGCTTTTTCTTCATTTGTCTTTTCTTTAATATCAATATCAACATTAAAGGCTCTTCCTAATAAAGCAGGATAATCTACATATGGATTACGGTTTCCTTGAAATTTGAAGCCACCTTCATTACGCATTCTTTCTTTATCAGAAACGGGATCTTCTTGTGCCCATTTTAAATACAATTTGAAATATCCATCTTGTAAATAAGGGAATGTTGATTTAAAAACTCCGCCTGACCAAGACCCTACTTGTGAATAATAACGAGTGCACATATAAAAGTAAATTCTTGCAAAATCGCCTTTATATTCATCAATAGGTTCAAAAACTGTACCAGAAATACCTGGATAAGAAGAAGATCCTAATTTGCTTCCATTTTGAGAAGTATATGTTGCCGTTTTTACTTCACCCAAAGGGTAATTAGAACGTCTATTATTAACATATCCATCGGTTGGAACAACTTGGTAATAATCAGATTTCATAGGTGATTTTTCATTAAACCAACTTTGTGGTATACTGTGTTCTCTATTAACAGCATCACCTTCTTTTGAATAATTTCCTTTTGGAGGATTATAAGCATCATAATTATAATTAGAATACATATCCCATAAATAATGGGTTCCAGGTTTTAAATCTCCAAGTATATAACCATCCCATAAAGCATCATAAGATTTAGTGTTATGTGTTTTTCCTAAAAGTCCTCCTAAAGCTTTAATAAGATTATCACCTGAACTATTTAAATTAACTGATGCATAATATTGATTATAATCAGTATTATCAAAAGAAGTATTAAAACTTGAACTTGAAGAAGATGATGAAGAAGTTGATGAACTAGATAAACTACTTGAGTGAGTTGAAGTAGAAGAAGATGTTTCTTTACTTGAAGATGTAAAACTTGATTCTTGTGTAGAGCTAGAACTTGATTCTTCTGAAGTTTGAGAATTTATTGAACTATTTTCATTAGTAATAGATGAAGTAGTATCAGTAGTTTGACCTTGACTTGTTGAATTGTTTATTGAACTGCTTCTTCGAATACTATTACATGAAATTAATAATAATGTACTTAATAATATCAAATTTTTTTTAACTTTACTCATATAAAAAAACTCCTTTTGAATAAAATTTTGCCAATTTGTAAATATATTATAATATGTTCACTAATTTTAATAAATAAAAAATAATTTGTTTTTTTAACACAATTTAATAATAGAAAATAATTATTATAAGTTGGTACTTGTAATTTTAAATGAAAAAATTAAAAATTTTATACTTAGAATATAGTCAATATTTTAAAAATATAAAATATGTTTAATGAGAATTGATTAATAAGCATAAAATAATAAAGAAATAATTCATTATTTTGTTTAAATTATTTGCATATTAATTACTTTTTATTTACAATAAAAAAGCAAACGAAAAAAATTTTATAAAAAAAGAATGCTCAAAATAAGGAGGAATGAAAGTGAAGAAAAAAAACAGTTGGATTTCATACTTATTACCATATATATTAATCATTGGCATTGTTGGTGCAATTATTTTATTTTGGGGTAGAAATGGATCAAGTTCACGTGTTGAGTATGATTTAAGTCAACTTGCTCCTCAAGAATATATTGATGAAGAAGGAAACGTACAAAATGATATTGCTGGTCGAGCAAAAAAATCTGTTTTGTGGAATGAAGAAATAAAAACCTTAACGATATATTTTAGAACTAACTCTGGCAGAATAGATCTTTCTGGTTCTGTAATTAGCACAAATGCTAATGGTAATAAAACAACTTCATCATTTAGTGGTTATATGCCATATTCTGATGAAAATGTTGATTTATTGTCTTACATATTAGCACAAAGACCAGGCGAAGAAGCTGGAAGTAGATATTATACATCTAATAACTATGTTATCGGTGATCCTTATGAGTCGAACGGATTTTTAGATTATCTTCCAACAATATTAATTTTTGTAGCAATTATTGCTGTTGGTGGATTTATGATTTCTAGATTAAGTTCTTCAATTAATAAATCAAATAATTCTGCACTTGAATTTAATCGTTCTCGTGCTAGAAGAGAAGATACTTCAAAAGTTCACTTTGATGATGTTGCTGGTTGTGATGAAGAAAAGGCAGAAATGGTTGAAATTGTTGATTACTTAAAACAACCTGCAAAATATTCTAAATTTGGTGCTAAAATTCCAAAGGGTGTTTTACTTGTTGGGCCACCAGGAACTGGTAAAACTTTACTTGCAAAAGCAGTAGCAGGTGAAGCTAAAGTACCTTTTTATAGTATTTCTGGTTCTGACTTTGTAGAAATGTTTGTTGGTGTCGGTGCTGGAAGAGTACGTGATATGTTTAAGAAAGCCAAACAAACTGCACCATGTTTAATATTTATTGATGAAATTGATGCTGTAGGAAGACAAAGAGGCGCTGGTTTAGGTGGCGGTAACGATGAAAGAGAACAAACATTAAATCAACTTCTTGTAGAAATGGATGGATTCTCTGATAATTCTGGAATTATTGTTATTGCTGCGACTAACAGAGAAGATGTCCTTGATCCAGCATTATTAAGAGCAGGAAGATTTGATCGTCAAATTACTGTAGATTTACCAGATAAAGCAGGTAGAGAAGCAATATTAAAAGTTCATGCTCGTAACAAAACAATTGATAAATCAGTAGATTTCAAAAATATTGCAAAAAGAACTGTTGGATTTTCTGGAGCCGATTTGGAAAATGTGTTAAATGAAGCAGCAATTTTAGCAGTAAGAGATAAAAAAGAAGTTATCACAACAAAAGAAATTGATGAAGCAATTGATCGTAGAATTGCTGGACCTGCAAAAACAACAAAACATTTAACAGATGTAGAAAAAAGAACTGTTGCTTTCCATGAAGCAGGACATGCTATTATAGGATTAAAATTTCCACATAGTGATGTAGTTCAAAAAGTAACAATTGTTCCTCGTGGAAGAACAGGTGGTCATGTATTAATGACTCCAGAAGAAGATCGATTCTTAGTTACAAAAGAAGAATTATTTGCAAGAATTGTTGGATATTTAGGTGGTCGTTCTTCTGAAGAGGTATTCTTTAATGATGTCTCTACAGGTGCTTCAAATGACATTGAAGTGGCAACACGAATTGCAAGAGCTATGGTTACTCAATATGGTATGTCACCTCTTGGTCCAATCCAATATGAAGCAAATACTGATTCGGTATTTTTAGGTAGAGATTATACTTCAAATCAAAAGAATTTCTCGGCACAAATTGCTTTTGAAATAGATAAAGAAATTAGAGCAATTATCGAACAAGCTCATGATACAGCAGTTTCTTTAATAAAAGAATATCGTGAGGATGTTAGATTAATCGCAGAAGCTTTGATGGAAACTGAAACACTCAATGCTGAACAAATATCTTTCTTGTTAGCAAATAAAAGATTACCAAGAGATGATGATTTTGTAGAGAATAAAGTTGAAGATGTTAAAGTAGATAACGTTGAAGAAAAACAAGAAAATAATCAATCTCCTATTTCAGAAGATGAAACAAAAAAGAATAATGAAGAGGCTTAGACCTCTTCTTTTTAAAAGTTATGTTAAAAATTAAAAATATTGAATTTAAAAACAATTTATTTGCTGCCCCTTTAGCGGGTTTTACTAACAAAGCATATCGCATATTTTTAAAAGAATTTCCTGTAGCTACAGTTGTTTCGGAAATGATTTCAGATTGTGCTTTAATGTACAATAATCAAGAAACTATTAATATGCTTGATGTTGAAAATGAACCACATCCAATTGTTTTACAAATTTTTGGTGGGAAAAAAGAAACTTTAATTTCTGGTATTAAAATATTAGAAGCAAAAGCAAATTATGATATTTTAGACATTAATTTAGGGTGCCCTGTTAATAAAGTCGTTAAAGGAAATGCTGGTAGTGCTTGGTTAAAAAAAGGTAGAGAAAACGAACTTTATGAAACAATGAAAACCATTGTAGAAATAAGCTCAAAACCTGTAAGTGCGAAAATAAGAATTGGTTGGGATCAAAATTCCATTAATTGTGTAGAAATTGCCAAAATTTTAGAAAAAGCAGGAGTGCAACTTTTATTTGTTCATGGAAGAACAAGAAAAGCTCTTTATTCAGGCTCTTGTAATTATGAAATGATAAAAAAAGTGAAAGAAGCAGTTAAAATTCCCGTTATTGCAAATGGAGATATTGATTCCCCAATAAAAGCTAAAGAAGTATTAGACTACACTAAAGCTGATGGTTTAATGATAGGAAGAGCAAGTTTAGGTAATCCTTATCTTTTTACAAGGATTGATAAATATCTTAATGAAGGTCTTCTTATTAATGAAGCCACATTAAACATGCAAATAGGATATGTTATTAAACATTATGAAATGTTAAAACAATTAAAAGGTGAATTTAAAGCAACAAGAGAAATGCGATCGATTGCTCCACGATATTTTAAAGGATTTAACAATACTAAAGATTATCGCATATCTTTTACAAAAATTAGTTCAAGTAGTGATTTTTATAAAATTATTGATGAAATAAAATTAGCAAATAATCTAGAGTAAATATTCATCTTGTTAAAAACAAAAAAAATCGTTACAATTTAGAAGAAAAGGTAGGTAAATATGGAAGAAAAATTAACAGATCAAGAAATTGTACGTCGCGAAAAACTTCAAAAATTAAGAGATTTAGGAATTGATCCTTTTGGTCAAAAATATGTTCGTACAGCAAATTCAAATACATTAAAAAATTATCAAAATTATACAAAAGAAGAACTTGAAGAAAAAAAGATAGAACTTGCTCTTGCTGGAAGAATTATGACAATTCGTAAAATGGGTAAAGCATCATTTTTTCATATTCAAGATCGTGAAGGGAATTTTCAATGTTTTATAAGCAAAGACTCAGTTGGAGAAGATAATTATGCTCTATTTAAAATGGCGGACATTGGCGATATAGTTGGTGTTAAAGGCTTTGTAATGAAAACAAATACTGGGGAAATGACATTAAAAGTTACTGAATATACACATTTAACTAAAGCATTACGACCACTTCCTGAAAAATTTCATGGGCTTACTGATGTCGAAGAAAGATGCCGTAGAAGATATGTTGATTTAATAATGAATGAAAATAGTAAACGCATAGCATTATTAAGACCAAAAATTATTAGAGAATTACAACACCATTTTGATGAATTAGGATTTGTAGAAGTTGAAACTTCGATGTTATGTTCTATAAAAGGTGGAGCAAATGCAAAACCATTTGTTACGCATCATAATGCTTTAGATAAAGACTTTACATTAAGAATAGCAACAGAATTAGCTTTAAAAAGATTATTAGTTGGTGGCTTAGAAAAAGTTTACGAAATTGGACGTTTATTTAGAAATGAAGGAATGGACAATCGTCATAATCCAGAATTTACAACTGTGGAATTATATCAAGCTTATGGTGATATTAATGATATGGCAGATTTAGTGGAATCAACTTTTCGCTTATTAGCAAAAAAGATTGTAGGAAATGAAGTTATTCCTTATGGTGATTTAAATATTGACATGAAATCTCCTTTTAGAAAAGTATCAATGGCTCAATTAGTTAAAGAAAAAGTAGGTGTTGATTTTACTCAAAATTTAAGTTTTGAAGAAGCAGTAAAATTAGCAAAAGAACATAAAGTAACAGTAGAAAAACATTTTACAGGTGTTGGACATATTTTAAATGCTTTTTTTGAAACATATTGTGAAGAAACTTTAATTCAACCAACATTAGTATTTAATCACCCAATAGAGATTTCACCTCTAGCAAAGAAAAGCAAAGACCCACGTTTTACAGAACGTTTTGAATTATTTATTGGAGCAAGAGAATACGCGAATGCATTTACAGAATTAAATGATCCAATTGATCAAAAAGAAAGATTTTTATCACAATTAAAAGAAAAAGCTTTAGGTAATGATGAAGCAGGTGAAATGGATGTAGATTTTGTAGAGGCATTAGAATATGGTATGCCACCTGCTGGAGGTATCGGAATTGGTATTGATAGATTAGTGATGCTACTTGCTAACGCTCCAACTATCAGAGATGTAATTTTATTCCCAACAATGCGCGATCGATAAATAAATTGGTACTCAACTTGGAAAAATGTCGAAGTTTGAGTACTTTTTTTATATCTTCAATAATTCTGTCTACGGCTTTTAATAAGTCCATTTATATATTTTTTAGAAATGGAAATAATTAAAATGGAGAATCATAAAATAATAAGAAAGGATGGAATTATGGAACATTTTTCTAAAGATGCACAAAAAATTATAGCAAGTTGTGAATCAATTGCATTCCACTTTGGACACGGATTAATTACTAGCGAACATCTTTTACTAGCCATATTAAAAGATAAGGAATTACCTTTGACTAAAGAATTGGCAAAAGCAAAAATTGATTATGATAATGTTGCAAAAAAAATAAAAAATAAATATATAAAAAAGGATAAAGACCCTTTATATATGGAATATTCAGTTGAATTAAAATTACTTTTGACTCATGCAGATATTATTGCAAAAAGTTCAAAAGAAGAAAGTGTTAACTTAGATGCAATTATTGCCGCGATTTTTTGCGAAACAAATTCACTTGCGTATGAATTACTTTTTGATTTAAAAGTAAAAATGAATGATTATAAAAAAACTACCAATCAAAAACGTAATATTGATATCGAAAGTATACCTGATTTATATTCGATGAGTAATTTAAAAAAAGATCCATTAATTGGTAGAGAAAATGAATTACAACAACTTATAAATGCTTTATCAAGAAGAAATAAACCAAATGCCATTTTAGTTGGGGCACCTGGAGTTGGAAAAACTGCGATTGTAGAAGAATTAGCTTCACTTTTAGAAGAAGATAAAATTCCTTCATTGAAGAATAAAAGAATATATGAATTTGATATTGCCGCGACTGTTGGAGGAACAAAATATCGTGGTGAATTTGAAGAAAAAATTAAAAAAATATTAAAAAAGGTTAAAGAAGCACAAAATATTATACTTTTTGTTGATGAGATACATAATATTGTTCATGCTGGTGGTGCTGAAGGTGCGATTGATGCTTCGAACATCTTAAAACCATATTTATCTCGTGGAGATATCCAAATGATTGGAGCAACTACAGAAGATGAATTTGAAAGTTTTTTTGAAAAAGATAAACCATTAAAAAGAAGATTTCAAGTTATACATGTTTCTCCTTCAACAAAAGAAGAAACAAATATTATTTTAAAAAAATTGAAACCTATTTATGAAGATTATTATCATACTAAAATTTCCGATGATGTTTTAGAATATATTGTTGATTTAGCTGATTTATATTTAAAAGAACAAGCATTTCCTGATAAAGCAATCGATGTTTTAGATAATACTTTAGTAATGAAACAAGATACTATTACTAAAGAAGATGTAGAAAAAACTTTTGCACTTTATTATAAAATTGAAAACATAGACGAACAAAAAATAAATCGAGTTTGTGAGGCATTAAAAAAAGAAATATATGGACAAAATGAAGCTCTTTTAAATATAAAAAATGCATTAAAAAGTGCTTTAAATCAAAATGCAAACGATTCACCATCATTATCTCTTTTATTTGTAGGGCCTTCAGGGGTTGGAAAATCTAAGGCTGCATTTATCATTGGTGAAACTTTATATGGAAAAGATAACATTTGTTATTTAAATCTTTCTCAATATCAAGACCCATATGCTTTAAATCGTTTAATAATTAATCGAATAAATTATGGTGATGAAAACATTTTTATTAAGAAAATTAAAAATCATCCGCATACATTATTAATTTTAGATGAACTAGAAAAAGCAAATATAGAAGTGCTTGATTTTTTCACGCAAATTCTTGATAATGGGGGATTTTATGATGCGAATGGAAAATATATTCAAATGAATAATGTAATGATTATTATGTTAACTAATTATGGATTTGAAGAAAATTTATTTTCTAATGAAGATCCAAATTACTCTTTAGAATCTATAAAAAGAAAATTAGCTAATTATTTTCGTAAAGAATTATTATCAAGGTTAGATGATATTATCTTATTTTCATTTTTAAACAAAGAAGCAGGTAAAAAAATAATGGGAAAATATTATGACAGAGTAGCACAAGAATTTAGTTTAGAATTTGATAATAAAGAATATCGTCATTATGGAGCAAGATATTTAAAAAAATATATTAAAAATTTAAATAATAAAAAAATAAATTCATAAATGTATCAAAAACCTTAATATTTTATTTTAAATTAATTTTTTTCCTTAAAAAATTTATAATTTTAATAAAAATAAATAATTGTATCTTTAGAGGTTATTTTTTAAAACTAGGTTAATTTGTTGTATTCCTTGCCTTTTTATACTATTATTATAAAGTAATTTAGCGAGTGAAGCGCTAGTATTGCTTCTCTGCTGATGTAAAAATCGGCCAGATAGACCATAGGGAGGTGTGGATATGAAAAAGTACGAAATCATGTATGTTCTTAAAGCAAATCTTGATGATGAAACAAGAAACGTTCTTATTGGAAAATTACATGAATACTTAACCATCGATGGAACTATTGAATCAATTGATGAATGGGGTGTTCGTGATTTAGCTTATGAAATTCAAGATGAGAAAAAAGGATATTATGTTGTTGTTACAGTAAGTGCTTCTTCATCGAAAGGTATCAATGAATTTGATCGTGTCGTGAAGATTAATAACAATGTTCTTCGTCATGGCATTTTCGTTTTATAGGTAAACTTCTAAAAAGGAGAAAATTATTATGATGAATCGTGTAGTTTTGGTAGGACGTCTTACAAGAGATCCTGAATTGAGAAAAACGCAGGCAGGTTTATCTGTTGCTTCCTTCACTGTTGCAATAGACAATCGACAAAAAGGACCAAATGGTGAAAAAACAGCAAGTTTTATTCCTTGTACTGTATGGGGTCAAACTGCGGAAAATGTTTCTCGTTTTACAAGAAAAGGCTCTTTAGTTGGAGTAGATGGTCGTTTGAATCAACGAACATATGATACAAGAGACAATCGTAAAGTATCAATTATTGAAGTTATTTGCGACTCTGTTCAATTCCTTGAAAGCAAAAAAAGTGAAGAAGTTTCTGCTGTTCCAGTTAACAACGATTATGCTGAACAAGTGAGAAATGATGACTTTGAACAAGAGGATAACAATCTTTCAGGAATAAATATTGCAGAAGATGATCTACCATTCTAATCAAGAAAATTGAAAGAAAGGAAAGAATTAAAAATGGCATTTAAAAAAATGAGACCTAGAAAAAAGGTTTGTGTTTTTTGCAAAAACAAAAATCAACTTATTGATTACAAAGATGTTGAAATGCTAAAAAAACAAATTGCTCCAAATGGAAAAATTTCCCCTCGTAGAGCAACTGGAAATTGTGCAAAGCATCAAAGAGAAGTAGCTGTTGCAATTAAAAGAGCACGTATTATGGCTCTTCTTCCATTTATCGCAGATTAATTTTTGTAAAACAAATTGATAACCCTGTTTAAAAGCAGGGTTTTTTTTTGAAAAAGTATTTTAATATGTTTTTATTAGATTATAACCTTTGGTTATAGTATAATGTATTTATTAAAAAGGTGGGATTAATATGCAAAACTTTTTAAGAAAAAAATTATTAATTATAAGTGGATTTTTCTTCGTAGAATTAGTTATATTAGGTGTTTTATTTATTTTAAAAAATCAAAACTATATAAATGAATTATATTATCTTGATATTATTATTTTTACTTTTTCCATATTTATGTTAATTAATTTAATAGTTGTTTTTACTTGTTTTGCACAAATTTCAAAATCAAAAGTTAAATCTGATGTTCAAGCAATAGATATTATTGGTAAAGACACTAATGATATTTATGAATTTGGTGGTATTGGATTAATAATTGTTGATGATAATAATAAAATTGTTTGGACAAATGAATGGACCCCAAATAGTCAAGGTCTTTTAATTGATAAAGAAATATATACAGTGTTTCCTGATTTAGTTAAAGAAAAAGAAAATCCAACAGGAAATACTATTACAGAAATTAATGGCAAAAAATATCAAGCAAGTTATAAAAAAGAAGCAAATTTATTTATTTTAAAAGATGTTGATAATTTTCAAGCACTTTCTAAATATCAAATTGACTTTTCACCTGCAGTAGGTATTATTTCTATTGATAATTATTTAGATTTATCAGGTGCTTATGATGAATTAGAACTAAGTGATATGCTTTCTTTAGTGCAAAAAAACATTGTGGAATATGCTAAAAAATTTAATGTTTATTTAAGAAAATTTCGTGCTGATAGTTATCTAGCTATATGTACTTTAGAAAGTTATAAAAAAATGGAAGCCGATAACTTTTCTATTATTCAAAAAGTAAAAGAAGTAAGTGCTAAAAAAGATAATAATATCGATTTTAATATGATAACTATTTCTATTGGCTTTGCAGTTGGCTTTGATGATTATAATAAATTATCAGAAATGGCAGCATCATCTTTAGACCTTGCTCTTTCTCGAGGAGGAGATCAAGTTGTTGTTATTCCATATGGAAAAAATTATACCTTTTATGGAGGTAGAACTGATGCTAAAACGAAAAGAAATCAATCACGAGCTCGAATTTTATCTCAATCTTTAACTGCGGTTATTTCTAGCTCAGAAAATGTTTTCATTATGGGACATACTAATGCAGATTTAGATGCCATTGGTAGTTCGTTAGGATTTTATTCTTTAACAAAAACGTATAATGAAAAAGTAAAAGTAGTTTATGATGAAGATTTTGTAGAAACAAAAACAAAGTTAGCGGTAAGAAAAACTTTTACGAAAGAGCAAATGGATGAAATATTTATTACACCTCAAGAAGCCTTAAAACAAGCAAAGGTTAATAGCTCTTTATTAATCCTTACAGATGTACATCGTCCATCAATGTGTATTTCAAAAGATTTAGTATCCAAAATAAATAAAATAGCAGTTATTGATCATCATCGTAAAACGGCGGATGAATCTGTTAGTAAGCCAATATTTTCGATGATTGAACCTTCTGCATCTTCAGCATCTGAATTAGTTGTAGAATTAATTAGATATAATCAAAAAAGAATTGAAGTTCCAAGTTCAATAGCCACGATGTTACTTGCAGGAATTATTCTTGATACTAATCATTTCCGAAATAAAATAGGTCCAATTACTTATGCTGCTGCACTTGAATTAAAAAATTATAATGCCGACAATACAATTGCCGATTCATTCTTAAAAGAAGATTATAATGAATACATATTAAAGACAAGAATAATGGCTAAATCACAAACTATAGAGGAAGGTATTGTTGTTTCTGCTGCTGAACAAGATGATATTGTCGAAAAATCAATGTTAGCTATTGTTGCACAAGAAACATTGATGATACAAGGCATAAGAGCATGTTTTGTTATTGGTAGAGTAGAAGAAAATACTATTGGAGTATCCGCACGAAGTGATGGATCTGTTAATTGCCAAGTGCTAATGGAAAAAATGCATGGTGGAGGACATTTTGCTGCTGCAGCGACACAAATAAAAAATTCTACAATTTCTGCGGTATATGAACAATTAAAAGATGTTATTCATCAGTATTTAAATGAAGCATTAAATTCTTTAAAAGAAAAGGAGAAATAAAATGAAAGTTATTTTATTAAATGATGTAAAAAATGTTGGGAAGAAAGATGATATTGTTGAAGTATCTGATGGTTATGCGGCAAATTTTTTATTTCCAAAAAAATTAGCGGTAAAATTAACTTCAAAAAATATGGATGAACTTGAAAAACAAAAAGAACAAAGAAAAATTGAAGAAGAAAATAAAAAACAAGAAGCAATAAAAACTAAAGAAGAAATTGAAAAAATGGTTTTAGAATTTGTTGCACCAAGTTCTAAAGATGGTCGTATGTTTGGAACGATTTCTCCTAAACAAATAGAAGAAGAAATGAAAAATAAATATAAAATACTTATAGATAAACGTAAATTTGTTGATAAATATCCTGTTAATGCTTTTGGTTATACAAATTTGAAAATTGAACTTTATAAAGGTGTAATAGCGACTTTACGTGTTCACGTATCTGAAAAAAAATAAGGAATAAATATGGCAAGCAGTAATTTACTTTCAAATTTTGAGGCAGAACAAAGTGTTTTAGGAGCGATGATTGAGAATATAAATTGCCGAAGTGAAGCTTTGGGAATTTTAACTTGCAATGATTTTTATGAACAAAATCAAGCTCATCGTTATATATTTACAGCAATTTCAAATCTTGTAGAAACAGGAAAAGCTGTAGACTTAACAACACTTACTCAGGAATTATCAAATATGAAAGTTCTTGATACTGTTGGTAATGTTCAATATCTTCAAGAATTAATGGACAAATATATTGGAGAAAAACATGCAAATTATCATTTGAATATTGTCCGTGATTTATCTTTAGTGAGAAATTTTTTAAGCACTTTAACAAAGATTGAAAATGAATTTAAAACAAAACAAATTAAATCGATTCCTGATTTTATTGCTGAATCAGAAAAGAAAATCCTTGATATAACAAAATCAAGAAGAACAGGAGCATTTACTTCAATTGCAGATGTTGTTGATACACTTACTGCTAAATTGAAAATGACAAAAGGAATGCATAATAATTCTTTGGTTACTGGTTTAGATACAGGATTTAGTCAATTGAATAGGTTAACACAAGGATTTCAACCTGGAGAATTAATTATTTTAGCGGCAAGACCAAGTGTAGGTAAAACTGCTTTAGCGGTAAATCTTGCATATAATATTGCTAGTTTAAATGATAAAATCGTAGCGTTTTTCTCTTTGGAAATGACTAATGAAGAATTAGGTAGAAGAATTCTTTCATGTAATTCACATATTGATACTAAAACATTAAAATTAGGGAATCTAGTTTCTAATGATTGGCTTGCTTTATCTGAAGCTGTAGAGGCTATACGTAAAGTAGATATACGCGTTGACGATAAAACAAAAAATATAAATGAAATTAAGGCTCAATGTCAAAAATTAAAAGCTCAATTTGAAGATAAATTAGGAATGATAATTATAGATTATATAGGATTAATTGAAACTTCAAATTCAAAACCAGAGAATCGACATTTAGAAATCGGCCAAGTTTCTCGAACTTTAAAATCATTAGCTAAAGAACTTGCTGTTCCTATTTTATGCTTGTGTCAAGTTCGTAGAGAAGTACAAGAAAGAAAAGATCGAACTCCTCTTCTTTCTGATTTAAGAGATTCAGGATCTATTGAACAAGATGCTGATCAAGTATATTTTATATATCGACCAAAATATCAAAATCCTGATGAAATGCGTAAAGATGCTCAAAATGATCAAAATGAAACTCAAGAGCAATTAGAAGAAACTCAAGTGCATGTTGCAAAAAATAGAAATGGACAAACAGGTGTTGTATATTTATTTTTTCAAATGAATATTGGAAGATTCTATGAAATTGATCGTTTTAGTGATCAACAAAAAAAGGAGTAAATTATGCGTTATCACATTTTAGAATCTGGGTCAAAAGGCAATGCCACCATAATTAGAAGTAAAAATACCATTATAGCAATCGATAATGGTTTATCGAACAAAGTTTTTTTAACTAAACTCGCTGAAATTGGTGTTTCTTTAACTGACATTGATGCAGTTTTAATTACTCATGGACATCGAGATCATATTGCAGGATTAAATGTTTTTCCTTTTAATTTATTTTATGCGACAAAAGAAACATTTAATTTAATTCAAGAATTTAATTCAAAATTTCTTGATATGCAAATAGAAACTAATCATGTTGTAAATTATTATCAAGAAATTAAAATTAAAGATTTAAAAATAACCATTATCCCAACTTCACATGATGCACAAGGATCAATAGGCTTCATCATAGAGGATGATGAAGAAAAACTTGTTTATATAACAGACACAGGTTTTATTTATGAAAAAGTATTAAAATATATGCAAAATGCAAAATATTATATTTTAGAAAGCAATCATGATGTTAAAATGCTTTTAAATACTAATAGACCTCAAAGTTTAAAAGATCGTATACTTGGAGATAAAGGTCATTTAAGTAATGAAGATTGCGCGATGTATTTATCTGAAACAATAGGTCCAAAAACAAGAGAAATCGTTTTTGCTCATATTTCTGAAGAGGCGAATAAAGAAGAAGCTGTATTAAATGCTTTTTTAAAAATTATGGAAAAAAGAGGAGTTTCTTTAGAGCATGTATTGTTTCGTTGCTCCTCACAGAAAAACACAGTTTCAGGAGGAGAATTAAAAGAGGAAAATATTAATGCCTAAATTAACAATCTGTTGCGTTGGAAAACTAAAAGAAAGATTTCAAAAAGAAGCTGTTGAAGAATATTTAAAACGTCTTTCAAAATATTTTAATTGTAATATTGAAGAAATTAATGATTTGAAAATCCCTGAAAAAGCAACTTTAAAAGAAGAAGAAACTATTATTAAAAAAGAAGGGCAAATGTTGTTAGAAAAAATACCCGAAGAAAGTTTTGTTGTTGCTTTAGATGTTAAAGGACAAATGTTAAATTCTTTAGAATTTGCTTCTTTACTGGATAAAACTTTTTGTAAAGGATATAATCACTTATGTTTTGTAATTGGAGGAAGTTTAGGAATTTCAAATGAAGTTCTTTCTAGAGCAAATTTTAAATTATCTCTTTCTAAAATGGTTTTTACGCATTTGATGGTTAGAGAAATTATTCTTGAACAAATATATAGAGCTATGAAAATTTTACATCATGAGAAGTATCATAAATAGGAAGGAAATATATGATAGTCGCAGCATCACAACAAGTACAGAAAAAGAATAAATCTTTTCAATTTAAAAAGCCTAAAATATATGAATATTTAATTCAACATTCTTGGCTTAGTTATATTTTATTACTTTATCTAGTGGCATTTATTGCTTTTGGTTATACATTAATTAACAATAATTTTGTTATTCCTGTTTCTGGTGACTTTGTTATTCAAGAAATTCCTTTTTATTTTAATGGCTACGATGATTGGTGGACTGCGATTAAAACTGGTCATTTTCCATTATGGGATGAATCAGCAATGCTTGGTGTTAATAACATTGGAGCAAATTCCTTTTATTATCTTTTTAATATTTTCTTCTTGCCAATTTTATTAATGCCAAGACAAATAATTCCTCAAATGCAAGCATTTATGATTATTACTAAAATTGTTATTGCAGGAATTGGCATGCGTAAATTGCTTGAAATTTTTAAAGTATCATCTCAAACAATATTAATTGTAGGCATTGCCTATGCTTTTTGTGGATGGAATTTATGTTATTTATGGTTTAATCATTTTTTTGAAATTGCAGCGTTAATGCCTTTCTTTTTATTAAGTATAGAAATTTTATTAAGAAAAAGAAAATGTTTACCTTTAATTTTTTGTCTTGCTCTTGTTGGTATTACTAATTATTTCTTTTTAATTTCCTTTTGTTTTTGCGGAGTAATGTATGCTATTTTTAGATATTTTCAACGCATAAAAGAAATGAAACAAATGAATAAAATTGCTATAAGAGAAGGACGTATTATTAAAATACACGTAGCGATAGAAATTATATTAAAAGGCATATTCGCCTTTGCTATGGGATTATTATTAGCAAGTTTAGTATTAATTCCATGTTTTGATGCAGTATTATCTAATCCAAGAGTTACTAATGCCTCATATTTAGATGAAATTAAAATTCCTTTAAAAGGCATTAAAGATGCATTAGCAAATTTCAATATGCATGAATTAATAACCAATTTTAAAGTTTTTTGGGCTAAGGTTTCATCTTGGGAAGCTTTAGGAAGTAATTTAAATTCTACAAAAAAATATTTAATGTATCCTGCAGTATCTTTTTTCTTCCCAACAATAGCATGTTATGATTCACCACTTTTTGTAAACAATGGATTTGATAATCATCAAGCATCACTATATTTATATACTCCATTAACTTTAATGCTTGTTCCTTCACTTTTACAATCCATTAAAGAAAGAAAGATTTCCCATTTATTTGCTTTTGGAGTTATTCTTTTCTTCTTATTCACTCCATTTGCTTATTATTGCTTTTCAGGATTTACAGAAAATGCCTATGGTAGGTGGCAAATTTTTGTTGTGGCCATCTATGCTATTTATGTAGCAATACAATTTGATAAAGTTAATAAAATGCCAAGTTGGTATTTTGATATCTCTATAGTATTTACTTTATTAGTGCAATTTTTCTTAATAAAAGAAGCATTAACTCTTTCGGGAGATACTTCTTCCGCAACAGAAGTATTGCCTCAAATGAGATTGAATCTTTGCTATGGAATGATGATTGTTAATGCCTTAATATATTTATATTTCAGAATTAGACGTTGTCATAAAAACTTCTTTAAAGGTAGTAAATATCTTGTAATTGTCGAGGCTATTATATTTGTTAATGTTGTCTTACAAGTTAATGGTACAACCGATTATAATAATTCTTTATATGGAGGAGTTAAAAATACTAGTGAAGAAGTCAAATTAGTTGAAAAAATTAAAAAGTATGAAGAATCTTTAGATCATAATAGCTATTATCGTGTATTTTCTACCACAGCGGATAGAACAGGTAATAATTTAGGAATGATGTTTGGTTCTCGTGGTGTAGGTACATTCCATTCAGTATATGATTATAATCTTGATGACTTTTTAAATTGGTCACAATGTACATATGGATATGGTGGCTGGTCAATGGGAGTTCATGAAAAAAGAATTTATCTTGATGAATTTTTAGGAATTAAATATTACATTTTAAAATTTGGTGATACTAATGTTCCATTTGGATTTGATGAAATATTTTCTACTGATTTACATGCCGTATATGTGAATACAAATTTTATTGAATTAGGTTTTTCTTTTGATAAAATCTATTCTGATGCAGAAAATTATTCTTATACTAGAACATATAAAAACGAATTATCTTATTTAAATGGTGCAATTGTTAATAGTGAAGTAGCATTAAATATTCAACATCGATATCCAAATATTGAAGTAACAACTTCTTCTTTAGATCCTACTTTAAAAGTTAATGCTATTCCTAATCCTTCTTTTAAAACTTATAGACCATTAAATAATGGATTTGAAGAAGTTGCAAATTACACACCTAATCTTCCATATAATTCTAAAATTGAAGTAAAATTTGAACCAGGTCAATTAGCAAGTGAAGCAAATGTTGATAATCCTTGTTATATTGATTTAAATGCTAGAATGGGTGAAAATCTCATGATTTATTTTTATGGAGCAGGTGATAAATTATTAACATATGATAATCATATGACACATTGGTATTCTAAAACTGGTGATATAAAGACTAATCGTGGATTCTATGTTAATCAAGAAGTGAGAAAAATTGTTATAAGTGTTAGAGAGAATATTGACCGCAACAGAACATTATTAACTCCATCAGTTCAATTTCAATATTATAACGATTTTAAAAAGAATATTGATGAATTAAAACTTCATGCTTTAAAAGATGTAGAGGTTGTTAATTCTGATATTATAAAATTTAAAACAGATTATGATAATAACCGAGTCGTGGTATTAACAATTCCATTTGATAAAGGTTGGAAATTAAAAGATGAATTTAATAATGATGTAGAGTTAATGCAAGTAAATGGAGGTTTTTTAGGCTTTGTCGCTGAAAATGGTAACCATTCATACACTTTAACTTATATTACTCCAATGCTTCCATTTGGTTTAGATACTACTTTTATTGGTACTTTACTTGTAGAAAGTTATTATGTTTGCTATCAATTATTAGATATTGAAAAAAGGAAAAGAAATATGCTTTGTCTTGCAAATATGAAAAAACCAAATAAAAAGAATTCTCCTAAAGAAAATTCTTATAATGTAACTAATACAACATATTTAAATAATGTCATAGATATCGATGTCAAAATAAAAAAATAATTAATCTTTTATTTTAATAATTAATTGATATATATCATTTTTTTTCAAATCATAAATATCTGCGAGTTCTTTACTTAGTTCTTTTTTAGAAATATTTTTGTCTTGTAATCTTGTTTTTATTATAGAAATTAAATCATTTTCACTTATTTTTTCTTGCTTTGTATTTCCTTCTAAAACAAGTACCATTTCTCCTTTAAGAGAGGATTCATCTAAATCTTGAAATTCTTTTAAATCTCCACGAATATATTCTTCATATAATTTAGAGATTTCCCTAGCAATTGTCGCTTTACGATTTCCAAAAATTTTATATATATCTTTTAAAGTGTCTTTAATGCGATGTGGAGCTTCATAAAAGATTAAAGTCATAGGATAATTTTTTAATTTTTCTAATTCTTTAATTCTTTCACTTGCTTTTGCTTTTAAAAAACCATGAAAATAAAAATGATTTGTTTCTAAATTTGAAGCGATTAAAGCAGGTAAAAAAGCACAAGATCCATTAATAATGGAAACAGGTATATTGTTTTCAATGGCTTTTTTTATAACTTTGGCACCAGGATCTGAAATTCCAGGATAACCAGCATCACTTGTTAAAGCAACATTTTTCCCATTTAAAATAAGAGAAATGATTTTTTCACTTGCTTCATTTTCGTTATGCTCATGACATGAGATCATTGGCTTAGCAATATTAAATTCGTGAAGTAAATTTCCTGTTGTTCTTGTATCTTCACTTGCTACATAATCACATTTTGTAATAGTTTCAATCGCGCGAGGTGAAAATTCTTTTAAATTACCTATTGGTGTGGCTACGACAAATAAAGATGCAGAATTGTGTTGAAAAGAATAAATGCGATTCATATTATTTTTTTACATTTTCTAATGCATCATTTATTTCACTTAATGGTAAATTTAAGACATTTTCATCTGATTCGAGTCTAACCATTTTTGTTAATATATTTACGGAAATAATACGATAAATTTCATCTTTATATTTAACTTTTAAACCTATGCGTGGTAAATTCTTTTTTTCTTTTAAATAGGCTTCATTTTCATATTTTAAACAACACATAAGTTTACCACAGGCACCTGAAAGCTTAGGAATATTTAAAGCAAGCATTTGATTTTTAGCCATAGTTATAGAAATTCCATCAAACTCATTTAAAAAAGTTGCACAACATAATGGAAGACCACATACACCTAAACCACCGATAGATTTAGCTTTATCTCTTGCACCAATTTGCCTTAATTCAATTCTAGTATGATATTTAGCGGCTAAAATTTTTAATAAATTACGAAAATCAACACGATCTTCTGAAATATAAGATAATAACAATTTGTTACGATCTAAAGTGTATTCACAACTTATAATTCGCATATCTAAATTAAGTTTATCGCATTCAATCTGTGTTTCTTCTTTTATAATTTGGGAATCAAGAAAGTTATTATTATAAGCTTGAATATCTTTTTCATCAGCTTTTCTAATAATAAAAGTAAATGCTTCTTCTCCGACAGGATTATAAGGTTTAGGACTTGAAATAACAGAGCCAAGTTCAATACCCTTACTAGTCTCGGCAACTACTTGATCAGAAATTTTTAATTCTTCACTGGATAAAAAAGACATATTTGTGTTATCACTAAATTTTATAATATATAAATTAACTTTTTCAACGTTCATTTTTTACCTCCTTGATAGATAATATAGCCAATATGTTCTAGTATTAAAGCAATAGTAACATTAAGTTCAATTTGTCCACGAATGAACATAATTTGTTTATAACATTCCTCTTTATTTTTAATACTTTTTGCAATATTTTCTAAATAATCATTTAAACTATAATCTGTTTTTTTAATATTTAAATCAATATAAAGCATTTCTTTAAAAAAATTGGCAAGTAAATCGATAAATAAACGAATTTGTTCTTTTGTTTTTATAATTCCTACAGCTTCTGTTTGTAAATAATAATAACCATCTAAAAGAGAATCATTTAAACTTTTTATATAACCTAGAAAAATATTTTTTACTAATTTATAAGAATCATCATTTGCTAAATTAATTAAAGCATTTTCTTCTGAAGCAAAATTGATAAGTAATTCTCCATCAAGTTTATCAACACCTTTTTTTAAGACATTTTCTATAACAATATTTTTTTTATCAGGTAATAATTTTAAATGTTGACAACGTGAAAGAATAGTTGGTAAAACTTTTGATTCATTTTCGGTTGTTAAAAAAGCAAAGATATTTGTGCTTGGTTCTTCAAGAAATTTCAATAAGGCATTTACAGATTCCCGATTCATGTTTTCTACATGATGAATTATATATATACTAATGCCTTTTTTCTCCAAAGAAGTTTCAGAAAATCGTTTTGTTAAATTATCAATGTCGGCAACTTTAAGATTCTCTTTTTGAGCATTTAATAATATAAAGTCAGCATAATTTCCTTTATCAAAACGGATACAACTAGGACAATGTTCACATGCAAAATAATTACCGCTTTCGCATATTAAAGATTTGGCTAAATATAAAGCCGTTTCTAATGTAGGAGTGGATTGATCGCCTTTTATAAGATAAGCATGTGATAAAACATTATTTTTTCTAGCATTAATGAATGTTTGATAAATTAAAGGTTGCTGCGCTTTTAAGTATTCAACAAAACTCACGTTTATTTTATCCTTTCTTTAAGAATTTCTAAACATTTATTTACAACATCATCTAAAGGCATTTTAGCATCAATAACCACATATCGATTTGGATATCTTTTGCTTAATTCTTGATAGCCTTTTCTGACTTTTTCATGAAAAGTTCTTTTTTCTAAATCTAAGCGATTTACTTCGCGTTCATGATTTTGATTAATTCTATCTAAGCCAATTTCAACATCTACATCAAAAAAGAAGGTTAAATCTGGAAAAGTATTTTCTGTCGCGTATTGATTAATTTCTAAAACTGTATCAATACCTAACCCTCTTGCATAACCTTGATAAGCCAAAGAAGAATCAAGATAGCGATCACAAATAACATTAATATTATTCTTTAAATTTGGCCAAATTTTTTCGACAAGATGTTGCCTTCTTGAGGCTGCGAATAATAAAGCCTCTGTTGTAATATCCATTTCATTATTATTATTTGCTAGAATAACATTTCGAATTTGTTCACCAATTGGAGTTCCTCCAGGTTCTCTAGAGATAATAAAGGGAATATTGTGTTCTTCAAAATATTTAGTAATTTTTTTTATCGCGGATGATTTTCCTGAACCTTCACCGCCTTCAAAAGTTATAAATAACGCCATAAAAACTCCTATTTTAAAAATTTACGTCCTTCTAAAGAACGTAATAATGTCAATTCATCGGCATAAGTTAAATGTCCACCCATAGGTAGACCATAAGCAAGACGCGATATTTTAATTGGCAAATTTTCTAATAATTTTGCAATGTATAAAGCAGTTGTTTCTCCATCAATTGTTGGATCTGTAGCTAGAATAATTTCTTGAAAATTTTCTTTTTCAATTCTAGATAATAATAAATCTATTCTTAATTCATTAACCCCTATACCTTTTGTTGGTGAAAGATTGCCACCTAAAATATGATATTTACCATGATAAGATTTTAAATTTTCAAAAGCTAAAGCATCTTTAAACGAAGTAACGACAATTAATGAAGTATTATCGCGACTTTCATCATCACAAAAAAAACATTTTTCTTCTTTATATGCTCCACATATAGGACAAACGGTAACATTTTTATGCAAATTAGAAATAAGAGAGGAAAGATTCTGTAAAGTAATTTCATCCATTTCTAATAATTGATAAGCCATTCTTTCCGCGGATTTTAAACCAATACTTGGAAGATAATGTAATATTTCTTTAAGCTCTTCAATAGTTTTAAGTTCCATAATTAAAATGGCATACGCATTGATGATTGTAATCTTGCGTTTAGTTTTTCGTGTTCTTTATCGATAAGTTCCATAGCTTCATTAATGGCAACTTTTAACATATCTTCAAGCATTTCTTTTTCATCTTTATCGATAGCATCTTCATCAATAGAAATTTTTTGTATTTTACGATTACCATAAATGGCAATTTTAATCGCTCCACCTGCTGAAGATAATTCAAATAATTTTGCTTCAAGTTCTTTTTGCTGTTTTTCCATTTCTCTTTGCATTTTTTGAGCTTGTTGCATTAATGCAGACATATTCATAGTTTTATTCTCCTTTATTTTCTTGTTTAGAATGAATATTTAAAGATATAGGTTTAGGCGCTGGTAAATTTTTACTATGCTGTAATTCTGTGAATTTTTTGACACTTTCTAAAAACTTTTCATGTGATAAACAAATTATAAGGTAATCTCGTTTTGTTAATAATTTAATAACATAACGGAATCCCTCTTGATTTTCTACAAAGTTAGTTTTTTCTACAACATTTAAGTAAGTAGATTCTAAAATTATTGCTTCTTTAGATACGACTCGAGGAAAACATTGCTTTAAAATGTATACGAATTTATTTAAATGTGGATTAGTAGAAATTGTTGTTAAATCATTCCAAGCATTCAAAATATTTTGTCTTTCTAATTTATTAGCTTGAACCATGATGTTTAAAATATCATCTAAGTTAAAGTTAATTGCTTTACCAACATCATGAAAACTAAACTCTGAAGTTTCTTGTTTTACTACTTGCTTTTGTTCAACAACTTTATTAATTGATGGTTCGATTTTAACGGCTTTTATTTCTTGTGGTTCTTCTTTTTTATCTTCTTTAGGATTTAAGGAAGCAAGTTTTAATAAAGTCACTTCAAATAAAGAATTTGCTGAAGAAACAAAACGATATTGTGTCATCGCGGTAAGTAAAATATCTATCATTTCGTTTATTTCTTTATTAGTAAAGTCCAATTGAGAAACTTCATCAGATTTTAAAATTTTTAAAAGATTTTCATCGTTAGAATTTTTAGCAATAAGTAAATCTTTTAAAATATCTAGTAAATCTTGAGTTAATCTTCTTACATCGATTCCTTTATTAATAAATTCATCTAAAAGTTTATTAATTTGAAGAATATTATTATCTTTAATCGCTTTAAATAATTTTATTTTTTCTTCAGTTGAAGAAAGCCCAAATATTTCATTAATATGGTTTTCTTTTAAAATATTACCAGAATACGCGATGGCTTGATCTAGCATTGATAAAGCATCTCTAACTCCTCCATCGGATAAAGAAATAATTAAATTAATCGCTTTATCGTCTGCAGAAATGTTTTCTTTTTCGCAAATATATTTTAATTTTTGATATAAATCATTATTGCTTACTTTCATAAAATCATATCTTTGACAACGAGAAAGAATAGTAGGCATTAATTTATATGGTTCTGTAGTGGCTAAAATAAAAACGACATTACTAGGTGGTTCTTCTAAAGTTTTTAATAAAGCATTAAATGCTTCAGTAGTAAGCATGTGAACTTCGTCAATTATATAAACCTTATATCCACCTTTGATAGGAGCATATCTAACACGATCAATTAAATCTCTAATATCATCAATACCACGATTACTTGCAGCATCTATTTCTATGACATCAGGGTGTGTTCCTTCATTAATTGCAAGACAGTTTTCACATTTATTGCATTGATTTCCTAATCCTTCATCACAATTTAAAGCTTTAGCAAAAAGCCTCGCCATTGTAGTTTTACCAGTTCCTCTAGGGCCACAGAAAAGATAAGCATGTGCAATTTTGTTTTCTTTAAGGGCGTTTTTTAGAGTTTGCACAATATGTTTTTGACCTGCAACTTCTTCAAATGTTGTTGGTCTATAAGTTCTATATAAAGCTTTATAAGACATTTTAATCACCAAAGTAATTATATAACTTTTTAAGCTTTAAAAAAAGAAAATTATTATATTAATAATAATGGCTTAATTAAATGAAATAAAAAATAAAACAAAAAAGTATATTAATAAAAAAATAGAAAATAATGAATATTAGAGAAAATGTTAAAAATGAAAAATCAAATTAATCAATTAATCTATCATGTTATCTTCTTATGTTTATGCTTTCTAGGCATTTTAGATTGTTTTAAACTACTAAAAGGAGAAAATTTCGATTTTGATGCCATAGTTTATTACACGACACTTTCCAATATATTATGCTTTATTGTTATTTTTTTAGTTACAAGAAAAAATTATCAAAATATTTTACAAGGAATTATTTATAAAAAAAACATATATTTTTTAAAACTTAAATATTATGCTTTAATAATAATTGCGATAACTTTTATTATTTATAATTTTGTTTTAGTGGAAAATATTTTTTCTCCATCTTGGTATGAAATTGGTAATTTAACAAAGCATATTTTAGTTCCTTTACTTTTTATTTTTGACTTTTTCCTTTTTGATGAGCGTAAACATATTAAGCTAAAGGATGTTTTTATTTCTATGAGTTTACCTTTAATTTATGTTGCAATTATTATTTTTCGAGGAGTTATTTTACCATATAATTTTAAAGGGACAATTTTCCCATACTTTTTTTTAAATTATAAAGAGATTGGTACGTTAAATGTTGCAAAATGGGTATTATTTTTAACTGTTTTTTATTTTTCTTTTGCGTTTATTATTTATTTACTTGATAAAATAAAAATAAAAAAAGAAGCATAGTGTATTCCATAGGGAATCAAGGAATTGCAGGACTTCTTCGCACCAAAAAGATTATGAAAGTACGCAAGGAGCTTTATTCCGTCTTCGGCGTGAACTTCATGCTAAATGGCGGCACGGCGATCCGACTATGTTGAAAACATTACCTTCAAGGAACTCCCTTTGAAATCAAAAAAAACCGCAAGATGCGGCTTTAAAAAAATCAACAATATGCATTTTATCATTCTTGCGTATCAAACATCGAGCAACTTTGTATATCTTCTGCTTAAAAAATCAAAAAGATCATAAAGATGCATGGATATTTATTCTCGATTTTTTTTGTTAAGATTTTTTAAATATTGATCCCATGCTACTAAATCCATAGAATATTCAAATAGAAATGGTTCTTCTTGAGGACCAATTTGGGTTTCATCATAGATAATTTCTTCTTCAGTGAGATCATTATCATTGAGAATTTCTTTACTTTTTTCATTAAATGATTTTAAATACTTTTTTTGATTCATATTAAACTCCTCAAAAATAGTATTTACAATTAGAATTGGATTATTCAAAAAAGATATAGTATAACCAAAATGATAAAAATTATACAGAAAAATAATCTTTATATAATTCAAGCATCATTTTTTGAAATGGCGAATAGTTTATATATTGATATATAGGATGACCATTTTCATCTTTTTGATTGGTATCTTCTACATCGCTTCTATCATCGTAAGTTCCAACACCATCTTTTTGTCCATAAAATTTTAAGTAAATATTATTAAAGAAATTTGCTACATCTTTCATCATGTCGTGCTTGCGGAAATAATTTACATAATCGTTATTATCATATAATATTTCTTGACTCAGTTGCTTAACAATGCCTTCATAATCAGCATAAGAAGTTAATTGTTTTATTTCTAAAAGGCTATAAAAACCACGAAAATAACCAGAATAACGTACATAATTATCTTGTGATGTCATACAAATATATAACGCGACTAAATTTGCATCATCCTCTCTTAAAACTCCTTTGTTATGAGCAATTTCATGAGCTATAGTAAATGGTAAATCAATACTTGGCATTGAAGTATTTACCATAGCTTCTGAAGAAAAGGCAAAGTTAATACCCGTTATGTGAAGTTCACTTAGAATGGGTGAAATTATAGCGCTTTTTGCTTTGGCATTATGCTTAGTGAAATAATCAAATTTATCTAATCTAGTGATTTCTTTTTGCATTAATGAACTTAATTCAGAAAATGAATAAGGACATATTGAAACATTTTTATTATTTCTTGCAAAAGTTTTACTTAATGAATTATAGTCAGATAAATAATAATTTAAAGCAGAATCTAGATATTCTTGACTAACTTCATCTTCATATAGCTTAAATGGTAAAGCTTCACGATAAAATGCCACTCCAGCAATCGCGGTATATATTAAAATTAATTTCAAAAAATATGTAAAAAAATTATAAATTCTTTTAGCGATAAGAAATTTGTTTTTTTGTTTAAAAGATTGAATTATTTTTACAAAATAATAAAGAGCTAAACTAACTAATAATAAAACAATTAATTCAAATAAATTAAAAGGAAGAATATTTGTAATTGTACCAATTATTTCATGATAATAAACAGCAATATTTTTTGTCCACCAAGAAGATGCTGTTTTAGAAGACATAATAATTAAAAAAAAGATAAATAAAAAACAATAAAGAAAGATTTGTAATACGTATTTTGATGATTTTTTCATTTAATTATATTCACTTCTTTCTTGTCTTTCTTGAAATTACAGATACATTTTAATTATACTTAATATTAAGGAGCAAAAAAAGTTTATGAAGAAGTTTTTTAAAGAATTTAAAGAATTCATTACTAGGGGAAATGTCCTAGATTTAGCTGTAGGTGTTATTATTGGTGGTGCTTTTAACACTATAGTTACTACTTTGAACCAAAAAGTTTTGATGCCTATTGTTAACTGGGCATTATCATTTGTTTCCAAAGGCGCAGAGCTTTGCACAGTTTTAAAAGGTCCTGGAACTATCACAATGGAAGAATATTTAAAAACTGCTGAAGCTAGTTCTGAAGCAACACCAATTGTAGTAAATGGTGTTTCATATTATAGTGTTATTTATATAAGTTGGAGCGCATTTATTGAATCAATTATTAATTTCTTGTTTGTCGCATTAACATTATTTATTATTGTTAAAGTTGCTATGGCATTCCATAAGAAAATACATGCAAGACAAGAAAAAGAAGCCGCGGAACGTTTAGCTTTAGAAAAAGAAAAAGAACGCTTAGAATTAGAAGCTAAAGCAAAAGAACCAAAACCTGTTACAGAATTAGATCTTTTAATGGAAATTCGTGATTTATTAAAGAAAGATAACTAATTAAAATTTATAAGTTGTAGTTTTGTTTTCAAGCATTGCTACAACTTTTTTAAATAAAAGTAAGAAATATGATTAAAGTTTTATTTATTTGTTATGGAAATATATGCCGTTCTCCAATGGCGGAATATTTATTTAAAGATTTGTTAAAAAAGAAAAACCTAGAAAAAGAAATTTATGTTGAATCAGCAGGAACTAGTTCTGAAGAAGAAGGCAATTCAGTTTATTATGCTACAAAAGAAATATTAAGTTCTTTAAATATTGATTGTTCTTTAAAAAGAGCAAGAAAAATTACGTATGATGATTATTTTAAATTTGATTATTTAATTGGCATGGCAAATTCTAATATTAGAGCATTAAAATATTTTTTTGGACAAGACGAAGATCATAAATTTTATCGTTTATTAGATTTTTCGAATTTTCCAAGAGATATTTCTGATCCTTGGTATACAAGAGATTTTCAAAAAGCATATCAAGATATTTTAGAAGGATTATTAGCTTTTTTAAATTATATTCAAAAAAAGCATATAAATAATGATGATAAAGGTGATTAAGATGAATAATAAAAATTTAAAAGAAATTGATGAAGAAATTTATTTGGCGATTGAAAAAGAGAAGGAACGTCAACAAACTCATTTGGAGTTAATCGCTTCAGAAAATTATGTTTCAAAAGCTGTTTTGGAAGCACAAGGTTCAATTTTGACAAATAAATATGCTGAAGGTTATGTAAATAAAAGATATTATGGAGGTTGTGAATATATTGATGTTGTAGAAACTTTGGCAAAAGAAAGATTAAAAAAGCTTTTTAATGTTAAATATGTTAATGTTCAACCACATTCTGGCTCACAAGCAAATATGGGAGTTTATCGTGCCCTTTTAAATAATCAAGATGTTATTTTGGGTATGGCTTTAGATCATGGAGGTCATTTAACTCATGGCTACAAATTATCTTTTTCAGGTCAAGATTATCAAAGTTATTTTTATGGAGTAAATTTAGAAAGTGAATGTCTTGATTATGATGAAATTGAGCGCATTGCATTAGAAGTAAAACCAAAACTAATTATTGCTGGAGCTTCTGCTTATCCAAGAAAAATAGATTTTGCTAAATTTAAAGCAATTGCTGATAAAGTAGGTGCATATTTAATGGTTGATATGGCACATATTGCTGGATTAGTTGCTGCAGGATTACATCAAAATCCATGTGATTATGCAGATGTTGTTACTTCAACAACACATAAAACCTTAAGAGGTCCTCGAGGTGGAATTATTTTGACTAATAATGAAGAAATTGCCAAAAAAATCGACAAAAATGTTTTTCCTGGAATACAAGGCGGCCCTTTAATGCATGTTATTGCCGCGAAAGCTGTTGCCTTTAAAGAAGCATTAAATGAAGATTTTAAATTATATCAACAACAAGTTATAAAAAATGCAAATGTTTTAGCTCAATGTTTTAAAAATAAAGGGTATCATGTAATTTCTAATGGAACAGATAATCACCTTTTATTATTAGATGTAAAATCAAAGACTAATTTAACAGGAAAAGAAGCCGAAACGCTTTTAGATTCTGTGAATATAACAGTTAATAAAAATACTATTCCAAATGATAAAGAAAAACCATTTTTAGCTTCGGGAATAAGATTAGGAACTCCTGCTTTAACTACAAGAGGTCTTAATGAAAAAGATATGGAAATTATTGCTGATTTAATTGATTTAGCACTTTCTAATCCTAAGAACAATTTAATTTTACAAGAAGTTAAAACTAAAGTTATTAATTTACTTGAAAAATATCCTTTGCCATATTAATCAACAAAGATAATATTACTTAAAAACAATTTTTGAATTAAGTTTTGAGCATCATAAAATAATTTATCGTAATTTTCATCTTTATATTTTCCTTGTTTATAAGAAGAAATAACAAAGGAAATAATACCTCCAATCATAAATGATGATGTTTGCTCAAGCGAATAAATTAATTTTTTTTCTTTATTGTGATAGGTAATTAATTTGCAAAAAGAATCATTTAAAAATGTTACAAAAGCAAAATAAATATAACCACCTGTTTGATTCGCTAATGCAATTACTAGTTCATTTCTTTTTTTTAGTGCATTAACAAAACAATGTAAGTAATTTGAAACACCTAAATAACTTGATTCATTAATATTATTCTTTTTATTAATTTTTGTAGATTCTATAGTGGCTTCTTGTTTCATTTGCTGGTAAATATCATCTAATAACTCATATTTATCAGTGTAATAATCGTAAAATGTTATTCGATGAATTTCTGCATAATGAGCAATATCTTTGATAGTTATATGTTCAAAATCTTTAATAGTTATAAGCTTTAAAAACGCTTTAATAATTTTATCTTTAGTAGTTAAGGTATTAGTTTTCATATACATATTTTTTAAAGTGTAGTCTAAATTTAAAAAGAAATAATTGAATTAATTTCTTTTAATTAATTATAATTATACCAAATAAAGGCAACATAGTGTAGTTTAATTTGTACTTTTATTTTTGAAAATGATACTTTCTTGAGATTTAGCATTTTAATTGCTAAAATAAAAAAAGAAACATGGAGGAAATTTATGCCAAAAATCGCCGTTGTCACTGATTCTAATAGCGGAATTAGTCCTAATGAAGCAAAAGAATTAGGATTATATATTTTGCCAATGCCTTTTATGATTGATGGTAAACAATATTATGAGGATATTAATTTATCACAAAAAGAATTTTATGATTTATTATTAAATGATGCTGATATTTCTACATCACAACCTGCAATTGGTGAAATAATGGAGCTTTGGAATAATCTTTTAAAAGATTATGACCAAATAGTGCATATTCCTATGAGTTCAGGATTATCAAAAAGTTGTGAAACTGCGACTTTATTAGCTCAAGAAGATGAATATAATGGCAAAGTATTCGTGGTTAATAATCAAAGAATTTCCGTTACACAAAGACAATCTTCTTTAGATGCATTAGAACTTGTTAAAAGAGGATTAAATGGTAAAGAAATTAAAGACTTCTTAGAAAGTGTAAAATTTGAATCTTCAATTTATATTATGGTAGATAATTTAAAATACTTATGTAAAGGCGGAAGAGTTACTCCAGCAGGCGCGGCTTTTGGTAAACTATTTGGCATCAAACCAGTACTTCAAATTCAAGGTGAAAAACTTGATGCCTTTGCTAAAGTAAGAGGTAGTAAAAAGGCAATTAAAGTTATGTTAGATGCTATGAAAGCAGATATAAAAAACCGTTATGGAAGTATGGAAAATATACATCTTGCGTGTGCATATACGCATAACGATGTTGAAGCACAAGAGTTTTTTGCTTTAGTTAAGGAAGAATTTCCTAATTGTATAGATTATGTACTTAATCCTTTATCTTTGTCAGTTTCTTGTCATATTGGACCAGGATCTTTAGCAATTGCCGCTTCAAAAAAGATTTAATTATGTTACATGAAATTAAAGTAATAGTTAAAGATAATAATATTGATTTAAAAACATATTTAAAAAAATTCCATGTTGGGAGATCTAAGATTGAAGAAATCCGTAATTCTAACATGGTTTTTGTCAATGATGAAAAAGTAAAATTAGATTATATTGTAAAATTTAATGATGTTTTAAAAATTGTTTCTGAAGAAAAAGAAGTACCTATTTATAATAAAAAAATAGATATTCTATATGAAGATTCTTTTTTTATCGCGGTATATAAAAATCCAAGAATACTTGTTCATTCTGATGGTGAAGATAATAAAACATTAATAAATGCAGTGGCATTTTATTTGGAAAATAAAAAAGAAGATCCTATAGTGTACCCTTTGCAACGTTTAGATTTTAAAGCCCAAGGGATAGTTATATTTGCTAAAAACTTTTTAGCATGTTCAATTTTTTCTTTCATGATGGAAAAACATTTAATAAATAAGAAATATATTCTTTTATGTCAAGGTAAATTAAAAGAAAAAAAAGGAACAATAAGTCTTTATTTAGGTAAAGACAGGCATAATTCTAAAAAAATGGTTGTTTTAAAACATAGTGATTTATTAGCAGTAACAAAATATGAAGTTTTAGATGAATTTAATGATAGTTCATTAGTACAAGCAACAATATTAACAGGAAGAAAACATCAAATTAGAATTAGTTTTGCCTATTTAAATCATCCTATAATCGGTGATGAACTTTATGGAAATTTTTCTTTGCAAGATAATTTAAAATTAAAGGCTGTTTTTCTTTCTTTTAAACATCCATTTACTTTAGAAAATGTAAAAATTAGTCTGAATAATAGCTTTGAAAACTAATTATATAAATAATTTATTTTATTTTAAAAAAATAATAGAAAAACAGCATTTTTTTTGATATGTGTATGAATTGTGTATGCATAAATAGATTTTTTGTGTAATTATTTTCTACAAATTAAGGTTTAAAATAAGTTTAAATTTTATTACAAATTTTGTTATTCATAAACATATTTTTTTAGTTTATTAATTTCATTTTTAAACCATTTTATATCATGCTTTGTATATACGGATTCTGTAATGTCTTGAATTTTATGACCTGCAAAACGTTTTATGCTATATTCTTCAACTCCATTAGTTTTACAATTTGTAATAAAAGTCACACGACAATCGTGTGGTTTATGATTATTTTTAATACCAATTTTTTTTAATATTTGAATAAAGTACGAACGATAAGTAATATAAAACATCAAAGCAGTATTTCTATTACAAAGATCATTATATATTTCAATCACAAAATTTTGAATTAATGGATGAATAGGTACTGATCTATTTTTGCCACTTTCCGTTTTGACACCAGCAGTAATAATCATATCGTTTATATTAATATTTTCTTTGCGTAAACTACATAATTCTGTTGGTCGCCATCCCATAAAACATTGAACTAATATTAATTTAACAATTTTATTGTCTGTATTATTCCATAATATTTTCATTTCTTCTAATGTAAAACTTTCATGACCACGATATTTATTTTTACTATCCATCTTAATTTCAATTGGCAATATAATGTTACTAGCAATATTTTTATCTATTAAATCAAGAGAAATTGCATATTTTAACATTGTTGATAACATATTTCTTATACGAATTTTTTGACCAGAAGTGGTATTAAGATTTTCAATAAATTCCTTTAATTTGATTACTGTTAAAGATGATATTTGAACATCATGTAAGTCTTTACAAATATTCCAATTTGATCTATAAATCACAAGCGTTTTTTTATTTATATTTTGATCAAAGTTATTTTTAATCCACTTTTCATACAAATCATTCATAGTCATATTTATCTGTGAACCCGAATTATTTTTTAATTTATTATAATTTAACAAAGCCTCATAGGCTTCATTATATGTTTTAAAATAAGCGACTGGTTCTAATAATTTGACTATTGGCTTTCCTTTTTCATTAACTCCAATTGTAGTCATCACTCTATATGGCTTATTTAAATTATGATAGGTGACTTTTGTTATTTGACCAAAGCCATTTGGTAATCTTTTGTGTGCTTTCACTTTTATTTTTTTTAAATTAGAACCAATAGGATATCCACAATGTGGGCACATTACTGCCTTGTCTGAAATTTGTTTGCCACATTCTCCACAATTAATTAACATATTAATATACCTCGTTCATACACCATATACAATTATTCATACACCTTAATCGTACACGTATATCCGTAATTAAATCAATAAAAAAATCACCATCCAAGCATTTATTTTTTTTCGCAATTTTTACATTTACTTTGTTGGAGGTGATAATAACGGATAATGAAAAAAACTTAGTTGATACTGGATATAGTTTCGTAGATCAATATGGTCATGAATATGTATCATATGAGGAATACTACGAAATCATAAATAGCAACTAAGTATTCAAAATGGTGAAGATAAATGTTACGAATTTACCTTCACTTTTATTTTATCAAACTCCTTATTTTTTGTCATTAAAAATTTATCATTTGGACATTGTGTAAAGGAGTTCTATATGATAAATAAAAATGACACAAAATGCCCAAAATGCGGTGGTAAAATGCAACCACGCGGATATTACTGGAGGAAAATACAATTAGGTAATAATAATTTTAAAAAAGTAAAAGTAAAACGATTCCGCTGTAATGATTGTGGATCTTGGCATGGGAAATTACCCGATGATGTCCTACGATATAAACGATATTCAAAAGCAATTATAGAAGGATTTAATAAAGGAAAATTAAATACTGATATGTTGGAATATGAAAATTTTCCATGTGATATAACGGTTAAAAATTGGTTAAAAAAGTGAATATTTTTTTATTACGCAAAAATAACAGTTATTTTAATGAAAATATAAGGAGGAAATTATATGTTTAAAAATATTTTCAGAAAAAAAAACAAATACACAATACTTATAGAAACTAAAAATAATGATTGTTATAAATTACATCAAAACTTTTTAAATGAAGCTTTGTTAGATGTCTATTGGGCATTTACCTTTGGACAAGCTAAAAAGGTTGAAATTTTATTTTATAATAATAAGAAAAATAAAAAAGATTTTATGAGTGTTGAAGATTTTGAAAAAACTTGGAACAAATATTTTGGAAATAACACAAATTATTTCGTCTGGTATGATCGACATGTTATAGAGGGATAAACAATCTCTCTATATTTTATCACGCAAAAAAATCATGTGCTTATATGAAAAGGAGAATGAAGATATGTTTAAATTATATTATGAATTATTTAAAACAAAAATTAAGTTTAAAACATGGGGGTTCCGTATTCGATTCGGTAGCAAATTATTGTCTAGTTCGGCAAAGAGTATAGGAAAAGAAACCAAAAAAACTATTAAATACGGTAAAAGTATAATTGAAGATGTAAAAAGTTTATTTTCAAAAAATAAGAAATAGGGTTTTGAAAACTCTATTTTTTTTGTCTAAAAATGCGCAGAAAATTTTTTGAAGATAATTTTTTTTTATATTTTAATAATTTTACAAAAGGAGGAAAAAAATGACTAAAGAAGAACTATTTAATGAATTAAAAAAATTTGAAATTACTAAAGATGATTTTCAAAAATTTGTGTTAACTCATTTTGTTAATGAGAATGGAAATTTGGAATTAAACGACTTAGATTTTTCAAATTTTGATGGTGACATTTATATTTCGAGGATGAAAGTTAAAAAAAATTTATATCAGCGAGAACAAAAAGTAAAAGGAGATTTGGTACAAGATTGTCAAATAGTTAAACACAATTTACACCAAAGTTTTCAAAGGGTTGGTGAAGATTTATATCAAAGTAAGCAAATAGTCAATAAGAATTTAATTCAACAATCTCAAAAAGTATATGGATATCTGGATCAAAGTTATCAAGAAGTTAAATTAGATTTGTACCAAAACTATCATGAAGTTGAAGGTGATTTGTGGCAAGATAATCAAAATGTTCAAGGTGATTTGTGGCAAAATCATCAAAATGTTCAAGGTGATTCACACCAAAACAATAGTGAATTGAAAGAAAAAGATATTTAATTTCAATTTAGATTAAAATCATCAAATACAGTAAAGGAGGAAAAAATTATGTCTGTCAATGATGAATTTTTTGGCAATATTCCAGTGGAGAAAGTTGCCAAATTTTATGGGAAAGATCCTTGTTGGGTGAGAGCAGGGATTATCGCAGGTTGGTTACCTATTGGTTTTGCTACAAGAAAAGGCAAAAAAATAACCGACGTTTCAGAAATTGGTACAAAGAAAGGACGTATCAATTATTATATTTCACCAAAATTATTTTATGAACAAACTGGATATTTTTATAAAGGAAATTAAAATGAAAAATTTTTACAAAAAAATCATTAATAAAAAATTAAAAAAAGAAACTAAACCAATTTTAAAATTTATTGGTTACTCTTTAATTACATTTGGTCTTGGATATTTGACATCTAAAAAAAAACAAAAAATTAAAGTATTAGGTGATTTAAATATTATAAAGCCACCTAATGGAGATCCGTTTTCGTTGTACTTATCACTTAAAAATGGATCTAATAGCAAAATAATGCATGCCAATAATGGTGAAGATGTTTCATTTAAAGTCAACAACATTATTGTTGATAAAGATTTCATTAATAAACGCAATTAAAACAATCACATAAATGGAAAATGTAAATTTTTTAGTTAAAGGAGGATATAAGATGGAATTAAATACTAAAGAAACATTACTAAGTACAATTAAAGATGGTGCAACAATACTTCATGCAGAAACTGAGTTAGGAAGTGAGAACGATAAAAAAATTCTTACAAGTATTAAAGAAATGCAAAATTTTCTTAATGCAAATGAATCTCATGAACAAGAATTAATTTTACAGAAGAAGAAATTCGAGCATGATGTAAAACTTGAAAAATTAAAATTTGAGCATGCTAAAGAAATGGATATTAAATCTAAGGAATTAGAAGAAAAAAGAATTGAATTAGAAATGCAAAGAATTAATAATGAATCAAAAAAGATTGCTCTTGAAGAAAAAAAAGCACTCAATAATAAGAAAAATTATTTTTGGGATAAAGCATTCAAAATTACAGGAGGAGTATTTAAAGCAGTTATTACTTTAATACCAGTAGGATTATACGTATGGTGTTATACTAACGATACTTATTATGAAAGATATGAAAACGGTATTGTACATCACAGTGCAAAAGAAATAATGAGAGAAGTTTTAAAGCCAATAAAACTTAATAAATAAAATTTATATTTGAATGACTTGAGGGAAAAACAACCCCTCTTGCATTTTAATTCTTTCTTTTTAATAAGTTCGCAAAAATAACACTTTCTTAAATGGGAGGATTAATTTTTATGTTCAAAAATTTTATTAAATCATGTTTACCAGCATGCAAAAAAATAGAGCAAGCAATATTGATATCTACTATTTCAACGATAACCAGTATTGTTATAAGCGATAAATTTTCTAAATGGTATGCTAAACGTAAATTAAAAAAAGAAGCTATAAAAGAATTAAAAGAAGCAAAAGAATAATTATATTTAAGAGTCATTCTAAACATTAAAAAGTTTTCAATGATTCTTTTTTATTTTTTTCATAGAAAGGAGAAATAAATGGATGATAACTATAAAAAATTCTTACTCGCCTTAAATTATATTGATCAAAATTTTGTAATGCATGATTATTTTTCTAATTTAAAATTAAACAACGGAATTATTAAACGGATGAATTTAGTTGGGAGGCAAGTAGCAAAAGAAATATCTGATCAAATTTATAATATTTTAAATTCATCTTTATATTTTTATGATCCGATTGATCCGATTGATGAATGTATAGTGGAAATAATCTTTTTATATACAGATTTAGAAAATGCCAAATTACAAAAAGAAAAAATGTCAATATATATGAAAATAAAAATTTATACTAAATTATTAAATTATTTAAAAAAATGTTAGGAGGAAAAAAAATAATGAATACAAAATTACGATTACATTTGCCAATTATTTTATCAATTTTTAGTTCTGTTGGAGTTATTTCAACAGCATTTATTTCGGCTAAAGATAGTCAAAATAAAAGTAAAAGAAATATTTCAAACGAAGGCAAAAATAAAATTGAAATTACTAAAAATTTTTGTAAAGCATATTGGAGAACCATGATAACTGCTAGTTTAACCATTGCAGCAACAGTAAGTTCAACAATTATTAGCAAAAAGAATGAAATGTCATTAATTGCAACAGCAGGTATGTTATCTGCAGGATGGAAAAAATACGAAAATAAAGTAAAAACAGTTATTGGTAAAGCAAAAAATGATGAAATATTGAAATCAATCGCAGAAGATGATGCTAAAAATGAATTAAAAAATACACCAATAGAAGATGGTAAAAAATTATATTGGGAACTACATGCTGGATTTTTTAAAGCGTATGAAAAAGATGTGTTGTTAGCGGTAAATCAATTAAACGAAAGAATATCCTGTGGAACTGTAGATGGTTTATGTTGTTCACAACCATTTTTGGTAACAATCAAAGATTTTTTATTAGACGCTAAAGCAGAATTATTAGATCGTAATGATTTTGATATAGATGACCTTAAATTTGGCTGGGATTTAGATTACTTGATGGATATGTATGGATCTAGTTGGGTTTATGTTTCATTTATAGATTCCAATAAAATAACAGATATCAAAAATGAATCACTTAAAAAGAGAAATGGTTACACAATAATAGAATTTCACGAAGAGCCAATCTACAATCCAGAAAGATATACCGATTATATTTCTAAAAACATATCTTCAGAAGAATATTTTGACGGAAAAAAAGAAGATTTTATAAAGAAAGGATTTTTAAATGATGAAGAAATTCTTTATCGATAATATTCAAAATTGGTTACTGGATCATGAACCAGAATGTTTGACAGGAACAGGTTTAATAGGTTTTGTATTAACTTCAATTGAACTTAGTAAAGCCACTCTTAAATCAGTCAAACAAATAGAACGTTATTCAACTGAAAAAAAACTGACAAAAAAAGAAAAAGTTAAACTTTGTTGGAAGTATTATATTCCACCTGTTTTAGGCTTTTTAGGTTCAACAGTATGCATAATTGCAAGTAATAGAATATATGCAAAAAGAAACATTACTCTTGCAACAACATGTGCATTAACAGAATCTGCATTTAATGAATATCGAAATCAAACTAAAAAAGTTTTAGATGATGAAAAAGAAAAACAAATTACACAAAACACAAATAAGAAAATTGAAGAAAAGTCTGGTTCTAAAGAAATAATTTTATCAGACGATTCCAAACATTTGTTTAAAGAGCCTATCACTGGTGCTTATTTCCAATCAACATGGAATGATATTTGTAAAGCTATTAACAAATTAAATTCTTATGCATTAAACGATAATGGAATAATTTCTTTAAATAGATATTTAGAAGAATTAGGATTACAAGATTCGTTTAATGGAAGCGATGTTGGTTGGCAAATTGTAGGTGGGACATTACTAGATGGATATTTAGATTCATGTATTGCACCTAATGATAAGCCATGCTTAACTTACGAAATAAATTTAAAATTAGGCGATATAAAAAATATGTAAGCTCGCAAAAAAAACACTTTATATATTGGGAAAACCACTAAATTCTAAAAAAGGAGGATAATAAAATGAATAATGAAAATTTAGATTTAGCAGTTAAAGAAACTATTAACACATCAGAAAATTGTGGAATTTTAGAAGGAGAAAAGGTGAATAACTTGACTAATGTACAACATCAACCTGAAGTTGTCAAAACTGAAATTATGCAAACGAGTGTTGCAACAAAAAATAGTATGTTAGATAATATTGGCAAATTTGCAATAGCATCAGCATTCATAATTGGAGTAACATACGTAGGTAAATTGACAGTAAAAGGTTGTATAAAACTTGGTCATAAAATCAAAGCTGTTTGGACTTCAAAAAAATCAAAAAATAAAGACACAAATACAGAAGATGAATTAGGTGTAGTTGATCCTGAAAACTGTGCAACTGAATCAAATTAGTTTGAAAGAATTTATTGATTACAAAAGGTTAGGGTGAAAATACAATCACTCTTTCCTTTTGTTTTTATTTCTGAGGAAAATAAAAAATGGAAAATAATAAAGGAAAATTAGGTATACAAAAAGAAAAAGAACCTATTAAACCTATTGAATTTAAAGGTTCTGTAAAAAAGAAAAATAATCTCTTACTAAAAATATTTAATTCTTTTTTCGCATCTGATGTCGAAACAGTAAAGAACAATGTTGCAACAAATGTTATTATACCAAGTATAAAAAAAATGATATCTGAAACATTTAAGTCTTCTATAGATTGTTTGTTATATGGTGGCAGGAAAGAATCATCATCATATGATCGAGTAAGTTTTAGAGAAAGAGATTATACTTCATATTCATCATATAATCAACAAATTAGAAATACGCCTGGTGCATATAGAGTTAATGATTATAGTTTTGTAAATCGTTCTGATGCAGAGGCACTTTTAGATAGATTAAAAGAATATGTAGCACGTTATGGTGTTGTTTCTATTGCTGATTTTTATGATTTTTTGGGTGAACCACATAATTATACCGATAACAATTATGGTTGGACGAATCTTGATGAAGCATGTGTTTCAAGAGGACTTGATGATAAATGGTACATTAGATTACCAAAAGTTATATTAATTAAATAATTAAATGGAGGAAAAATGGATAAAATAATAAACAAAATGATTTCAAGAATTAGATTCAAAAGCGGATTATTATATTTTGTTAGAAAGAATTTACCAACAATACTAACAATAACAAGTATTGCCGCTAGTGGTATTGCTATTGTAACTGCTTCAGTTGCAAGTCATAAAGCTATGCCAGTAATTGAAGAAACTAAAAATAAAATTAGTGATATAAATGATTTATATAATGATGAAAAAAGAAAAATAAATAAAACAACTGCACGCAATTGTATAATAAAAACTTTGGCTAAATCAAGCGGAAAAATATTAAAAATTTATGCACCAACAATATTATTATATGCTTGTTCAGTTGCTTCAACGATTGGTAACCATAACATAATGGCAAATCGAAATGCGGCGTTAGCAGCTGCTTATGCATCAGTTAAAGCTGGATATTCTACATATAGAAATAGAATAAAAGAAAAATATGGTGAAGCAGTAGATGACGAAATTGTAAAAGGATTAAAAGAAACAAAGAAACAAGTTCTTAATAAAGATACTGGAGAATTAGAAGAAATTTCAACATTAGAAGAAAAACCTATTCCTGGAGATTTTATCGCAATGTTTGATGAAACAATTCCTGGATTTGTAGAAAACGTTAATTATAATTTAGATTTATTAATTGCCAAAGAAAGTTCATTGACCATGAAATTGAAGATTCAAGGATATTTATTTATGGAAGATGTATGGGAAACATTAGGTTATCAAATGGGTTGGTTAACAGTTAGACAAAGACAACAAGCAAAAGTAATAGGATGGATTTATGATCCAGAAGATTCAACTCGTGCTAATCGTGTTTCATTTGGTTTAACAAATCCTGATGGTTCTTATTCATATAGAGCACGTGAAATTATTCGTAGTGGAAATCCTGGAATGGTTCTAGAATTTAATCCAGATGGAGATATTCTTACAGGTGGTTACGATAAAAAAGGTAATCACAAAAAAACATTTATGTCGTATGTAAAATGTTAAACAAATAAAAAGGAGAAAAATCATGGATAAAATAATTTTAAAACAAATAAAAATGTATTCTGATATTAAATCATATCTTAATTATATTTATGGATTCACTGATGGAATCTTATTAGGATGTGGTATAAGTTTTGGCATAACCTTATTAATATTGAATACTAATAAAAAGAAATTTTTTAAGAAAAATACACAAAATTATGGAGATTAAAAAAAATATGAAAATAACTATTAATTATGCGATTCCAGTTATAACAGGAATGTTAGGTTTTGTTTTTGGATACAAATTTGTACTAAAAAAAAATAATAATTTAAAAGAGCAAATAAGTGATCTAAAAAATCAAAATGATAAAATTCAAGAAGATCTTAAAACTATAGTTAAAAATGATGATACTGCAACAGTTAGTAAATGTGACACAACATGGAAACTAAATATAAATGCTTCATCAAAATTTAAGGAAGGATTTAGTGATGTATCTCTAAGTTTAATACCAGAAGGAACTGATTTTATAAATTGTTATTATTATTTAGATGATATTCTAACAAATTCGGATAACAAAATTATTAATATTAAAGAAACTTTTGGTGACATAAATATTTCATCTCTATTTCTTAAATATTTAAATTATGATAATTATGATTATCTTTTTGATGATAATGCAATTTATATTTATGATTCAAAAGACAATATATATTATAGGATTTATCGATGTGAGAGAGAATTCTACAACAGTTAAGGATAGGAACTATTTTTATTGGCTATGTAGTCTTATTGAAAATGATAACTTTGATATTGAACCTTGGATGAATGTTTTGAAAGCTTTATATGAAAAACCCTTCATTTATATTCATCCAAAGGATGTCAATAGAATGGAAGATGGACGAGATTTATTTATAAAATATTGTGAAATTTCTTCAAATTTGCATTCTGATTTATATTTTAATCATAAATTTGTTTCAATATTGGAAATGATGATTGCATTAGCCATACGTTGTGAAAACGAAATTATGAGTTGCATTGATGAAACAAATCATACAAGTGTATGGTTTTTTGATATGCTTGAAAGTTTAGGATTAATTAAATTTTTAAATACTAATTTTGATGAAAATGAATTTAATTATATAATTGAAAAATTCCTCAATAGAGATTATGAACCTGATGGTAAAGGTGGATTATTTTATATTCCTGGAATTCAAATTGATTTAAGAAAAATTGAAATATGGTATCAAATGAATTGGTATTTAGATAAAAAATATGGAATCGAGAAAGGTATATATGAAAAAAGAATTAAGTGATTATACAGAAAAAGAAGTAATAGAGGAATTCTGTAAAAAATATAATCTTCATAATTTTGAATTGTCTTATTTTGGTTGTGATCCAAGATGTCCGTTTCATTGCCCAGAACCAGATGATTGTTTCGCAGATGAAATAATAAAAAAATCAAAATAAGAAATTTATAAAAATATAAAATGTGGAGGAAAATAAAAATGAAAAAAAGAAGTTTATTATTAAGAATGAATATTTTAAAAAATATTATAGCTATAAATAATTTAGCATTATCACTTTTACTCGGCGAATTAATTTTAGTTACATTTACCGAATATAAAAAAGTATTCAAAACATCTAATAACTCTAAAACAACAAAAATAAATAATACAAATATTGATTAGGAGGTCAAATTGAAAATGTTAGATTTCTTAATGATATCTGAACGGAGTTTAAAATATGGTGTTGTGGAAATCTATCCAAGATTTATAATTTGTAAAAGTAATGACCTCATGATTAAATCAAATGATTTTTATGCTATTTGGGATGAAGAACAAAATAGATGGTCTACTGATGAGCAAGATGCAATTCGATTGATTGATTTTGAATTAGATAAATATGCAAAAGAAAAAAATAGAACGTTTGATGAACATTTTAAAATAATGCATCTTTGGGATGCTGAAACTGGATATATTGATAAGTGGCATAATTATTGCAAAAAACAAATGTGTAATAATTTTAAAAATCTAGATAATTCATTAGTATTTTTAAATCAAAAAACAACCAAAGAAGATTATTCTAGTCAACATCTTCCTTATGCTCTTGAAGAAGGAAAATGTGATGCATGGGATGAACTTATTTCAACTTTATATTCTGAAGAAGAACGTCTAAAAATTGAATGGTCAATTGGTGCAATTGTTACTGGGGCTTCAAAATACATTGAAAAATTTTTAGTGTTATATGGTGCACCAGGAGCAGGTAAAGGTACAATATTAAAAATTATCCAAATGTTATTTAAAGGATATTATTCAGTATTTAATGCATCTTCATTAGGATCATCTTCAAATCAATTTGCTTTAGAACAATTTAAGAAAAATCCATTAGTAGCGTTTAATTTTGATGGTGATTTATCAAAAATAGAAAAAAATGAAACAATAAACTCAATTGTATCTCATGAAGAAATGACAGTTAATGAAAAACATAAATCTTTATATTATAGAGAGTTTTCAACTTTTTTAATTGTTGCAAGTAATAAATATGTAAAAATTACAGATGGAAAATCTGGACTTATGAGAAGACTTATTGATGTACATCCAAGTGGAAATATTATTCCTAAAGATAGATATTTGTTCCTAAAAGAACAAGTCAAATTTGAACTGGGACATATAGCATATAAATGTAAAAAAGTATATGAAAATAATCCCGAAATATTTGATGATTATAAACCGATGGGAATGATGGAAGAATCTAATGATTTCTTCAATTTTATTGATGATTGTTATATTGTTTTTAGTCATGAAGATGGAACAACATTAAAATCAGCTTGGGATATGTATAAACAATATTGTGAAGATTCCAAAGTAAAATTTCCATATAGTAAAAGCATGTTTAAAACAGAATTAAAAGATTATTTTCGAGATTATGATGAGCGGAAACATGTTGGTGACGATTATGTTAGGCATTACTATTCAGGTTTTAAAAAAGAATTGTTTGAAAAGCAAAAACTGATTAAAAGTAATAAAACAAATAATGTAATAAATGAAATGATAGATTTTAAAGTACAACCTTCTAAACTTGATATTTTATGCAAAGATTATCCAGCACAATATGCCAATGAAGGTGGTACACCAATAAAAAAATGGTCTGATGTTACTACAACATTAAAAGATATTTCCAGTAATGAATTACATTACTTAAAATTGCCTGAAAATCATATAGTCATAGATTTTGATTTAAAAGATGAACAAGGCAATAAATCTTACGAATTAAATCTTAAAGAAGCTTCAAAATTTCCTAAAACATATGCTGAATTAAGCAAATCTGGTGCAGGTATTCACTTGCATTATATTTATAACGGCGATATTAAGAAGCTTAATAGATTATATGCAGATGATATTGAAATAAAGATATTTACTGGTAATAGTTCTCTTAGAAGAAAATTAACAAAATGTAATTCTGAAGAAATTAATACCATATCATCTGGATTACCTTTTAAAGGAGAACGAAAAGTGATTAGTACACAAACTATTCAAGATGATAAACATTTACGTAATAGAATTTTAGAAAACTTACATAAAAAATATGGCTCGACAACAGTGTCTATAAATTATATTTATAATGATTTAGAAGAAGCTTATAATAGTGGAATTAAATACGATGTGACAAATATGTATGATGCAATATTAAATTTTGCAGCAGCAAGTACACATCAATCTGAAAAATGTATAAAAAAAGTCATGATGATGAAATTTAAATCCGAAGAAAATGCAGAATTTATAAATAATGATGAAGCACCAATTGTATTTTTTGATGTGGAGTCATTCCCAAATTTATTTCTTGTAAATTGGAAAATATTAGATGTTCCTGGAGTTAATAGAATGATTAATCCAAGTGCTGCAGAAATAGAAACTTTATTTAAATATAGGTTAGTTGGATTTAATAATAGAAGTTATGATAATCACATGATTTATGCTAAACATTTAGGATATTCTTGTGAACAATTATTTATTTTATCACAATCAATAATAAATGAGCGCAAAGGGACTTTTGGTGCCGCTTATAACTTGTCCTACACAGATATTTACGATTATTCAAGCGATAAAAAATCCTTAAAAAAATGGGAAATTGAATTAGGTTTACATCATAAAGAATTAGGATATGAATGGGATAAACCTATACCCGAAGAAAAATGGATAGAAGTTGCTGAATATTGTGATAATGATGTACTTTCTACAGAAGCAGTTTGGAAAGCGACGCAAGAAGATTTTTTAGCTAGAGAAATATTAGCGGATATAGCAGATATGACTGTGAATGATACAACAAATAGTATTACAACTAAATTGATATTTGGTAATGAAAAGCACCCTCAATTAGTATATACAGATTTATCTAAGGAATTTCCTGGATATGAATACAAAAAATGTGTTGGTGCTAATGGATCGGTTAGTTATGTAAATATGTATCGAGGAACTGATTTAGGCTCTGGTGGTTTTGTTGATGCTACCCCTGGAATGTATAGTAATGTTGGATTACTTGATATTGTTTCAATGCATCCACATAGTGCTATTGCATTAAATTTCTTTGGTGATTATACCATAAATTATAAAAATTTAGTTGATGCTAGAGTTTATATTAAGCATGGTGATTTTGAATCTGTTGGTAAATTGTTTGGTGGAAAATTAAAAAAATATTTAACTGATGCTACAAAAGCAAAGAGATTGTCAAAAGCCTTAAAAATTCCTATAAATTCCGTTTATGGGTTAACTTGTGCAAATTTTGATAATCCTTTTAAAGATCCACGAAATGTTAACAATATTGTTGCTTTAAGAGGCGCTTTATTTATGAGAACATTAGAAGATGAAGTTAAATCAAGAGGTTTTGAAGTAGCACATATTAAAACAGATTCTATTAAGATTCCAAATATGACAGACGATATTAAGAATTTTTGTATGGAATTTGCTAAAAAATATGGTTATGAATTTGAACATGAAGCAACTTATGAACGTTTATGTCTTGTAAATAAATCAGTTTATATTGCAAAAGTAAAATTTGGCGAGGAAGCTGGCAAATGGACAGCAACTGGAGCACAATTTCAAATGCCTTACGTCTATAAAAAATGTTTTACAAAAGAGTCAATTGAATTTAGTGATTTATGTATAACAAAAGAAGTGCGTACGGCAATATATCTTGATTTAAATGAAAATAAACCAGATGTAACAATTTATGAAAAATTAAAAAGTATTCGCTTACGTAAAAAGAATAATGAAACAAAATTTACCAAAAAAGAAGAAATGATGTTGCAATCATATTCTGATCTTACAGATAACGAAATAGATGAAAAAATAAAAGAAGGTCATGCTATGAAATTTGTAGGAAAAGTTGGTTCATTTTGTCCAATTAAACCTGGATGTAATGGTGGATTACTTTTGAGAAAAGCATATAACAAAGACGGAAGCATTAAATATGATTCTGTTAATGATGCATCTGGATATAGATGGTTAGAATCAGAAGATGTAAAACTTTTTAATAAAGAAAATGATATTGATTTATCTTACTTTGATAATTTTGTTAATGAAGCAATTGAAACAATTAACAAATATGGAGATTATGAGCAATTTACTAGTGATGATTAAATTTGCTCTTTAGAATAATGATATTTAAAAAAAAAAGAATAATAGGAGGAAATTATAAAATGGCAAATTATTCTAACATTAAAGATGCTATTGCAAATAGTGAATTTGAAAAAATAGGAAAAAGAATAACTGTACGTAATGCAGTTATCATGTATAAAAACTTTTCAGGAAGAAAAACTGATTTTAATCGTGAAGGCAATCGAAACTTTTGTTTATGTTTAACAACAGAAGCAGCAGATCGATTATTAGAAGAAGGCTTAAATGTAAAAGAAAGAATTCGTGATGGAGAATCATCAGAGGATAGTTTAAAATACATTACTATTAAAGTAAATCTTAATTCTGAATATCCACCAACAATAGCTACATACGGTACTAAATTGGACGGAACAAAATATAAAAAGGTATTAACTGCAGAAACATTAGGATCTTTAGATTTTGCATCCTTTGAAAGAGTTGATTTAACATTTAAATTATTTCATACTGTTGTGCTTGATAAGGCAAGAACAAGTGCATATTTAGATGATTTAAGAGTAGTGCTTAGACCTTCCGATTTATACGGTGGATATTATGCTGAATATGAAGAAGCAGACGAAGCACTAAATAAAATAGAAGAAGATACGTTTTAATAAAAATGGCAGAACTTTTATTTGACTACCAGGCTGACGCATTAAAAAAAATGAAAAACGGTTGCATTTTGAATGGTGATGTCGGTTCTGGTAAGTCAAGGACTGCCATTGCATATTATTATAAATCACAAGGCGGAAAAGTTTTTTACATAAAAAAGAACAAAAAAGGTATTTATATAAAACATGAATTTTTTGATGTTGATACTGATAAAAAAAGTAATAAACTTATATCTTTTCCAATTAAAAAACTTTGTGATTTATATATTATTACAACTGCAAAAAATCGTGATAGTCACACATGGGATTACGAATTAGCAAAGTTTGGTATGTCTTCTAATTCGGAATGTAATTTTTTTAAAAACAAGATAATAATTGACTCATGGAATAATATTAAAAAATACATAGATATTTCTAATGCTTTTTTTATATTAGATGAACAAAGATTAGTTGGTTATGGTGTATGGGTTAAATCATTTTTAAAAATAGCAAAAAATAATAAATGGATATTATTATCAGCTACACCTGGCGATACATGGAGTGATTATATTCCTGTGTTTATTGCTAATGGTTTTTATAAAAATAAAACTGATTTTAGTAATCAACATATTATATGGTCTACCCATACACCTTACCCTTGTATAAAAAAATATTTTAATGAAGGCATTTTAATCAAACATAGAAATGATATTCTAATTGATATGCATTTTGAAAGAAAAACAATAAAACATGCATGTTATGTATCTGTTGAATATGATATTTATAAATATAAACAAATAAATAGTACTCATTGGAACATTTATACAAATGAGCCAATTAAAAATGCAAGCGAATTCTGTTTTACATTAAGAAAATTAGTAAATTCAGATATCACACGCTTAAACGCGGTTCTTGATATTCTTGCAAATCATCCAAAAGTAATAATATTTTATTCATTTAATTATGAATTGGAATTATTAAGAAAACTTTTAGTGAATGCAAATTATCCTTTTTCAGAATGGAATGGTCAAAAACATCAAGAAATACTTAATACAACAAAATGGGTATATTTAGTTGAATATACAGCTGGATGTGAAGGATGGAATTGTATCCAAACAGACACAATAATATTTTATTCATTAAATCATTCATACAAAGTTATGCATCAAGCTATGGGACGTATTGATAGACTTAATACACCATTTCAAGATTTGTATTATTATATATTAATTTCAAAATCTAAAATTGATATTAGAATTAATCAAAAACTTAAGCAAAAAAAGAATTTTAATAATAAAGATTATGCACCTTTAATAATTAATAAAAAAAATAAAATACTGGAGGAAATTATATGACTGAATACGAAAAAGTAAACATTTATTCATATCCAAAATATTTAAAAGATAGTTATGGAAATTTAATTGATAATATAAATAATAATAATACATATTTATTTTTGCATGATGGTAAAAATGAGATTACTAATGAACAACTAATTGATAAAAAATTATTAATTGCAATGAAACATAGTATGTATGATTTTGTAATCAATGAACAACAATTAAAAACATTCAAAAAATATACAAATACAATTTTATCTTTAAAAGATGTAATTACTTATTTTAATTCGATAACATATTTACCAATATATATTTATCAAGATCGAAATGATGTTAATTTTAATTATGCATTTAATGTATATGCAAATACATTTATATGCGTTTTAGAACCCCTAGTTGGTTTTAAAATTAAGTTTAGTATTATACATAAATATTTTCATCAAAAAGATAATGATCCACCTTTTATTTTATTAGAAAAAGCATAAAAAAAGTGACACAAAAATGACACGTAAGTATTTTTTTAATTTAATAAATCAATTTATTTTTCTTTAAAAAACAAAAAAAATAAATAAAGTGTCTAATTGGTGCCACTTTTGTGCCAGTTTTCTAATAAAAAGTGACACGTAATATAAAAATAAAATATATCAAAAAAGGGTGAAAAAAAGATATTTTTATATAAAAATCATATTAAAATTGTATTTTTTCTAAGATATTTATTAAAAAGTGCCACTTTTCAAAAATATTTTATTATTTTATATTTAAAAAAAAATATATAAAAAATGATATTTTGAAAAAAAAGTGCCACCTAAACAGAAAATAATCTTTTTTAGCACGCAAAAAATACATATCCTTTAATGGAGAGAAAGAACCTTTTATTATATTTTAAAATTGTTTTAGCCAACTTTTTATTATATTGAAATAATTTACTGGTTCTTTTCTTTTTTTTATTATGAAAAATATTATTGAAAAAAAATTAGAAAGTGAATTTCAATCAGTTTTAATTAAACGATTAAAAGAAATTTTTCATAAATGCATTATTCTTAAAAATGATCCTAATTATCTACAGGGGATACCTGATTTAACAATAATTTATTATAAATCATGGGCAATGTTAGAATGCAAAGCAAGTAAAAATTCGTCACATCGTCCTAATCAAGATTATTATATTAATTTGGCAAATTCTCTTTCTTTTGGTCGTTTTATATATCCAGAAAACATGGAAGATGTAATTGAAGAAATGCGTGTATTTTTTAATCAACAATTTTTAAATAAGGAGAACATAAATAATGATAATTTGGAATAACCATGAAAAATTAAAAGGAACGCATGCTTTTTTAAGTGCAAGTGGATATCATTGGCTCAATTGGGATAATGAAACTTTAATTAAAAGATTTTATAGTCAATATGCCGCTGAAATAGGAACTTGTATACATCAGTTAGCTAGTGATTGTATTAAATCACGTATGAAACTTCATAGCAGAGATAAACATCTTATAGAATACTTTTTATATAAAAATTTTATTCCTTATGATGCTTTTGATGCCGATGATATTTTAGAAAATCTTATACCTTTTGTGAATGATTCTATTGGCTTTAGAATGTCTAGTGAAGTCATTTTATATTATAACGATTTTTGTTTTGGAACAACAGATGCCATTAGTGTTGATGAAAAAAATAATATTTTAAGAATAAGTGATTATAAAAATGGAAAAACTCAAGCTTCTTTTAATCAACCTATGATATATGCTGCTCTTTTCTTTTTGGAGTATAAACAAGATCCTTATAAATACACTACTGAATTACGGATTTATCAAAATCATGAAACATTAAAATTAATTCCAGAACCTGGAGAGATAAAAGAAATAATGGATTTAATTGTTACAAAATCAAATCTTGTTAAATCAATTATAGAGAGGAGTTAACATATGGATGACGATTTATATTTATTTTATGAATATAATGATTATGCTGAAAATTATGAAGAATTAAAACACACTGGTATTTATCCAGAAGAATTATATTCAGATAAAGATCCTGTTGATTATGAAACATTTCTAAAACATTATGGAATGCCAAGAAGATCTGGAAGATATCCTTGGGGATCTGGAGATAATCCTTATCAACATTCTGGTGATTGGCTTTCGCGTTATGAATCACTAAAAAAAGAAGGTTTAGCAGAAAAAGAAATCGCAGAAGTAATGGAATTATCAACAACTCAATTAAGAGCAGCTCATACAATTGCTGTACATCAAAGAAGAAGTGATTTAGTAGCGAAATGTAAATCATTAAAACAAGATGGTTTATCTAATCCTCAAATTGCGGATAAATTAGGTTTAAAAGGAGAATCTACAGTACGTTCTTTGTTAAATGCGGATTCTGAAGCAAGAATGAAAATTTGTGAAAAAACATCAGAAAATTTAAAAAAGATTGTTGACCAAAAAGGTATGGTTGATATTGGAAAAGGTGTTGAACGTGAATTAGGAATTTCTCCAGAAAAGTTTAATACCGCAGTTGAAATGCTTAGAATGGAAGGTTATGAAGTTTGGGGAGGTCGTGTTCCACAAGTTACAAATGCTGGTAAATATACAACAATAAAAGTTTTAGCAAAACCTGGAACTCCTCATAAAAATATTTTTAATTTTGAAGATGTTAAAACATTAAATGATTATATTTCTTATGATAATGGTGACACCTTTGAAAAAAGCTTTCAATATCCAGCATCTATGGATTCAAAACGTTTAAAAATTAGATATGCCGAAGACGGTGGTATTAATAAAGATGGAATTATTGAAATAAGAAGGGGTTGCAAAGATTTAAATTTAGGTGAAGGAGTTAATTATGCACAAGTTCGTATTCTTGTAGATAATACTCATTTTATTAAAGGAATGGCAGTTTATGGAGATGACAAAAGCTTTCCAGAAGGTGTAGATGTAATTTTTAATACCAATAAAACTTCTGATAAAAGCAAACTAGAAGTTTTAAAAAGTATTGATAAAAACATTAAAAAAGATCCTGAGAATCCTTTTGGATCATTAATTAAAGAGCATGGTGGACAATCATATTATATAGATGAAAATGGTGAGAAAAAACTTTCACTAATTAATAAAAGAGCTGAAGAAGGTGATTGGTCAGCTTGGGCTGATACATTATCGTCTCAGTTTTTAGCAAAACAACCTTTAAAATTAATTAATAAACAATTAAATTTATCCATACAAGAAAGAGAAGATGAGTTTAATGAAATAAAGTCATTAACAAATCCAACTTTGAGAAAATCTCTACTAGAATCATATGCTGAGGATTGTGATGCTGCGGCTGTTCAATTAAAAGCGGTTCCTTTACCAGGGCAAAGATATCAAGTAATATTACCATTAACTACCATAAAAGATAATGAAGTATATGCTCCAAATTTTGGTGATGGTACTAAAGTAGCATTAATAAGATATCCTCATGGTGGAACATTTGAAATACCGATTTTATCAGTTAATAATCGAAATCCAGAAGGTGTAAAAGTAATGAGCAAAAATCCTACTGATGCAATTGGTATAAGTAAAGCTGTGGCAGATCGTTTATCTGGAGCAGATTTTGATGGAGATACTGTAATGGTAATACCATTAAATGAAAATGTACAAATTAAAAATAGTGAACCTTTACAAGAATTAGTTGGATTTGATACAAAATTATCTTACCAATATGATAAATGTGTTGTAGATAAAAATGGTGAAGAACATTATTTTCGTGGAGGTAAGGAATTTAAAATTATGAATAATACCCAAACAGAAATGGGTGTAATTTCAAATTTAATTACAGATATGACATTAGGAGGAGCAACAAGATCTGAATTAGCTAGAGCTGTTAAACACTCAATGGTCGTTATTGATGCCGAAAAACATAAGTTAGATTATAAACAATCAGAAATTGATAATAATATTGCAGAATTAAAAAAGAAATACCAAGCTAAAGAGAATGGACGATATGGTGGAGCTTCAACTTTAATTTCTAAAGCAAAATCTAAAGTAGTTATCAACGAAAGAAAAGAAGGTGCATTCTTTTTACGTGATGGAAAAACTGAAGTAAGACTATTTGATGAAGATAATAATATTTATGTTAATGACAAAACGGGTGAAGTATTTAACAGAAAAGATGTAATTACGCTTTATGTTAATCCTAAAACAGGAGAAAAGTTATATCATGATACTAATCGCAAATATTATAAAACAGAGTATGTAAATTCTAAGGGAAAAAAAGTAGTAGCAAATGCTATAGCTAAGGATGGAAAATATTATTTTAAAGATGAAAGTGGGGAATATGTTCAAGTTGATCCATCAACTATTAAAGTAAAAATTGCCACCCAGGATTCTACTAAAATGGCTGAAGCAAAAGATGCAAGAATGCTTTCTTCAGGAACTCCTCAAGAACAAGCATATGCTAATTATGCTAATCGTATGAAAACTCTAGCAAACGAGGCGAGATTAGAAGCTCTCCATACTGAGGGTACTATATATTCACCTCAAGCTAAAGAAGAATTTCAAGATGAAGTAGCATCAATTAAAGAAAAATATAATGAAGCTTTATCAAATAAACCAAGGGAGAGAAGGGCACAACTATTAACAAATTCTGCAGTTAAAGCCATTGTTCAAGAAAATCCTATTCTTGATAAAGATGATTTAAAGAAAATAAAACAAAAAGAATTGGCTAAAGCTAGAGAAAAAGTTGGGGCACATCGACGTGAAATTTATTTTACTGATAGAGAATGGGCAGCAATTCAAGCGGGTGCAATATCTAAATCTATGTTTGCAGCAATGATACCATATTGTGATAGCAAAAGACTAAGGCAATTAGCAACACCTAGAAAACAAGGTTCAATTTTAAGTGCAGCAAAAGTAAATAGAATTAAAAATTTAAAAGCAAATGGACATACAACTGCTGAAATTGCAACACGTTTAGGAGTATCATCTTCAACTATTCTCAAGTATTTATCTGGAGGAATTGTACAATGAAGCAAAAAGACTATAAGGAAGTACGGTTAACTACCGAAGACAATCCATATGATCCATTCGATGATTGGTATAATTGGAATTGTTTTGATTTAAAAGAAGGTTACAATACTTGTGCTCGTTTAGCAAGTATTACAAATACTTCAGATCAACTTTCTGATGAAGAAAACAAAAAAATTATTGAAGAAGCAATTAATAGCATAATACGTTTAGGAGCTTTTTCAAAAGAAGGAAAATTTATTGAGTATAAGTTAGTTTATAAGTACTAAAATTTATAAAGCTATCACCCTAGGGGGGTATAAAATTCAAATATCCCCCTTTTTTATCGCGTCGGTCCTAAAAAAATCTCCAGAGGGATATTTTAAAAAAAGTTTTCAATTTTTTATGATTAAAATCTATATGGTAACTGCTCAAGAGGGCATATGAGGTTATATTTTTCATGGTTTTTTGCTTCCTCCGGTATGCTATTATTATCTCCTTTCTAGACATAATTTATAATAGTATATTTCATATGCCTTCTTGAGTGGTTAAACATAAAGATAGTAAAGGAGATAACAGATGTCTAAAGAAAGAGTCAAACAAAAAATTGATTCCAATCAGCCAATTAGACCAGCAATGACTCCTGAGGCTAGAGAGAATCAATTAATTAATTTAGCAACCAATTTAGCTGAAAAACAACTTAAAGAAGGAACAGCATCATCACAAGTTATAATACATTATTTAAAACAAGCAACATTAAAAGCTCAAATAGAATTAGAAAAAATTAAGATGGAAAACAAACTTATGGAAGCAAAAATAGATAGTTTAAAATCAAATGTATTATCCAGAGAAATGTATGAACAACTTCTAAAAGTTTTTAGCAAGTATAGCGGAAATTTAAATCAAGAAGAAGATTATAGTAATGAAGAGATATTCTGAACTTAAATGTTTAAAAACATTTGATGAAAGATTTAATTATTTATTATTAAAAGGAAATGTTGGCAAAGAAACATTTGGTTTTGATAGATATTTAAATCAAGAATTTTATAATAAATCAATAGAGTGGAAACGTATTAGAAATTTTGTGATTGTTCGTGACAATGGATGCGATTTAGGTATTCCTGGTCATGAAATAACAGGACGTATTTATATTCATCATATTAATCCAATAAATCCTGATGATATAAAGAATTCATCAGATAAACTGTTAGATCCTGAAAATTTAATATGCGTTTCTCATGAAACTCATAACGCTATACATTATGGAAATACATCGTTTTTAAATAAAAACAAAATTGTAGAAAGGACTAAAAATGATACCTGTCCTTGGAAAAAATAGGGAGATAAAATATGACAATTAAAGAATTTGAAGAATTTTGTATTGAGTTAGCTGTAAAATTATTTAATGAAGATGCTAGTCAAAAAAATGATAAAAAAATAACTAAAGATGATGTCTATATGTTTTATACAGAAGACGGTTTTTTTCGTAAAAAATTAAAAGTTTTTTTAAAAGGAGATATTTCTAAGTTTTTTATATTTAACGCTCGTTGTGAAGGCAGTAAGGTATTTTAAAATGACAAGAGAAGAAAGTATTTTAATATCGATTAAAAAATTATTAGGCATAGATTCAAATTATAACGATTTTGATACAGATATTATTATTCATATAAATACAATTTTAAATAATTTAGTTCAAATGGGTGTTGGTCCTAAAAACGGATTCTCTATAAAAGATGATACAACCAAATGGGTAGATTTTATTGGTGATGATCCGCGATTAGAACAAGTTAAAACATATGTGTATTTAAAGGTACGCTTATTATTTGATCCACCAGCAAATAGTGCATTAATTGATTCAATTAATCAAAGTGCAAAAGAATTAGAATGGCGTTTATATATACAAAAAGGAGGTTATTAATAAATGATAATTAAATATTATGGTAACCAATGTTTCTTTAATCAGTCAAATATGATAAGTCATAGCGGCATTAAAAATATGCGTTGGGGTGTACGTCGATTTCAAAACAAAGACGGAACACTTACAGAAGAAGGAAAAAAAAGATATTATGCCAAAAGAGCATCAATTGAAAAAGAACATAATGAGCAAGAAAGCATAAGAAAAACATCTTATAAACTTCGTGGAAAAGAAAATGACTATAAATATAATGAAATTGATATTGATAATGAAACACAAAGACAATTACGAGAAGATACAAAAAAAGAGTATAAAGACATTAAAAATAAGCAACTTAATTCTACTCAGAACCTATTATATGATTCTAGTAAATTATTAAATGATAGCTCTAAATTATTACCAACTGGAAATGGAAAAGTTGTACGACCAAGCTATAAAAATTTATCCGATGAAGAATTAATAGCAAGAATTAATCGATTAAATTTAGAACAACGATATAGTTCTTTAAAAGGCGACTCTAAATATGTAAAATCAGGTAGTGAAAAAGCTAGAGAAATTTTACAAACAATAGGTGCAGTTGTTGCAATTGGAGCTAGTGGTATTGCTATTGCTAAAGGTGTAAGTGACATAAAAAATAATAATAAAAATTTAAAAGAACTTAAAGATGTCACTAAATAGATATTTTAAGTAAAAACTTACATAGCAAGCATAAGGAAAAAATCACAAATGTCATTGTCAAATACAGCAATACCAAAATATTATGGACAATTTAGAGAAGCTGTAACTAAAGGTGAAATACCTGTATGTCATACAATTTCTTTAGAAATGAATCGAATCGATGCTTTAATAGAAAATCCAGGAATTTATTATGACGAAAGTGTGGTTGAAGGATTTATTTCTTATTGCGAAAATGAATTAACATTAACTGATGGTTCTGACGTAGTACTTCTTGATACTTTTAAATTATGGGCAGAACAATTATTTGGTTGGTATTATTTTGTTGAACGCACTGTATTTGTACCATACAATAAACAAACACATACAAATGGATATTTTAAAAAGAAAAAAATAAAAAAGCGTTTAATAAATAAACAATTTTTAGTTTTACCACGTTCAAATGCTAAATCAATATACGTTTCTTTTGTTCAGTCTTATATTCTAAATGTTGATACATCAACTACATATCAAATAACAACAGCTCCAACAATGAAACAAGCAGAAGAAGTAATGTCACCAATTATTACTGCAATAACTAGAGCAAAAGGACCATATTTTAAATTTTTAACAACTGGATCTATTCAAAATACAAGTGGTGATATAAAAGATCGCGTAAAGTTAGCTTCAACTAAAAAAGGCATTGAAAATTTTTTAACTGGATCTCGTTTAGAAGTTAGACCAATGAGCATCAACAAATTGCAAGGATTACGTGTAAAGTGTGCTTCTGTAGATGAATGGTTATCAAGTGATATTCGTGAAGATGTAATTGGTGCCATTGAGCAAGGTGCTGCTAAAATTGAAGATTATATTATTATTGCAGTATCTTCAGAAGGTACTATAAGAAATGGTCCTGGTGATTCCATAAAGATGGAATTATTAAAAATATTAAAGGGTGAATACGATAATCCACATGTTTCTATATTTTATTACAAGTTGGATTCTGTAGAAGAAGTAAAAGATCCAAATATGTGGATTAAAGCTAATCCTAATATTGGTAAAACTGTAACATATGAAACAATTCAATTAGATGTAGAAAGAGCTGAAAATGCACCTGCAACAAGAAATGATATTTTAGCAAAAAGATTTAATCTTCCTATGGAAGGATACACCTATTTCTTTACATATGAAGAAACTATACCATTCAGTAAAAAAAACTATTGGGGAATGCCTTGCGCCTTAGGTGCCGATTTATCACAAGGAAATGATTTTTGTGCATTCACATTTTTGTTTCCTTTGTCAGATGGAACATTTGGAATTAAAACGAGAAGTTATATTTCATCAAATACTTTTTACAAATTACCATCAGCTATGCGTAATAAATATGAAGAATTTGTAAAAGAGAATACATTAATTGTTATAGACTGCGTGAACTTAGAAATGATGGATGTTTATGATGATTTTGATGAACATATTACAAAATGTGAATATGATGTTCGTTGTTTTGGCTTTGATCCATACAACGCACAAAAATTTGTGGAAAGATGGACTGCAGAAAATGGACCTTTTGGTGTAACAAAAGTAATTCAAGGTATGAAAACAGAATCTGTTCCACTTGGTGAATTAAAGAATTTATCTGAAAAAAGAATGCTCTTATTTGATGAAAGTATTATGTCATTTGCAATGGGAAATTGTATAACACTTCAAGATACAAATGGTAATAGAAAATTATTTAAACAAAGATATGAAGCAAAAATAGATAATGTTGCCGCATTAATGGATGCATATATATCGTACAAAGCAAACAAAGAGGCATTTTAAAGAAGGGATGGAATATGGAAAACTATCAATACAATAGTGACTTATATCACCATGGAATTAAAGGGCAAAAATGGGGTATACGTCGATTTCAAAATAAAGATGGAACACTTACTGATGAAGGTCGTGAGCGCTATGATGATAATGAAGACATTTATGAAACCGGTACCACAGATGAACAAAAAAATGTTAATAATAAAGCAAAAAAAGGATTCATTATTGGTGGTGTATTAGTTGCAACTGCCGCCGCAGCTACAGGCACTGCATGGTATTTATCACATAAAAAAAATGAAGAAAAATTATTAGCTCTAAATAAAAAGAATGAAGAGCAAATCATAGCGCTTAATAAAAAGCATACCGAAAGTTTAAATAACTTAAAAAAAATACATAAAGAAGAAATTGATCACTTGGAAAAAGCGCGCAATGAAAAAATTGAACGTTATAAACAAGCCGTCGTAACAGCTCATAAACAAGGACAAAAGGTTGGGTTTAACAAAGGTTCTGTTAAGACAAAAGGAGTTATCTATAATACCTTAAGTCAAACTCCATCTGCTAAATATGGATTTGGAATAAACTGGTTACGAAAAATAAATAATACTCCAATAAGGTGGGAATGAGTTATGATTTATAAGATTAATAATGAACTATGCCACTGGGGTATAAAAGGGCAAAAATGGGGTATACGTCGATTTCAAAATAAAGATGGTACTTTAACCAAAGAAGGTATGCTAAGATATAACGATTACAACAAAGAGAATCGAAGAATTAATAATGATCAATCGGCTTTATCAGTTGCTAGACGAAGTGAAAATCGTGCATTAGATGATCAACGAGTTTATGAAATTAATAAAGCTAGAATAGAATCTAAATATAAAGAAGGTTCTCAAAAAAGAGCTAAAGAATTAATGCAATTAGAAATTGATAAACGTGCTCAAGATCAAAAACGTGAGATTGCAAATTCGAAGCTTACGAAAAAAATTAATGACAAGAGTTTTATAAGAATCGCCACTGGAACATTAATTAAAAGTTCCATCGGAGGAATGCTTATAAAATCGGGCGGCAAAAAAATTGAAACTGGAAAAAAGGCGGCAGGCATTGCACTAAAAGGTGTTGGATATTTAACAATTGCATCTGCAGTTGCATCAGCAGCATATAATACTGGAAATCATTTTGCAAAAAAAGTATTAAAACGAAATGAAGCAGTAAAAAATACTCCAACTAAAGATAGTTAAAGGATATTTTAAAAAATGAAATTTTTAGATAGACTTGCACATGCATGGAATGCCTTTTTAAATGATAAATCTGTATATAGTGTTGCATATACAGATATCGGCGGAGGTTCATCATATCGTCCAGATCGAATGTATTTTTCAAAAAAAAATGAACGATCAATTATTAATGCAATCTACAATCGCATAGCTATAGATGTTACTAATGTGTCGTTTGAACATGCAAAATTAGATTCAAATGGAAGATATCAAAAAGTTATTGATTCTGGATTAAATAGATGTTTAACCTTAGAAGCCAATATTGATCAAAATAATAAGTCATTTATTCAGGATATTGTACAATCACTATTTGATGAAGGTGTAGTTGCTGTAGTTCCTGTTGATACAGACATAGATCCAAAAAAAGGAACGTTTGATATTTTATCAATGCGAGTTTGTAAAATTAAACAATGGTTTCCTGCGCATGTAGAAGTCGAAATTTATAATGAAAAAACGGGTTTAAAACAATCGCTAATTGTTCCAAAAGAACGAACCGCAATTATTGAAAATCCGTTTTATTCTGTCATGAATGAGTACAATTCTACGTTACAAAGGTTAATTAGAAAATTAAATATTTTGGATGCAATTGAAGATCAAGCAGGAGCTGGTAAATTGGATTTGATTATTCAATTACCATATGTAGTAAAAACTGAAGAAAGAAAGAACCAAGCAGAAAAACGACGTAAAGATATTGAGAATCAACTTAGTAATTCCCAATATGGAATCGTTTATACAGATGGTACTGAAAAAATTACACAGTTGAATCGTCCAATTAATAGTAACGTTTTAGATACTGTTCAATACTTAACGAGAATGCTATTTAACCAGTTAAGTGTAACAAGTGAAATTTTAAATGGAACTGCGGACGAAAAAACAATTCAACAGTTTATACAAAGAACAATTAAACCTATTGCAGAAACGATTGCAAATGAAATGACTAGAAAATTTATTAGTAAAAATTTGCAAAACAAGCCAAACGGAGAAACTATATATTTCAATGTTAGCATTGCTTTATTTAAGTTAGTTCCTCCATCAACTTTAGCAGATGTTGCTGATAAATTTACAAGGAACGAAATTTTATCTTCCAATGAAGTACGACAATTGATGGGATTCCCACCTGTTGATAATCCAAGAGCAGATGAACTTCGTAATAAAAATTTGAATGCTAGTGAAAATCCTGATGTAGCTAGTACAACTGATAATTTTACATAAAAAACAAATTAAAGGAGGCACAAATCAAAATGAATGAAAAATATGATTTTAGTGGTTGGGCTACAAAATGTGATATTAGATGTTTAGATGGTAGAACAATCAAAAAGAATGCTTTTAAAGATTGTGATGGGGAAACGGTTCCCTTAGTTTGGAACCATGACCATAAAGATCCTTTCAATGTTTTAGGTCATGCATTACTTGAAAATAGAGATGAAGGCGTTTATGCATATTGTTCATTTAATAACAGTGAAAGTGGACAAAATGCTAAAGAAATGGTTAAGCATGGAGATATTCGCTCATTATCAATATACGCTACAGAGTTAAAACAAAATGGAGGGGATGTAATTCATGGACTTATCCGAGAAGTAAGTTTAGTTCTCGCTGGAGCAAATCGTGGTGCAGTAATAGAAAACGTTTTATCACATAGCGGAGAATTAAATGATGAAAAAGCAATTATTTTTAATAATGTTGAAACATTAGAGTTGAGTCATTCAGAGGAAAAAGATATGGAGATTGAAGAAACAAAAAAAACAAAACAAGATGAAAACAAAGAAACTACATCAACTGATCAAAATGAAGATGAAGAAACAATTGGTGAAATCTTTGAGGATTTAATTAATAAATTAAATGAAAAACAAAAAAAAACAATATATGCCTTGATTGGTCAAGCATATGAAGATGGACGTGAAGAAGGTCTAAATACGAAAGAAGAGGAGAATAAAGAAGATATGAAACATAATGTATTTGATAATGAAAATAAAGATGAAACATTACAACATTCAGCAGATATTTTAGAAGCAATTAAAGATGCAAAAAGTGTTGGTTCAATGAAGAAAGCATTTTTAGCTCATGGAATTACTAATATTGAGTATTTATTTCCAGAGGCACATGAGGTAAATGGTACACCTACATTTTTAAGAAATGGTCCAACTGGTTGGGTTAAAAAAGTTATGGCAGGAGTTCATAAATTACCTTTTTCAAGAGTAAGAATGACAGTTGCCGATATTAGTCAAGAACAAGCACGTGCAAAAGGTTACGTTAAAGATGCAAAAAAAGAAGATGAAGTTTTTGCACTTTTAAAAAGAACAATTGACCCTCAAACAGTGTATAAACATCAATCAATGAATAGAGATGATATTCTTGATATTACAGACTTTGATTCAGTTGCATGGGTTAAAGCTGAAATGAGAGACAAATTAGACGAAGAATTAGCAAGAGCATTTATTTTCGGTGATGGAAGAACTGGTGGAGATCAATATAAAATTAAAGAAGCAAATATTGTTCCTGTAATTAAAGATACAGATCAAGATTTATATGCAATGAAATTCGAAGTTGATAATACTAAACTTGAAAATATTATTGATGCAGCAGTATTAGCACAAGGAAAATATGAAGGTTCTGGTAACTTAGTTGGATTCTTTAAGAATACAGATGTATCTCAAATGTTAATTCTTAGAGATAAACTAGGAAGAAGAATTTATAAAGATATTAAAGAATTAGCTACAAGTATGGCAATTTCTGAAATTATTCAAGTACCAGATTCTTTTGTACCAGAAGGTTTTATTGGTGTAATTCTTGACTTATATGATTATGGTGTAGGTAGTGATAAAGGCGGCTCTGTTAATATGTTTGAAGATTTTGACATTGACTATAACAGAGAGAAATACCTTATTGAAACAAGATGCTCTGGTGGATTAAATAAACCTCATTCTGCAATTGTTTTAACAGTTAAACCAGGAGAAGATTAATAAATATTAGTTATTGAATTATTTCAAAATGGCAAAATTTTGTGGAAAATTAGGTTTTTCTTATACCAAAGAAACCAGATTAGGAATATACGAAGAAGTAGTTGAAGAAAAAACATATTACGGAGATATCCTTAAAGATACAAGAATAAATGAAAAGTCTTCAAATCTTAATGATAATATTAACATATCAAATAAATTAAGTGTCATTTCTAATGATTATTTAATCCAAAATGTAAGCCATTTAAAGTATGTAGTATATTTGGGCGTTAAGTGGGAAGTTAAAAGTTTTGACATAGAACGCCCTCGTATAATTATTTATTTAGGAGGCTTATATAATGACTAGTAGAGAAACTTTACATTTATTACTTTGTAATATTTTAGGCTCTAAAAATGTCTATTTTCAGCCACCTGAAAATTTAAAAATAAATTATCCTTGTATTATTTATAGTAGAAGCGGTATTGGTCATAGATTTGCTGGAGATAATGATTATTTAACAAGTAATGAATATACCATAACTTTTATATGCAAGGAACCAGACAACATTATAGTTGATCAAATTGCAAAGCTTAAATATTGTCGATTTAGTCGTTTTTTCGCTTCTGAACGATTAAATCACTATATTTTTACAATTAATTTTTAAAAGGGAGGTCATAATAAATGGCAAAAATTAAATGGGATGAAGAAGGAAAACATTTTTTTGAAACAGGTGTATCAAAAGGTGTTTTATATGTAAAAAATAAAGAAGAAAAAATGAAAGGCGTCGCCTGGAATGGTTTGACATCTGTCAGTGAAAGTCCAGAAGGTGCAGAAGTTACAGCAATTTATGCAGATGATATCAAGTATCTAGAATTATTATCAGTTGAAGAATTTAAATGCACAATTGAAGCATATACATATCCTGATGAATTTACAGAATGTGATGGTTCTGTCGAATTGTTACCAGGTATTACAATTGGTCAACAAAAGCGTAAAAGATTTGCATTTTCATATCAAACAAAAATTGGTAATGATTTAAATCCTGAATTGGGTTATAAAATTCACATCGTTTATGGCTGCTTAGCTCAACCATCTGAAAGATCAAATGAAACAATTAATGACACACCAGAAGCAATTACAATGTCATGGGAAGTTTCAACAACACCTGTTCCAGTGTCAGATCATAAACCAATGTCACATGTTGTAATTGATTCTACAAAGATTGCACCAGAAAAACTAGCATTAATTGAAAATAAATTATATGGTTCCGATGAAGCAGAACCAGAATTATTATATCCAGATGAAATTATTGCATTATGCAAATAAAATCAAAATGGAATTTTTATTAGTTAAATAAAAACATTATTTAGGTGCTTAGCATTTAGTTAGGCACCTTTTTTTTAATTTAAAAAAGGAGAAAATAAAAAAATATGGTTACAGAAAAAATTGAATTTACAAATTATAATGGAGAAAAAGATACTGAAACTTTATATTTCAATCTTAGTCCAGTTGAATTAACAGAATTAGAATTATCTGAAAGTGAAGGATTATCAAATAAAATTCAAAAGTTAATTAAAGAAAAAAATAATAGAGAAATATATAAAACTTTTAAAAACATTGTTTTATTAGCATATGGTGTTAAATCTCCAGATGGTAAACAATTCATAAAATCAGAAAAACTATCTCAGGATTTTGTTCAAACAGCTGCATATGAGGAATTTATGTGGAGTTTAATGAGTGATGAAACTAAAGCAGCTAATTTTATTAACGAATTAACAGCAAAAGCAAATAAATTAACAGCCTTACAAGATAGTAAAAAGAATTTACAATTGGATAACAAATAATTTATTAAAAAATTTAGTTGGGACAATATGTTAAAAATAACAATTCCTGCTATGGAATTATTTGATGAAAGAAATTCTAGTTTTATTTATACAAAAGAATACACTATTTGTTTAGAACATTCTCTAGTTTCTGTTTCTAAATGGGAAGCTAAATACAAGAAGCCGTTTATATCTAAAGATCAAAAAACAAAAGATGAACTTATCGATTATATTAGATTCATGACTATATCACAAAATATTCCTGATGATGCTTATAATTATTTAACTGTAGCAAATATGAACGATGTTCAAAAATATATCGAAGATTCAATGACGGCTACTTGGTTTAGCAATACAACAAACAAAAGTGGTGGCGGAGGTCGTGCTATAACTAGTGAATTAATTTATTATTGGATGATTTCATTAGAAATTCCTTTTGAATGTCAAAAATGGCATCTAAATAGATTATTAACATTAATAAGAATTTGTAATTGCATGAATCAACCACCTAAAAAACAATCAAAAAAAAGTATCTTATCTCAAAATGCTTCTTTAAACGCAAAAAGGAGAGCTGCTATGCATAGTAAAGGCTAAAAATTAGGAGGTTTTATGATTGAAATAAAACAAAAAGGTAATTTTAAAAATTTAAAAAAATATATCGGACAAATTACTATTGCTTCAACTTTTTCTTCGGCTGAAGAAGTTACTAAAAAATGTATAGAAAAATTAAAAGCAGCAACACCTAAAAAAACTGGTTTAACTGCGGCATCTTGGGATTATACAATCCAGAGTAACAAAAATGGAATTACAACAATAACTATTCTTAACAAAAATATTCAAAATGGTATTAACATTGCATTGCTTCTTGAGTATGGTCATGGAACTGCAAATGGATATTGGATAGAAGGAAAACATTATATTGAACCAATTATTCAAGAAGCATATAACAAAATACTTAACGATACTATCCAGGAGGTGATTCATAAATGAGTAGTAACACAATTGATGAACGTGTTGCTAAAATTACTTTTGATAATAAGAAATTTGAAAAAAATGTAAAAAAAAGTATGTCCACGATTGATAAACTCAAAAGTAAAATGAATTTTAAAAATGTCACAAATGGACTAAATGATAATTTTGGGACGGTTGATACTTCGCCTTTGGAAAATGCAGTATCTAAAGTTAGTCTTAAGATGTCTATGTTCCAGCACTTATCATTTAATTTCTTAGATCAATTAAGCAAAAAAATAATTTATGTCGGTGAAAAATTAGTAAAAAATTTATCTATTGATAATATTGCCGCTGGTTGGCAAAAATTTTCCGATAAAACAACCTCTGTGAGTACTTTAATGGCTCAAGATATTAAAATCGGTGATTCACTAGTAGATTCCGAGTTGAAATTAGAAACAGTAACTGCTCAATTGGAGAAACTAAATTTTTTCACTGATGAGACCTCATATAACTTTATTGATATGGTATCTAATATCGGCAAGTTTACAGCTGCAGGTCAAAGTTTAGATGAAGCTATGGAAGCAATGATGGGTATTGCAACTTGGGCTGCACTTAGTGGTCAGAATGCTACTGTAGCCTCAAATGCAATGTATCAATTATCGCAAGCAATGTCAGTAGGTGTTGTAAGAAAAGAAGATTACAAAAGTATCCAAAATGCAAATATGGATACACGTGAATTTAAACAACAAGCACTTGATGCAGCAGAAGCAGCTGGTTATTTAATACAACAAATAGATGGAACATATCAAACTACATCAAAAGCTGCAAAAGCTGGAATTACAGTAGATTTAGATAATTTTGCTTCTACGTTAACTGAAGGTGGTTGGCTTACATCTGAAGTGTTAATGCAAACATTACAAAATTATTCTAGTGCCTTTGATGAAATTTATGGAATGGTTAATGGATATACTGATGCTGAAGGGATATTTCATGAAGGTGAATATGAAACTGCATCTGAAGCAATAGAAGCTTACAAAAAGCAACTTGAAGAATTAAAAGTTCAAATCGAAGAATGCACAGATGCAGAAGAAAAAGAAAGATTGCAAACAGAATATGACACAAAAATGTTCGGTATTAAAGCATTTGAAGCAGCACAACAAGCTAGAACATTTAGTGATGCTATTAATTCAATTAAAGATGCAGTATCGACTAGTTGGATGAATACATTTGAACAGATATTTGGTAATCAACAAGAAGCTGTAAAATTATGGACAAAATTATCTAATAAATTGTGGGATATTTTTGCTTCTGGAGGCGAAAATCGTGTCAATTTATTTTCAGCATGGCATGAAGCTGGAGGTAGAGATGCTTTATTTGGTGATGAAGGTGCTCTATGGAATATTTTAGATGCGATTGAATCAATTATTAGTGCTGTTAAGGAAGCATTTAATAATGTATTTCCTATAACTACAGAATCATTATTATCATTTAGCAATGGTCTTAAAAATGTTACTAAAGCATTAAAACCTTCAGAAAATCAATTGAAAGTTTTTGTTAAAATTTTAACTGGTTTACTTAAAGTTGTTAGAAATATAGTAAAATTTATTAAATCAGTTTTAAAAGGGTTAGATCCTTTATTTAGAGTTATAAAAGGTAGTATTGAAAGTATATTTAAAGGTGTTAAAAAGATATTTGACAAATTTGAAAACTTTCGATCATCTAAAGTTTCAAACCAAATAGGTGAGGAAGCCGATTTCTTTGTAAAAGTAACAAAAACAATAAGTAACACTCTTGAAAACTTTATTGATTTTTTATCTCCTTATGTAAAGAAATTAAAAAAAATAATAAATGAAATAATTGATTCTATTGATTTTAAGCAAATAGAAAAAATTATTGATTTTCTAGAACCAATATTTAGCACTATTTGGAAATTATTAACTGGAGTTGTAAAAAAAGTATTAGACTTTTTGTTAGATATTCCAGATCAATTAAAAAAATTCGTAAATGCTATTGAAAACAGCGGTTTTGTTAAATTTATAAAAACCACATGGAATAGTATAGTAAATTTGTTTTCTAAATCAACTAATGATATTACAAAAACAACAAAAACAATTAAATCTAAAAGTAAGGAACTTGCGAATGTAGTCGAAGAAACTGGAAATGTAATCGTTTCAAAAACAAATTCATTTGTAGAGAAATTAGAGGCAGCTTTAGAGCCATTTAAACCATTAATAAATAGTTTGAAATCAATTTTTGAAGGTTTATTAAGTATTTTGCAAGCGTTTGTTCCAATTATTTCAACACTATTTACATATCTTGGACAAGCGTTAAAAACAATTGGAGATAGTTTAAATGAATTCTTTAGCAGGGATCCAGATGTTTCAATATTTGACAAAATTAAAAAATTTATTGAGCAAAATTTTGTTGGAATTATTACTGCTGCGATTAGTGTTTTGGTACTTAAAAATGTTTCACGTTTAATATATTTCTTTAGAAGTATGCTAAAAACTCTCACTTTTGGGCTATTTGAAGTATTAGATAGTTTTTCAGGGTTATTAGATAAATATGCCTTTAAAGTAATAGCAAGTGGCATTAAAGATATTGCTATTTCTATAGGTATTATTTGTTTATCATTAATAGCATTAACAACTGTAAATACAACAAAATTATTAAAAGTTTTAGGTGTTATAAGCACATTATTAGTAGTAATTGGTGGTATCAGCATTGCTTTAATCAAAATGGTTAAAGTTGGTAAAACAATTACTAATTCTGTTAAACAATTTACCACTGTTAAAGATGGTATTTTTACTACGATAAATAATTTATTTAATAGTGAAGGTTTTGGAAAAGCATTACAAATAAAAGCAATAGGTTATACAATAAAACAAATTGCCGAATCTATTGCAATACTTGCTGCTACAATGGCAGCGTTAACATTATTAGATGTAAATAAAGTTGATGATGCTTTAAAAAGAGTAATAATTTTAATGGGTACATTCACTTTAATGGCAAAATTGCTTAGTAGTTCATCAAAAGGTGGAAGAACCACAAAAGTTAAAGGAATAGCATCAATGGGAATTGTGTTATTCTTATTAGCAACTCAATTAAAAAAGATTAGCGAAATATCTGAAAAAGATTTAAATCGTGCAATTAGAGTCATTATTTCTATCGGCAGTGTTTTAACTGCAATGATGGTAATTAATAATTTGACAAAAAAGATGCCAAAGGCAGAAACAGGGAAAAGTATAACAGCAAAACTAGCACTCAATATAAATAGTGAAGCTTTGGGTTTAGCAGCTTTAGCATTAACATTAATTCAAATAGCTAAAATACCAGAAGGTAACTTATGGACAGCAGTTGGAGTTATTGCAAGTATTACTGGTATTGTTATAGTTTTAACACTTGCTATTGCTTTTATTAATAAATTCTTAAATTCATCAAAGAAAGTTATCAAAAAGAATAAAGATGGCAGTAGTGAAATTACACAAAATATTATAAATAGTGTTAAAGATATTAAAAAAATAATTTCAGCAATGATTGCTTTAGTTGGTGCTGCAGTATTGTTAACACAAATTGCTAAAAATGATACAAATTCTTTAAAAGCAGCAATCGAGGCAATAACTGTTATAGGGATGGTCGTGGCACTTGTTATTGGTGCTCAAGCTATAGCAAATAACTCTAAATCTGAGAAGAATAATTCTAAAGTAAATGATATTATTTCATCTGCGCTTGCACTAGCTATTTTAGCATCTAGTGTTGCAGCTTTAGCATTTATACCAATAAATAATTTAATACGTGGTGAAATTGCTCTTGGTGTACTAGTTGGAATGGTTGTAGCTTTGGGTGTAGTAAATAAATACTTATTTGAATCAAAAGATAAAAAAGTAAAGTCAATGATATTATTAGCATCATCATTAGTTATTTTAACTGCTGCTGTTGCAGCTTTGGCTTTTATACCAATAAATAATTTGATACGTGGTGAAATTGCTCTTATTGTTTTAGGTGGAATTTTAACTGGCTTAGCATTTGTAAATAAATATTTATTTGAGTCTAAAAGTCATAATGTAAAATCAATATTAACATTGGTTAAAGCTCTTGCAGCTTTAGCAGCTACAGCTATGATTCTTGGATTTATACCGATTAAAAATTTAGTTAAAGGTAGTGCAACTTTAATAGCTTTAAGTTCGATTCTTGTAATTTTAGGGACTGTAAATAAATTCTTCTTTCAAACAAGAGGTAATAATGTTAAACCAATGTTGAAATTGATTGCTTCACTTGTTGTTTTAGCTACTTCAACTATAGCTCTTGGATTTTTTCCAGCAAGTAATTTAGTTAAAGGTAGTGCAACTTTAATAGCTTTAAGTTCGATTATAATAATTTTAGGCGTAGTAAATAAGTACTTATTTGAGTCAAAAGGCAATAATGTAAAATCAATGTTAGTACTAATTGGATCATTAATATCTTTAGCAGCTTCAGCAGTAACACTTGGATATTTTCCAACAAGTAATTTAATTAAAGGTGGCGTTACTTTAATAGCTTTAAGCTCAATAGTATTAATTTTAGGTATAATAAATAAATTCTTATTTAAAGCTAAAAGTAATGATATTAAGCCAATGATTATGTTAGTTGTAGCTCTTGTAGCTTTAGCAGGTACTGCTGTGGCTCTTGGATATATACCTACAAATAATTTAATTAAGGGTGGTATTGTTTTAGGTGCTTTAAGTGCAATTATTTTAGTATTAGCTTTAATAAATAAATTCTTATTCAAACCAAAAGAAGATGGTGCATCATTAACAGCATTAGTTCTTTCATTAACAGCTTTAGGTTTAGCAATTGCAGTATTAGGATTTATGCCTTTGCAAAATGCGATCAATGGCTTGTTAATAATGGCAAGTGCAATTGCTATAATAGGTGTTATTTCAAAATTAATTGGAAATATTGATCCTAAAGCAATTGCCGCAATTGGAATAATTGCCACATCAATGCTTGTTCTTGGTGCTGCATTAAAAATGTTATCCTCTGTTTCATGGGAAGTACTTGGAATTGCAATTGTTTCAATAGTATCAATGTTAGGCATTGTCTTATTATTTGCCTATACTTTGACACCTATAGTTGGATCACTTTTAGCAATAACTAGTGCGTTACTTATGATATCAGCATCTATTTTAATGTTAGGAGTTGCTTCGGCGTTACTAGCGAAATTTATACAGCCATTAACACAAGCAATTAAAGAAGCTCTTCCTGATATTATGAATAATATAAAAACGTTTTTTGATTTATTACCAGATGTTTTATTAGCAGGTTTAAGAGCTCTTTGTCAAACTTTAGTTGATTCGATACCAATAGTGGGAGAATTTATTTTAAATTTCTTATTAGGTCTTGTAGAATTTGTCAAAACTGATTTGGGACCAATTATTGATGCAATATTTGATTTAATATTAAATACATTCGTCGCTTTAGGTAAAGCATTTAGAGATAATATGCCTAAAGTTATAGATGCCTTATTTGATGTTGGTAAATATTTGATGCAAGGTTTATGGAATGGTATATGCCAATTTTTAATAAATATTTTAAAAGGTATACCATTTATAGGTAAAGAAATTGAAAAATTTTTAAAGAGTACATTACAAATTAATTCACCATCTCGTATGACTTATGAAATGGGAAAATACTTGGATCAAGGCTTAGCAAATGGTATTAGAGATAATGTTGATTATGTTACTGATGAAACTAAAGATTTCGGAAATAAAGTCGGAAATAATATGTCATCTGCCATTTCTAAAGTAGCAGAGATACTCAATAATGGAATACCAGAAGATGCTTTAACTATAAGACCAGTGATGGATCTTTCAGAAATTCAAAATGGAACTAATACGCTTTTTGGAATGATGAAAAGTATTGATGGTTATACCATTACAGGAACAGCAGATTCAGTAGCGGAAAATATTGCTAGAACTATAAATCGAAGTAAGAATACTACATCACAAGATAATAATTCAAATGCTAATACTGATAGTCAAACGGAAAATGGCAACTTAGTTATAAATAATACATTTAACATTACAGGAGAAAATCCTAATGAAATTGCAGACAAAGTTTCAGAAATTATGCAATTACAAATTGATAGGAGGAAAGCGGCATGGGCAAAATAATATTTAATAATATATCATCAGAAGATTTGGGGCTTGTTGTTCAAACCCCTCCTTCTTATGAATTTCCTGCAAAGGATGTTGAAAGTACTCATATAATAGGACGCAACGGAGATATAATTATCGATAATGGATCATATAAGAATGTTACGAGAACTTATAATGTCGCGGCAGTATTTAGAAAAGGTACAAATTTTGTTCAAAACGTTAACCGAATTATTGAATGGTTATATTCGTCTAAAGGTTATGCAAGACTCGAAGATACATATGAACCAGAATATTATAGAAAAGCAGTTTATAACAGTGGTGGAGATAATTTAAGTAACTATTATAATGAAGCCACTGTTATTCAAATTTCATTTGTTTGTCAGCCACAAAGATGGTTAAAAATAGGTGAAGAAGAAATAAAAATTCAAAATGGTCAAAGCGTTGTATTATCTAATCCAACAAGATATGTTTCTTTGCCAAAAATTGATGTAAAAATTTATAAAACAAATCTCTTACCACAAAGTATTGTTGATAATATTCTTCCAGAGACAAAAAAAATAAGTGCACCATCTATATATTCATATAAAACAAAACCATTAATTATTAATTATAAATATTTAATTGATACACATCGTTCAAATGTAAAAATAAAATTTAGACATTTAGAAACAAATTTTGACACTTATATTATTTTAGATGTAGATAAATTAAGAAAAGATCTCGCTAAATCGAATGAAGTCAGATTTCGCATTTATGACAATTATTATGATGCTGCAAGTAACATTTTAGTTGCATGGGACTTCAATGATGGAGAATTAGTTGTTCTTGATTATGTATGGTCTAAAAAAGAAGCATCAACTAATAATACACAAGAAGGTGTAAAGTTGTTAGCATGTTATGAAGCTGGCGAAGAAAAGCCTATCGGTTATTCATCTTTAGGAACTGATGAGAATGGTCAAATTCCTACAAAAGAAAGATATAGTTATGTAAAAAATACTTTAAATAGTGTTATTGATGAAGAAAAAAACAATAATTACATAACTATTATTGGAATTGAAGATTCGTCAGTACAAGATGTTTCAACCATTGAATTTCAACAAGAACATAATGGAAAAATTACAACTTATAATACTATTACTATTAATAATGATATGGAAAATTTAATTATCGATTCTGAAATTAGTGAATGCTATAACAATATAGGATTCTTAAATTCAAAAGTTTCTTCAACAGATGGTTTTCCATATTTATTACAAGGAGAAACAATAATTAAAACTACAAATTGTGACATTACAATCACTCCAAGGTGGTGGACTTTATAATGATTTTTTTATATGAAAAAGATGAAACTGAATTTAAGTCGTTTGGTATTGGCTGTTTAAAAGAAATTACAGCTTGTACAGTAGTAGAAAAACTAAATGGTGAATACGAATGTGAATTTACTTATCCAATAACAGGAATTCATTTTAAAGATATTTTAAATAGACGTATCGTATTAGTAAAACCGAATATGGTAGATAGAGAACAACCGTTTAGAATTTATAATATCAGTAAACCAATTCATGGACTTATAACTGTAAAATGTGAACATATATCTTATGATCTAACAGGAATAACTTTGAAACCTTTTGAAGTTGAAGAATTAACAAATACTGTAGACGAAGCAAACAAAGAAAAATATGGAATTATAGGAACGTTTAAAAAAATTCAAAATGAAGCATTAATTCCACATAAATTTATAATAGACGTCGAGGGTTTTTCGGAAACTACTTTTGACGATGAAGATAATCATTTTAAAGATGCATTTAAAGTTGAATCACCAAGGAGTATTCGTTCTATTTTTTCATCTGATGATGAAGATGATAAAACTGTTTTGACAGGAACTTATAAAGGCGAATGGTACTTTGATAGATTTAAAGCATTATTTAAAAAGAAACGAGGGAAAGACACTAATTTTCAAGTTCGTTATGGTAAAAACATGACTGATTTAACAGATGAACAAACTAGTGATAAATTTTATACTGGTGTTTATCCTTTCTATTTTGCAACAAGTTCAAATTCTACAACATCAGATGAAAAAGTATATCAAAGTGTTTATATTGCTGAAAAAAATTCTAAAGGTGTGCAATATGATAATAAAAGTCAAGATAATCCTTATCCTAAAGAATTTTCAAAAGATTTTTTCAGTACAACAAAAAAAGGTAATTCAATGTCAACAATTAAAACTAAATATGTAGTTATTTGTCAAGATGAAAAAAGTGACAAAAAATATTTTGGTCATTATTATTTATCAACAACAGATGATAATAAAGATGTTATATTTGTTGATGTTACTCCGACAAGTGTTAAATTAGAAAAAAATGATGGTCGACCAAATCCATCACCATATGCTACAGTGGATGAACTAAAAGCAGCTTATCCACCAACTGCAACATTAAACACTACAACAAAAAATGAATCTATTCTTATTGATTTAAACACAAATAATGGAGAAAAACCTTCTGGATTAGAAGAAGATTATACTTTTCAAAATGGAATCGTTTATTTCAATAAAACAAGTCAAGAGGCTAGCTATCAAAGAATTTTAACTTTAGATTTATCAAGTGAGTTAGAATTAGATAACAATACAGACGATGGTGAAGTTCAATTAGTTTATCAAAAAGTTTATGTAGCTGATAAAAATAAAAAAGGTGAAAAATACGAAGAAGCAAATAATAGTAACCCAAATCCTAGTAATCCTTATCCTGAAAAATTTACTATGTACTGGCTTTCAACAGAAAAAGATGGATATTCTTATTCACCTATTAAAGAAAGTACAAATAAAATTATTGATGGTGTGGTTGTCCAATTTGCTGATGAAGATTATCCTCAATATTATGGTCATTATTATAGATTTAAATTAATTGATCTTGATACTGATAATTTAGTTGGCGAACTTGAAGATTTAATAAGTGATTTTAAAGAAACTATTAAAGAAAAAAAAGAAAGTATTTGTCGATATATTGATATTACACCACGTGATCAAAACAATAAATTAAAAACACCTTTACCAAATGACTTTAAATTTGCCTATGAAACTTTAGATGAATTAATGGAAGCTTTTCCTCCAACAAATTTTCCAGTAAATCAAAATGATACTTCTGAAGAATATAAGGATAAAGTAAGAGCTGAATTAGTTAAAAAATTACTTGATTATATTAAAAAAGAGGAAATTGGACCATGTAATATTGCATCCACTATTAAAGTATCATTCATTAACCAATATGGTGATGAAGAATACGAAAAAATAGCAAATTTAGAAAAAGTACAATTGGGTGATAGAGTAACTGTTATTCATGAAGATTTAGATATTAAAGAAACATTAAAGGTAAAAGAAACCGAATATGATCCAATTGCAGGTCGTTATAAATCTATAGTTTTAGGTGAAAAGAAAAGAACAATTAAAGACACTTATATCAACAGAGGTGAATCTATCTCAAACTTGACAAATGACGAAGGCTTTACTAAAATTAATAATGTCAAAATGACTGTAGAAAAACGGGTGAGAAATGCAAATTTATCAGAAAATCAAAAAACTGAATTGTCGGAAGGTCATGTTAACATTGATGGTGCACTAGATGCATCACAAAATATGTTAGATGCAATTGTAGCACAATTACTTGTAGCGGATAATGCAGTGATTAACAATGTATTAAAAGCAGGTAATCTTATTATAAATGCTAGAGGCGCATTACGTATTGAAGATGGTGGAAGTATTAGCTTAGGTTCACAAGAGTATGAAGATAATGACCATATAAAACACAAAGTTCCTCTCTTTGCAGTTAAAGAAGATGGTACTTGTTGTGCATTAAAATTTACTTCTAATATAACTGAATTTCCAGAGATTAATGAACAATTAGGTAGAGATTTAGCAAATAGTATTAAAGATGGACTCGGAGCCAAAACCAATATTAGTGAACCATCATATTTAGGTTTATATTTTATACCAGTAATAAATCCATATGATGGTAATTATTATATTGATGATAATGGAAATATTGAAAAACAATTAGTCACTAGATTCATTTCTGCAGATAGAGGTGGAAACTTAGGTAAGGTTTATTATAATGCTGGTGAAAGTATGCTCGAGTATATTACAAATCCAGGAAATATATATGCATTTGATGAAAATGGAAAACCACTTTTTACGCGTGAACAAATTAAAAATATGAAAATAACTGTATTTTGTGCAAAAGAAGATGGATATTACGATATAAGTCCATCATATATACAACATAATCCTTATGTTCGGTTTGATAAGCGCGACCCAGGAATGGATATAAATCAATTACTAATATTAAAGAATATTTATTTTAATTCTTATGTTGATACAAATGGTAAATATGGAAATCCTGGAGTAGAATATTGTTGGTATATAAATAAGGAAGGTTTAAATTATTATAAAATTGATAAAGACAAAAATGGCAATGATCATGTTTATAAAAAAACTTTATCTTTCTTTGATTTAATAGATTATTTTGTTAACGAGTTCACTGATGCTGAAACATATTAAAAAATATAAAAAGGAGAAAAAAATCATGAACAAAAAAATATTAATTACAACATTGATGTCTTCACTTTTAGTGTTTTCATCATGTTCAAGGAGAACTATGAATAATACAAATTCAAATACATTAGATTCTAATAATGTTAGTGATATTTCTGAGGAACAAATTATAGATGAACCTGATGAAAATGGATATTTTTATAATTGCGGAGAAGATGGAGATTATTTACATCAAGTCGGAGAAATGCATGATTTTTCTGAAGAAGGATTACGAAAAGAACTTGCAAATCATTTAAAATTATTACCAAAATATGAAAATGAGCGTCAGGAAGCAATAAAAAAAGATGGATATTATCATATTCATAATGAGGAAATTGAATTAGATTTTCTTCATAATAAAGTAAAATTTACGTTTACAAAAGAAGATCTTGGTAAATATTATTATGAGTGTATTAAAAATGGATTATTACATTTGGATTTATTTCTTACACCAACCATAAAATTTGAAATGGGATTAATTTTAGTAGCATATGGACCTACTTATAATAGTAAATATTCTCTTAATGAGTATGGTTATATTTGCCAAAATTTTGCAAAAGACAATAAGGTTTATTCTTTACTTATAAACTATTTTTCTGAGGATGAAGATCAATTTCCAGGTGAAACACAATACACATCGGCTAGAGTACATGTAATAGAATTCAAAGAAGTAAGATAATAATTCAAAATGGAAATTTATATATTAGTTTTCTAATAATATAATTACAAAAAAATTATAATGACTTATAAGTTAACAATAATTAGTTGCTTATAAGTCTTTTTTATTAATACAACAATTTTTATATTTCATATAAAGGAGGTAAAAATATTGTGGAAGAATTAAAAACATTTACACCCAATGAATATCAAGTTGTACATAAGGTAAATGTTGACTTTGGTCACAAAAGTATACCAGTTCCTGTTTATTTAGTGCAATTTGATAGAAATATCCCTGTTATTGAGGTATCTTTATTTAATTATGGTAAATCATATGTTGTACCACAAGGTGCATCAGTTAACATAAAATTTAAGAAGAAAGATAAGACATTTGTTTATAAAAGTGCTGAGGGTTTAAATGAACAAAGAACTTCAGCATTTTTTATTGTTGATGAACAAATGACTCTTATTTGTGGTAAACAAATCGCAAGTATTGAAGTTGCATATAATAGCGGAGTAATAGCTACTTCATATATATTTATTTTAATAACCGAAAATCCTATTCAAGAAACTGACATTGAGTCAAATGATGTATATCAAGATGCATTAAAACTTCGAGAAGAATATTTAAAATCCGTAGAATATTTTAAATCATTATTAGATTTAAAGTTGGATAAAGTAGGTGGAACATTAAAAGATGATTTTATATTAAACCTTCCAAATTTCAAAATAACTGCTTCTCAAGCAATAGAATTAATCTCTGAGCTAATAAAATTAAATAAATTATTAGTTCAAAGTGATAGTAATAAATTAGAAAATCGTTTTGAAACAGATGGTAATGGTAAAACATATACAAAGACATTAGAAGTAAAAGATGATGTCAAAGTTAGACAAGGTAATATAGAGTTACAAGAAGGTAATTTAAAACTTAAAAACGTTGATGGAGCAGATGTTGGACATGGTGAAT
>CANRPC010000003.1 GCA_947632435.1 uncultured Bacilli bacterium | reverse complement strand
TTAAAACAAAAAAATCAAATATTTACTTTTAGTTGTTCAGATTTTAACATTTGCACAATTAAAATATGCCCAAAAACGACATATGTAAAACTTAAAAAGTAATATTTATTTTTTAAAGGATGTTGAATAAATTCAATAAAAATATTGGATGAAATCAACATCTTTTTTTTATTTTAAAATAAGACCAATTTTTTTTCAACCTTATATTAATATACAATTTACTTGCTCTGTTTTTTTATAGGTGAATAAATTTAAGATGTTTTTAAATTAATTTAAGAGTATAATTAATTTAATAAGGAAGGTGTTAAAATGTTAAAAATAGGTTGTCATTTATCTTCTTCAAAAGGATATTTAAATATGGGAGAAGAAATTATTTCTTTAGGTGGTAATACCTTTCAATTTTTTACGCGTAATCCTCAAGGAGGAAGTAAATTAAAACCTTTAGATTTAGAGGATATAAAAAAATTTAATGAATTAGCAAAAGAACATAATTTTGCTTATATTGTTGCACACGCTCCATACACGATGAACCTTGCATCAAAAGATAGCATTATGGAATTTTCTAAAAATATGTTAAAAGAAGATTTAGAAAGAATAACGTATTTAAACAATGTTTATTACAATTTTCATCCTGGAAGTCATATTGGCGCTGGTTCTATAGAAGGCATAAAAAAAATTGTCAATTCTTTAAATGAAATCGTTCAAACTGATGAAGGCCCTTTGATTTTATTAGAAACAATGGCAGGAAAAGGAAGCGAAATAGGTCGCAATTTTCAAGAGATTAAAGATATTTTAGATGGGGTAAATTATAAATCAAGATTTGGAGTAACATTAGATACTTGCCATGTTTTTGATGCAGGATATGATATTAAAACTAATCTTGATAAAGTTCTTCAAGAATTTGATAATATTATTGGATTAGATAAATTAAAAGTAATACATTTAAATGATTCATTAAATACACTTAATTCGCATAAAGATCGTCATGCGAAAATAGGTTTAGGTAATATAGGTAATGAAGCAATAATTAATATAATTAATCACCCTTTATTAAGAAATTTACCTTTTATTTTAGAAACACCTAATGATTTATCAGGGTATAAACAAGAAATCGCTTTCTTAAAGGAGCATTATAAATAATGCAGCATTTCTTTGTAAAAAAAATAAATGATGAATTCATTTTTACTAAAGAACAAATTTTTCAAATATTAAATGTTCTCCGTTTAAAAATTAATGATGAAATTATTTTAGTTAATGATGGATATTTTTATAATGCTAAAATAACTAATTTAAAACCTTTTGAAGTGAAAATTTTAAAAAAAGAAAAAGCTGATAATGAATTAAATGTCGATATAACTTTATTATATTGTTTAGCAAAAAAAGATAAAATTGACTTAGTAATTCAAAAAGCTAGTGAACTTGGTGTTAATAAAGTGGTTTTAGTTTCCTCTACATATTGTGTGAAAAAAATATCAGAAGATGAAAAAGAAAAAAAGCTTTTACGATATAACAAAATTGCTATAGAAAGCTGTGAACAATGTCAAAGAGGCAAAGCATTAATTGTTGAGGATGTTATTGATTTTAAAGACATTATTAAATATAAAAAAGATCTCAATCTTATTGCTTATGAAAAGGAAAAATCTGCGACTTTTCAAGAAGAATTATTAAAAGAAAATAAATCTATTTCTGTTTTAGTTGGCGCAGAAGGTGGATTTTCTCTAGAAGAAGTTCTATATGCAGAAGATAATGGTTTTAAAAGTATTAGTTTAGGAAAGAGAATATTACGAAGCGAAACTGCCGCTATTTATATATTAAGTATACTTAATTTTTACGTGGAGAATGTTTTATGTTAATTTATGATTGTTTAAACAAAAAAAAGAAATTAGAAATAAAATATACTAAAGAGTTTTCTTTTTATGAAGAAAATAAAAAGGTACTTAATGGAATAAAATTTAATTTTGAAAACCATGATTATCCTCAAGATTTTAATATTATTATCGCAAATATATATATTAAAGGTTTCTTAACACAAAATATGATATTTAAATTAATCATGGAAAATGATAAATTAACAAAAGAAGAATTAAATGTTAAAATTACTTCATTTTTAACAAATTGTCCTTATTTATTAAACGGACAAGAAAAAATATATTTGCCATTTTATTCTAAGGCTTTAAATTATTTATTAGTTCATGATCCTTTGTCATTAAACAAATATCCATATAACAGGCTAAAAGAAGAAAGAGAAGTATTTTTTATTGATTTTTTTGATGAATATGGTTATCAGATATTTTCTTCAAACTTTACTAATTTAATTCTAATTGAATGCGATAAAACTTCTGCGGCATTTTTTAGCTTTGATTTTGAAACAATTTATGTAATAAATGATCAAGGTGGTTTAGATGAATTTATTCGTATTTTTGATAAAAAATTAACTCATGTTGATCGTAAAGATTTATTAATAAGAATTAAAAATGTGATGAAAATATTTTATACAAATAAACGTATAAGTTTTATTAATGCATTATATGATAATAAACTTATTTCTTTACATATGAAAAAAGAATTATTAAAGAAAATATCTAAAAGGCATCTAAAAAGATTAAAAAAACAAGAGGTTAAAAATGAGACGATTTAAAATTATTACATTAGGATGTAAAGTAAATACTTATGAATCAGAAGCAATTAGTGAAATGTTAATTAACGCACAATATGTTAAAGATGAAGATGGTCCTGATGTAGTTATAGTTAATACATGTGCAGTTACTTCAATAGCAGCATCCAAATCTCGTAAAACTTTACATAAAGTTAAACGTTTATATCCTTCTTCTTGTCTAGTGTGTCTTGGATGTTATTCTCAATTAGATGGTGAAAATCTTACTGCTTGCGATATTGTTCTAGGAACAAAAAATAAAAATAAAATAGTATCTTTAATCGATAATTATTTTGAAGAAAAAAATAAAAAAATTGAATTAGATAATCCAAGAAATCGTAAGCAATATGAAGATATACATATTGTTAAATATAGTGAAAAAACAAGGGCTTTTGTTAAAATACAAGATGGTTGTGACAATTTTTGCTCTTATTGCATCATACCTTTTACTAGAGGAAAATCACTTTCAAGACCTAAAAATGACATTTTAAAAGAAGTTCATGATTTAGTGCAAAATGGATATAAAGAAATTGTTATTACTGGAATAGATTTAGCAAGTTATGGAAAAGAAGAAGGTACTTCTTTGTTAGAATTATTAAAAGATATTTTAAAACAAGAAAAAAATATTTTAAGACTTAGAATATCTTCTCTTGAAGCTAGTCAAATTGATGAAGAATTTATCGATTTTTTAAAAACAGAAGATAGAATAGCTTCACATTTACATATACCTTTACAATCTGGTTCAGATACCGTTTTAAAAAGAATGAATCGCAAGTATGATAAAGCAAGCTTTTTAAAAAAAATTAAAATGATAAAATCAATTGATAAAGATATTGCTCTTGCTTGTGATGTTATTGTGGGTTTTCCTTTAGAAAGTGAAGAAGAATTTCAAGAATGTATTGATTTTATCTATGAAGCATCTTTTAATTATCTTCATGTATTTCCTTATTCAATAAGGAAAAATACTGTGGCTAGTAAACTTGAACAAGTACCTTCAGAAATAAAAAAACAAAGAGTACAAAAACTTCTTACTATTGGAAAAAAATTACAAGAAGATTATTATAAAAAGCACGAAGGGCAGATTCTTGAAGTACTTTTTGAAACTTGTCAAAACAATATTTGGAAAGGATATTCTTCAAATTATATAGAAGTAAAAGTTAAATCAAAGGAAAATTTACATAATAAGATGTATAAAGTCCAGTATCATTTTGATGGATACTCTACTTTAATTGAACAATTAAATTTTTGTCAAAAAAGCAAAAATCATTGACTAAAAAAAATACTTAATCTATACTAATACATGTGTCTAAACAAGTAGGGGGTGTGTAAAAAATGGCAGTTCCATTTAGAAGAACATCGAAAACGACAAAAAGAATGCGTAGAACGCATTTCAAATTGACAGTTAAAGGTCTTAAGAAATGTGAGCATTGTGGAGCAACAATTGTTTCACACCGCGTATGTCCAAAATGTGGATATTACGATGGCAAGAAAGTTGTCGAAGTCGCAGTAAAAGAAAATTAAAAAAGATTGAGAATTATTAAATTGTTTCTAATTGCAATTAATAGTTCTTTTTTTATTGCTAAAAATTTGCCCTCTAGTAAAAAAAAATTAATATGTTAATATTTAAGTGTAAACATAATTATAGAAAGGAAAAATATCAAATGGATTATGCAAAATATATCGATCACACACTTTTAAAACCAAATGCGACAGATTTAGAAATTGAAAAATTATGTAATGAAGCTAAAGAATTTGGATTTGCTTCAGTGTGTGTCAATCCTTGTTTTGTTTCAAAATGTTATTCTTTATTAAGAAATAGTGATGTTAAAGTATGTACTGTTATTGGCTTCCCTTTAGGCGCTAATATAACGAATATAAAAGTTCAAGAAGCAAAAGAAGCAGTCTTTGAAGGTGCTAAAGAAGTAGATATGGTTATTAATATTTCTCGTTTAAAAGCTAAAGATGATGAATATGTTCTTCGCGAAATTAAAGCTATAAAAAAAGCTTTACATGAAGATATTATTTTAAAAGTTATTATTGAAACTTGTCTTTTAAATGAAGAAGAAAAAATTCGTGCATGTTTACTTGCTAAACAAGCTGGTGCTGATTTTGTTAAAACATCAACAGGTTTTTCTACAGGTGGAGCAACTAAAGAAGATATTGCTTTAATGCGTAAAACTGTAGGTGATAATATGGGTGTTAAAGCATCAGGAGGAATAAGAACAAAAGAAGCATTTTTAGAAATGATTGAAGCAGGAGCTAGTCGTATAGGCACATCAAGTGGTTTAAAAATTATTAATGATTTAAAAAATTAAATTTAAAATTTGTATAAAGAAAATAAATTTACACATAATAAAATTGGGATGAGGGTCCAAAGTTTAAGAAATTTATTTTCTATCTTAATTTGCGATATTGAATACTTTATTCATGAAAAAATCAAAAATTAATGTTATTCAAATGAATTACGCTTGGAGCCACCTAAAGGAGGCAAGAGTTCGATGGAATTTAATTGCAAACCTTTCTTATTAGGAATGGCTGTTGGTATTATTGTTCCATATGTCCCTTATATCACTTCTCAAAGAGGAATGATGATGAAGGATAAAATGGTAAACAAAATGTCAAAGGTCAAAGATTCTATTATGGAAATGGTTCAAGATGCAGCCCACAAAACATCATCAAATATGGATGGAGTCCTTGAGTCTATTAATGCTAAAATTGATGATCTTTCAAAAATGATAGCAAAAATGGATCACAGTAAGGTTAAGACAAAGTCCAAAACCTCTAACGAGTAATTTATGATATTGTGGTGTAACTTAACTTAAAACCATCATTTCAAGGTGCATAAGCACCTTTTTTTTCATAAAAAAAGAGCTCAGCTATGAGCTCTTAATATAATTTTCATTATTTATAATCATTTGGATTTAATAGTGATCCTGAATATAATTGAATTTGTCCTTGATTATAGCTTCTTATAATATGATATTCACTCCAATTAGCTTTTATTCCTCCATAATAAAATTCATGACTTACATCTTGTGTACTTGAACGAATGATTCCATCTTCAATTACTAATTGATTTGTATATCGATGTGCTTCTTTAATCATATTTGTTATTGATGAATCTTCACTTTCATAAAATATTACTTCATAACTATAATCCCATATTCCATCCAATATATATTTATTTAAATTTTGATAATTAAAAGAATATAATTTATTATCATAATTTTGTATCATAAACATAATATTTTCATATTCACTATAAGGAAAACCGATATTGAAAAATAGATTATCTGTTTGTGATCTTTGATAAATTATCAATTCATCATCTGATTTATCATAATCGATAATTTGATAAAGATATTGTTCGTCTTGACTTTTTTGTAGCAAATAATGTTCACTTTGAAAGTCTCCCGCATCTAAAATTCCAATTTCTCCTTCTTCTTTTATAAGCGGAGCATTATCATTAGTATAATATTTTGTGGTTATTGATTCTTGTTTTATAGTTATATCTAGAGGAAATGAATCTGTTAAATAATAATCAGTACATGTAATTGTTTGATTTGTTGAAACAACTTGTCCTTCTAAAGAGATAAGATTATTTAAAAAATTTTGCAAATTTTCTTTTTCAGAATAAGAAGTAGAAAAATAACTATTTACGCTTGAACTATTTGAGCTTTCAAGTGATTGGATGCTAGATGTATTTTTATTCACCGAAGAACATCCAATCAAGAATAAACTTATAAATAAAAATAAATTTTTTTTCATTTTTTATTGCACATTATATACATGTTCTGTATATGTTTCTTCTTCGTAACAACTTATTTTATTTCCATCTTCAAGAATTGTGGCTTCATCATATTTTTTAAAAGCATCTAAGTTCCAATTGCTAAAGGAAATTTTATTATCTTTTAAAGTGTATTCAAAAGTATCAACATAAGTCTTTTCGCTACTTAATATTAGTTGAGTTACGCTACCAGTTCCATCTTCTTTAAATTCTAATGTCATTGTATATTGATATGTACTATAAATATATGTTTTTGTTGTAATAATGGATTTAAAATCAATTTCATTACTCATAATATGGAATGTTTTGCTGGCTACAATATTTTCATCTATTGATGATTTTATGGTAATGACAACATCTCCCACTTCTTTTGGAGTTAAGATTAAAGTATTATTTTCATCAACAGTAACTTCTAATTTATTTTCATCACTACTAGTTGCAATTATTGTTTGATCAGCTTCCATTGGCATTACATATGTTCTGTAATTATAAACTTGACCTATTAATAAAGTGTCTCCTTCTATACTATCAGATGGATGAAAGGAAACAGATGTTGGTGCAGGTGCAGTAATTGTTACTTCTTCCTCTATTAAAGTGTAACGGAATATTCCATCATCGCATTTTTTGTAATAAGAAAAAGTTAATGTTGTTGTACCTTTTCCGACAACGTGTAAAAAACCATCATTTTCTAATTCCACAACTGAAGAATTTGATGAACCAACGTTATTAAGTCTTAAACTTAAAGCTTTATTTGGAGTATAACTTTTAGCATCTGCAAATAAATATGAAGTGTCTAATGTTATTTTGTTAGAATCTACAGCATGATCTCCATTATTTCTAGCAATCATTTGAACTTCACTTACTGTTTCTAAGAAATATTCTGTGGTATCCATTATATCGCTTGGCACAGTTTTTCTTTCTTCATAATTCACTTCAGCTTGCCAAGCATATCCAGATAAATAACTATCATCTTCGGTTAAGACATCATTTGAGACAAAACTATAATTCACTGATAATATTTTTGATAAGTCTAAAGAAAGAGAAAATTCAAGGGAAATTGTATCTGTTATTTTATCTTTTATATCTTCTCCCCAATCACCATCATAAGAATATGAAACAGTAAAACTAAAATTATATTCTTCATTAGTTTTAGTATAGGACATTGTTGTATTTCCTAATTGCATAAAATAAGCATTGCTTTGTATTGTTCTTATGAATAATTGTGTTTTATATGCAGCTTTAGGTGATGTTTCGATTTTATATGCGCTATCAAGAATGTAACTATTTTCAGTTAACATAGAATCATCTGCTTCTTCTTGTGAATCAAAAATAAATATTTTACTTGCAGCATCTTGATAAGCATTGCCACTAAGAGAATTTTTTTCAAAATCTATTACATTTTCATACATATTGAATGTATATAATTTATTTTCTTCTTCGATTTTTTCTTGTACAGACATTTGTCTTCTTTTATAAGTATCTGTTGTTTTTTTGATTTCAGCAGAACTTTTATCTTCACTAGTTACAGTTCCTTCTACATAAGCAGTATAATCAGCAAAAGTTTGATGTTTTTCATCGCTTTCAATGGTAATATCTCCATTATAAGTAGTATCTTTTATTTGTGCGCTTGATGCATAAAGAGCTTCATTTACAATAGGTGTAGATAAAAGATCAAGAACTTCATCAAAATCCATTGTTCCTTTTTCATCAAGAGTGGAAAAAGAACTAGAAGGACTAGAAGATGAAGATGAAGTAGTAGTACTATAAGTGCTATTTTCTAAACTACTTGTTGATAATGAATTAGATGTAGCAATTGATTCTTGACTAGACTCTTGGCTAGAATTTGTATTACTACTTAAATTTTCACTTGAACACCCATATAATAATGAGAATATTGAAACGACTAATAAAATGTTTTTTTTCATAATTCCTCCAGTTAAATATTAATTGTTTAAAATAGTAGTCTTCTTAAAAAAATTGTCAAGAAAAAAATGTTAAATTTTCTAAAGTTAATTGACAAAGTTAAATGACAAAGTAACTAAATTTAATTAAAAAAGTGTTAATAAATATATTTTTTTCTTCTGAACAATAAAAAATTAAAATATGCTTAATAAAAGCACTTTTAAAAGTGTTAAAAAAATGCTAATCTATGTATGCATAGATTATGAAAGGGGAATTTAAAAATGCCAAATTCCAATTATAAATCAAGAATTACAATTTATGAAGTTGCTAGGGCATCTGGATATTCTCTTGCGACTATTTCAAGAGTAATTAACAATAAACCTAATGTTCAAGAAGAAACCAAAAAAAAGGTTTTAGAAATTATTGAACAATTAGGTTATAAACCTTCAGCACTTGCTCAAGGATTAGCAACAAGTAAAACTACGAATATTGGTATTGTTTTACCTTCTCAAAATTATCTTTATATTTCTAATATGCTTTATGGTTTAGCGGATATTGCTAAAATCTATGGATATCAAACTACTTTATTTTTAACAAAACCTGAGCGTGATGATGTTAAAGAAGCAATAGAAAAATTAATTGCCTCTCATGTTGATGGTGCAGTACTTTTTGATGATTCACTTCAAGAAGAAGATTTTAAAGAAATTTTAAAATATAATATCCCATCTGTTTTTATTGGTCATAATATTGTGTCGGAAAATATTGCATCTATTACATTGAATTATGAAGATGAAGTAAGAAAAATCATTAATGAACATTTTTCATGTGGTGATGAAATTGTATATTATTTAAATATGCCTGAATCAGGTACTTTAAATGAAAAATTAAAAAATGCCGCAGAATCAGAAGCAAAGAAAATTAATAAAATTGATAAATTTAAAGTTATTGAAATTAATGATGTATATGAAGATACCTACTTATATTTTAAGGAATTTTTTAAAACCACTAAATGTGGTTGCTTTATAACACCAAGAGATTCAATATCTTGTGCTGTTTCTAATGCGGCTTTAGATAATGGATTAAATGTTCCTCTTGATGTGCAAATTGTTGCTCTTATTGGTACTAAATATTCCAAAATCATGCGGCCTCAATTATCTTCTATTTACATTGATATGTATGAAGTCGGTTCTATTGCTATGCGTATGCTTACAAAACTTCTTACAGGTGTTCTTAAACAAAAAAACTTTGTGTTTAATGCGGTAATAGAACATCGTATGACAACAAGAATTAATTTTAAAAGAGGTAAATAATTATGATTATTACCATTGTTATGGAACAATATGGAAAAATTAATAATGGAACCACTGCTACGGCAATGCGTTTAGGACAAAATCTTTTAAAAAGAGGACATGAAGTAAGAGTTATTACTGCTTCTGATTATGATGGAAGTTTTGGTGAAAAAATATACAAATTAAATAAATATAAATTTCCCATTTTTAATAATTTAATTGAATCACAAGGAATGTGTATTGCCTCTGTTGATGATGAAATTATTAAATTAGCTTTAAATGGATCTGATATCGTTCATATTTATTTGCCATTTAATTTAGGTAGAAGAGTTAAAGCACTTTGCAAAGAAATGAATATTCCGTATACTCTAGCGTTTCATTGTCAACCTGAAAATGTTTCTTCTTCAATATTTTTAGAAAATTTAGGTTTTGTAAATAATTTCATTTATAGTTATTTTCGAAAATTTTATGAAGAAAATGATGTAATTCATTGTCCTAGTAATATGATTAAAGATGAATTAAGAAAACATAAATACAAATCAGAAATTAAAGTTATATCAAATGGTATAACTGATGACTTTTTTTTAGAAAGAAAACCTAAACCAAAAGAATTTGAAGATAAAATTATCGTTGTATCTACAGGAAGATTTTCACGAGAAAAAAGACATGATTTAATTATCGATGCTATTGCTAAAAGTAAATATGAAAAATATATTGTCTTGATTTTATGTGGTAAAGGTCCACGTCAAAAATCTTTAGAAGAAAAATCAAAAAGATTAATTAATCCTGTAGTTTTTAAGTTTTGCAGTCAAGAAGAATTAAAAGAAGTTTATAATTATGCTGATTTTTATTTGCATGCTTCTGATGCTGAAATCGAAGGTTTAGCGTGTATGGAAGCATTTGCATGTGGGTTAGTACCTATTATCTCAGACTCAAAAAAATCAGCGACAACACAATTTGCTTTAAATGATATGTGTATTTTTAAGCATGGTAATAGTAAAGATTTAGCAAATAAACTTGATGCATTAATTGAAAACCCATCATTAGTTAATAAATTAAGAAAAGATTATGCTGAAAACGCTAAAAAGTATCGTATTGAAAATTGTATTGATGAAATTGAAAAAATGTTTATAGAGAGAATAAAGAAGAATAATTAATATGTTAAAAATTAATAATTTAAAGAAAATATATCGCACTGGAGAAATTGAAGTAAGAGCTCTAGATGGGATTTCTTTTGATATTCAAGAAAGTGAATTTGTAGTAATTGTTGGTTCTTCTGGCGCGGGTAAATCAACATTATTGAATATTTTAGGGGGTATGGATAATCCTACTTCTGGAGATTATTTTATTGATGGGAAAAATGTCGCAGAATTTAATGATAAAGAATTATCTTTATTTCGTCGCTTAGATATTGGCTTTGTTTTTCAATTTTATAATCTTCTTCCATCTTTAACAGCCTTAGAAAATGTTCAACTTGCTCAAAGTATTGCTAAAAATCCTTTTTCTAGTAAAGATATTTTAAAAGAAGTTGGACTAGAATTAAGAAAAAATAATTTTCCTTCTTCTTTAAGTGGAGGCGAACAACAACGGGTAGCAATTGCAAGAGCGCTTGTTAAAAATCCACGATTAATTTTGTGCGATGAACCAACAGGGGCATTAGATTCAAAAACTGGCAAAAGTATTATTTCTTTACTTAAAAGAGTGGCTAAGGAAAATAACAAAATATTAATAATTGTTACTCATAATGCATCACTTACTAAACTTGCAGATCATGTAATAAAATTACAAGATGGGAAAATAATTGAAAATTATTATAACCAGGATATTAAAGATATCGAGGAAATATCATGGTAAAAAATAATAATATTTTATTTAAAATGACTTTAAGAGAAATTAAGAATAATTTTAAGCAATATGTAGCTTTATTATTAATTTCTTTTTTAGCAATTACATTATATGTTGGTTTAAGTTCTAATGCTTTAACCTTACAAAAAAGAGTAGATACAATTTATGAACAAGGTAATATTGCCGATATTTTTGTATATGTAAAAAATGTTAATGAAGAAGATAAAACTTTTTTATTAAATATAGATGGTATAAGCCAAGTTGAAGAACGATTATCTTTAACCACGAATATTGATGGCTATAATGCAAATCTTATGATTGAAAGTAAAGATAATAAAATTTCAACTTATTCTAAAATAAAAGAAGGAAAAAGTGGAATATTATTTGATACACATTATCAAGATATGTATAAAAAAACTTTGAATTCTAATATTTCTTTTAGTTTACCTATATCTTTTAATGATATATTTCAAAAAATGGCGGATACTTTAAATTTACCAATAGAATCTTTACAAACTATTTTTGATAAATACTTATTAAATGGAAAAGAAGGACTTTTCAATAATGAAAACATTGTTCTTAATAGCAAAGTTACAGGCTTTATGGAACATCCAGAGGCTATTGAAGTTTCTTCTAGTATTGCTTTAACTTCTTTAATGGAAGAAGAATTAGTAAATAATTTATTTATTGATACAATAAAATCGAAATTAAATGAGAATTATGAAAATAATTTATATTTAAATGCTTTAGAAAGTGCATTAGATAGTTTTTCATTTAAAGATTACCATAATCAATATCTTTTAAAAATTAAAGAAGGTTATAACTTAAATGAAATTAATCAGATAATACATTCATATTTTCAAGAAAAAGAAAGTGATAATTTAATTACTTCTTTAACTAGAGATAAACTTCCAACCTCTTTAACTTTAGAAACAGATGTAAAACAAGCAAGACAATTAAGTTTAGTTTTTCCAAGCATTTTCTTTATCGTGGCAATATTAGTTGTTCTTACTACACTTTCTCAATTAATTTATCGTTCTAAATCCGATATTGGTATTATGAAAGCAATAGGTATTTCTAAAGTCAGAATTTTAATGCATTATCTTTTTGTTGGGTTATTTCTTTGCTTCATTGGATGTTTTTTTGGTAGTATTGTAGGTCCTTTAATTATTCCTAATATTTTGAATCACAAATACGATATTTTATATATTTTGCCAAAAATAAATAATATTTATCCTTTTAAAGATATTTTTCTTTCAACATTTTTATTTTGCTTTTTAAGTCTTTTAGTTTCTTTTTTAGTTTCTTTTAAAGAAGTAAATTTAAAACCTGTAGAATCCACTCATTTAAAAATAAGAAAAAATTTAAAAAGAGAAAGCAAAAATAATTCAGCATTTATTTTATCTTTAAAAATGATAAAAAGAAATATATGTTCTAATTTTATTCGTACATTAATGGTTATTTTTGGTGTATTAGGTTGCACATCTTTATTAGTATCGGGATTTGGAATTATGGATACTGTTAATTACGGAGTGAATTTAGATTTTAATGAACATGATAAGTCTGATTTAACTTTGACATATAAAGAAACTATTTCATATGAAGAACAATTATTAAATATAGATAATATTTTATATGTACAGGAATATATGAATTTACCTTTACAAGCTGTAAATAAAGATAAGATTGTTGATACTACGATTGAAGTTATATCAAATGAAGAAATATATTGTTTTGATTTTTTAAATAATGTTAATAAAGGTATTGCTATGTCGCACTTTTTAGCGGACAAATTAGATGTAAAATTAAACGAAGAAATTACTTTAATATATCAAGGTAAAAAAATAAATTTAACTGTTGATTATTTATTTGATTCTTCTTATTTATTACATATTTATACTTTAACTAGCAATTTAGAAGTTAATTTTAATCCAAGTGGAGCAAATGTTGTATTAAAAGATAGCAATTTAAGTGATGATACCAAAAATGAGGTAGTTCAACTTGGTGATTATTTTGCATCGGTAAGAACAAATAAAGAAAATAAAAAACGGATTAAGGAAATCTTAAGTTCTGTTGAAGTGATGTGTAATACTGTAAAAGTATTTGCTATTTTATTATCTATTGTTGTAACTTATAATTTAGCTTTATTAAATTTTAATGATCGAAAAAAAGATATTGCGACATTAAAAGTTCTTGGAGGAAATAATAAGGAAATTAGATTATCTTTAATTGGTGAAATTTTATTTTTAACGTTAATAGGATGTATTCTTGGATTATTTTTTGGTTATCCGTTGTTAGTTTTAATTTTACAAGTTAATCAAACAGAATTATTCCACTTTTTATATCATATTTATTTTATTTCTTATTTTTATAGTGTTTTATTATCTTGTGGAACATCTTTAGTAGTCAATTTATTATTGGCTAGACTTATTAATAAAGTCGATGCACCTTCTGCTTTAAAATCTGTAGAATAAAGAAACAAAAAATAAATATAAATATAATAAGCTTTACTTGTTATTAAAGAAAAATGTTATATACTATTTTTGAATTTAAAAGGAGATAAAATTATGAAACAAGATCGTTATGAATTAAATAAAAATCTAGCTCAAATGTTAAAAGGTGGCGTCATAATGGATGTGACAAGTCCTGAACAAGCTATAATTGCAGAAAACGCAGGTGCTTGTGCTGTAATGGCTTTAGAAAGAATTCCTGCCGATATTCGTTCGGCTGGAGGAGTAAGTAGAATGAGTGATCCTAAACTCATAAAAAGTATTCAACAAGCTGTTTCAATACCAGTCATGGCTAAATGCCGTATTGGTCATTTTGTAGAGGCACAAATTCTTGAAGCATTAGAAATTGATTATATTGATGAAAGCGAAGTATTATCTCCTGCGGATGATAAATACCATATTAATAAGCATGATTTTGAAGTTCCCTTTGTATGTGGTGCAAGAAATTTAGGCGAAGCTTTAAGAAGAATTCAAGAAGGAGCAAGTATGATTCGCACCAAAGGTGAACCAGGAACTGGAGATATAATTCAAGCAGTAAGGCATATGCGCATTATAAAAGAAGAAATTGCTATGCTTAATGAAATGAATGATGAAGAATTAAAAGATTACGCCAAAAAAGAAAGAGTTTCTTTTGAATTAATAAAAAAAGTACAAGAAATAAAACGTTTACCAGTTGTTAATTTTGCTGCTGGAGGAATTGCTACACCTGCTGATGCTGCTTTGATGATGCAATTAGGCGCGGATGGTGTTTTTGTTGGCTCGGGGATATTTAAATCTAAAAATCCTGAAAAAAGAGCCGCGGCCATTGTAAAAGCAGTAACTAATTATAATGATAAAAAAATTTTGGCAGAACTATCTGAAGATTTAGGTGGCGCTATGGTTGGCATTAATGAAGATGAAATTAAAATAATCATGGAGGAAAGAGGAAAATAATGCTTGTTGGAGTTTTGGCATTGCAAGGAGCTTTTTATGAACATGAAAAAGCGCTAGAAAAACTTCAAATTCCTTATTTTGAAATACGACAAAAAAAAGATGCTGAAAAGGATTTTGATGGTTTAATTATTCCTGGAGGAGAATCTACAGTAATAGGAAAATTATTAAAAGATTTAGATTTATTTGATATATTAAAACAAAAAATTGAAAATGGTCTATGCGTTTTTGGAACTTGCGCGGGATTAATTCTTCTGGCTAAAGAAATTTTAAATGATACAAGAATTCATCTTGCAACAATGGATATAAAAGTTAAAAGAAATGCTTATGGTAGACAAATAAGTAGTTTTGAAACAATAGGTGAATTTAAGGGTATAGGTAAAATTCCAATGATTTTTATAAGAGCTCCTTATATTGAAGAAGTTTATAATGATTGTGAAGTTTTAGCAAAAGTAAATAATAATATTGTCGCAGCAAGAAATAAAAATCAACTAGTTACATCATTTCACCCTGAATTAAGCGAAAGTCTTTTAGTTCATAAATATTTTATAGATATGATTTTAAAACAAAATAAATAAAAAAAAGACTATAAGAACAATTTTATCATATTAATATGCTTTTGATTGTTTTTATAGTCTTTAATATTATCTTAAATCTAAAATTTCTTGTTCAAAAGGTGGAATTTTTTCAATTTCTAAAGGAGTTAAAACTATTTCATCTTCTTTATATTCTTCGCTATAAACGACATTACAACGAGCTTTGATTTTAATCCATGAATTATGTTCTATATTCATATTCAAATCATCATTTACAAGAAAACCAAAAAATTGAATATCTTGAGCACAGCAATTGAGTACTTTTCTTCCTAAAATAAATTCATGAGGTTTTAATTTCCCTGCCTTAGCAACCCAAGCTTTTAGATTAACAATTTTATTTTCGTAATTTTCTTTGTTTGTATATGAATCAATGTAAAAAATTCCAAAATCCTTATCCTCAATAAATAATTCATTTTGATTCATATCATAAGGCACTAAAGAATCAAATACTTCTTTTTCGGCAAGAGAATCTTCATTCATTAAACAATAATAACAACGATAATTAGTAATAGCTAAACTTTGTTTAAATTGTTGTAAAGTAGATGCATCAGATTTTAATTTAGTAAAGGCCACGACATCAGATATTTGAATGGCATTAGTAAATTTTTGCTTCATATTAGTAAAATATGTTGGGAATGTTGTTCCATCAATAATCGTAAATATTTGGACAATTTCCATAAAATCAGGATAAGATATACTATTTTCATCCCATAAAAAATTCATTTCTATAAGATATCGTTCAGGATTATATTTTTTTTGTAATTCATTTAATCTTAATAAAGAAAATTCCTCTTCAGATTCAAAATATATTACTTCAATGTTTAATTTAGCTAGTTCTTCACTAGAATATTCAATTTCTCCTTGTTCGCAACAAAGTAAAAGAGTTTTACCTTTAGCAAATATTTTATCTCTTTTTAATGTTGCTTTGATAAAACTAGTTTTACCAGAATCGAGGAAACCTTGAATAAGAAATACAGGTACTTTTTTCATATTAAATTTCTAAAAACAATCTTTCAATTTTTTCTTCATCAATTTTAGAACCAATAACAACAATCCTTCCAGTAAAATCTGGATTTCCTAAACGAATTTCATAATCACCTGCGACAAAATCAAAATAATACCATTTTTCATTATCACTAGCTTTTAAAATTCCTTTGCTTCTTACGATTATACCTAAACTATCATCATTTGCTAAAGTATCTAAAAATTTCTTTAAGCTATCATAACTAACTATTTTTGTTGTTTCTTTTCCCCATGAAGTAAAAATTTCATCAGCATCGTGGTGATGCTCATGATGATGACAACATTCCTCTTCATCATCGTGATGGTGTTCATGGTGATGACAACATTCCTCTTCATCATCGTCGTGATGATGTTCATGGTGATGGCAGCATTCTTCTTCATCGTCATGATGATGTTCATGATGAGCTTTTTCGGCTTCTTTTAAGACAGTTTCCATAAATTTTTCATGTAAAGAATCTTTTTCTTCAAGAATTTTTAATAAATCATTTGCATCCATTTCATTGATCGAGGTAGTAATAATATTTGCGTGATCATTTTTTTCTTTCACTAACATCATTAATTCATCTTTATTACCTTTTGCTTTATCTAATTTAGAAATGATGATTGAATTTGCAAATTCTATTTGATCAAGAAAGAATTCACCAAAATTCTTTAAATATAATTTAGCTTTTAAACCATCAACAATAGTTACTAACATATTAATTTTTAATTCTTCTATATCAGCTTTTTTGATAGCATTGATAATATCAGAAAGTTTACCAACTCCTGAAGGTTCAATAATTATTCTTTCAGGATTAAATTTTGTAATTACTTCTTTAATAGATTTGGTAAAATCACCCACTAAAGAACAGCATATGCATCCCGCATTGATTTCTTTAATTTCTATACCTGATTCTTTAAGAAAACTTCCATCAACGCTTATTTCACCAAATTCGTTTTCAATTAATACCTTTTTTTCATTTTTAATTTTAGATTCTAATAATTTCTTGATAAGTGTTGTTTTTCCTGCACCAAGAAATCCAGAAATAATATCAACTTTTACCATATAATTAATCTCCTAACAATATATATTTTACACTTGTTCTTGCTTTTTTACATTATTATTTTAAAAAGCAAATTATTTTTTATTATTTAATTAATATAGATAAAATAATAAAAGGATTTAATTTCAATTTATTAATTGTATAATTAATTTCTAGAGGGCAGTATATGAAAAAGTATAACTATATAGGTAAATTTATTAAATTTTTTACTATTACTAGTACATTAATTTTATTTGTAAGTTGTGAAAATAAGAGTAGTTCTATTAATTTATCAAAAAATAATTTTCAATCAACTAATTCAAATAACCAAAATAGTGACGAAAAATATTCTAGTAATTCTTTTTCATCTTTTGAAAGTAATAATACATCTATTCAAGTTGATAAAGTTAATCTTAATGAAACTTTATATTTAAATAAAGTCGCGGGATATTCAACAGGATTATCAGATCCTAAAGGATGTGTTGCCGAAATTGTTAAATATAATTATGAAAATAATAAAATTTATCTTGTTAATGGTAAAAGTCAAACAATTGATATTTTTTTATTAAAAACTTATCAAGATAGTAAAGAATTAGAAACAGTTTATGATAAATCAATTTCTTTTTCACAAATTGTTAAAGATCATCAATCAGATTTTGCAAGTGATTTTAAAGTTGGTGATATTACAAGTGTCGCTATAAATTTTGATCTTGATTTAATCGCAGTTTCTTTACAACATTTAGATTATGATAAAAATGGTGTCGCGGTTATTTTAGATTATGAGGGAAATTATTTAAAATCTTATAGAACTGGTATTCAACCTGATATGATTACTTTTGCTGATAATGTTATTTTAACCGCGGATGAAGGTGAACCAAGACTTGGTTATAAAGATAGCAACGCTTTAGATCCTAAAGGTAGTGTAACTATTATTGATTTAGAAGAAGAAAATCCTTCTTCAACCATTGTTAGTTTTGATAATTTTGATAGTAATTATAACGATCTTATTAAAGATAAAGTTTTAATAAAAAAAGACACTTTACCTTCTTTAGATTTAGAACCAGAATATATAACTTGGAATAAAGATTTAGCATATATATCGCTACAAGAAAATAATGCGATTGCAACATTAGATATTAAAAGAAAACAATTTATATCAGTTAAAGGGCTTGGATTTAAAGATCATAGTCTTCAAGACAATGGTTTAGATTTAGTTGATGATGGAAAAATTAATATAAAATTACAAAATGTTTTTGGAGTTTATATGCCAGATGGTATCGATGCTTTTGTGCATAATAATAAAACTTATATCGCAACGGCAAATGAAGGTGATGCTAGAGAATTTAATGAATATTCTGTCGTAAAAAAATATAGTGTAGATGGTTCAAAAGTTGAAACGCTAGATAATTCAGAATTTGAAGCATTAGATAAGGACAAGCATTATCTTTTTGGAACTAGATCTTTTTCTATTTTTGATGCTGAAACTATGGAATGTGTTTTTGATAGTAAAGATATGATTGAAAAAGCTATAAGTGAAAGTAAATATAAAGCTTATTTTAATTGTGATAATGATAATGTAAATCTTGATGCTCGTAGTAAGAAAAAGGGAATAGAACCAGAAGCAATTAAGATTGTAAATATAGATGATAAAACATTTGCATTTGTAGCATTAGAAAGACAAGGTGGAGCTATGATGTTTGATATTACTAATTTTCAAGATGTTAAATTAGTAAGTTATGCTAATTCTCGAGATTATTCAAAAGATATGGCGGGTGATGTTGCTCCAGAAAGCATTGATTTTATTCATGAAAATTATAGTCTTAATGAAAAAAATGTTCTTGTTCTTGCAAATGAAAATAGTGGAACTGTTGCGTTTTATGCTTTAGAAAATATTGAAAAAGAATACATTATGCATGATTAATGATATAAAATGTTAAAAAAAATTTGCAAATAAAAAAATAATTACTAAAATATAATAGAAATGAGGTGAGAATGTGAAAAAAAATTATGATAAAATGCTAAAAATGCCAATTCCTAAACTTATTCTCATTCTCTCAATTCCAGCGATTATATCTAATTTAATATCTAATATATATAACTTAGTTGATACTTATTTTGTGGGAGAACTTGGAGTTTCTCAATCTGGGGCAATTGGTATTTTATTTACATTAATGGCTATATTACAAGCAATAGCATTTATGTTTGGTCAAGGAGCTGGTACAAATATTTCAAGACGTCTAGCTGAAAAAGATGAAGAAAGTGCTTCTTCTTTTGCCTCTATTGCTATCTTTTTTTGCTTATTAATTGGTACATTATTTACAATTTTTGGATTAATATTTTTAGAACCATTTATGAGATTATTAGGTTCGACAAATACAATTTTGCCATATGCTAAACAATATGGCTCAATGATTTTATTATCTGCACCTGCGATTATGACTTCTTTAGCAATAAATAATATCTTCCGTTATGAAGGTAAGACTTATTTAGGAATGATAGGTTTAGTTGTTGGAGCAATTTTAAATATGGCATTTGATCCTTTATTTATTTTTGTTTTTAATTGGGGTGTTATTGGAGCTGGATTATCAACAGCTTTAAGCCAATACGTTTCTTTAATTATTTTATTAATTTTGATGAAAAAAGAATCAGTTTGTAAAGTGTCAATGCATTATGTTTTTAAAAATAAACATCAAATATTAATAGTTATTAAAAATGGATTTCCTAGTTTTATTCGACAAGGATTGAATTCTGTTTCTTCTGGTGTTTTAAATGCTGTCGCAGGTCATTATGGTGATGATTGTGTTTCCGCTATTTCGATTTGCTCACGTTTACAAGGATTTATGTTTTCAGTTGGACTAGGTATTGGACAAGGTTTTCAACCTGTTTCATCTTTTAATTATCAAAAAAGAGAATATAAACGTTTAAAAGATACTTTTAATTTTACATTATTTACTTCATTTGGAATATTTTTTGTTTTTGCAATTATTTCATTTATTTTTTCAAGACAAATAGTCGATATTTTTATCGATTCAGAAAATGTGGTAAATATTGGTTCAAAAACACTTTGTTTTCTTTGTATTGGACTTTGTTTTTTACCAATTTCGGTAACAACAAATATGCTATATCAATCTACTGGTAAAAGTTTTATTGCTTCTTTACTTGCTTCTTTAAGAGGTGGGCTATGTCTTTTACCATATATTTTAATTTTACCTTTATATTTTGGAATTGGCGGAGTCCAAGTTTCTAATTGTCTTGGTGATATTACAGCTTCACTTATATCATTTCCGTTTATCTTTATTTATTTTAAAAATGTCAAAAAAGAATTTGAACTTAAAACAAATATGGATGTTAAATAATACATAAAATAATGAAAAAAAATTCTAAATAAGAAAGAAATAAAATTTATAATTAACATAGCTAAAAAAGATACGGAAGTTATTTAGATGAATGAATATAAAAGAAAAATTGAAAATTTAAAAGTGATTTGAAACCCATAAATAATGCTTGTATATTCTTTCTTATTTAGCTTTAGCTATTTCTAATTTTTATATTGAATTTACTTTGTCATTTAATGTAAAAATATATTTTAATGTTTCTAATTTATTTTATTGTTTTAGCATATAAAAAGCACTAAAATAATAATTAATTTAAGGGGTGGTAATTTTGTTAAAATTAGTTAATATTAAAAAAGATTATTATGTTGCTGACACTGTTGTTAATGCCTTAAAAGGTGTTTCAATTACCTTTAGAGAAAGTGAATTTGTTTCTATTTTAGGACCATCAGGATGTGGTAAAACTACTTTGTTAAATATTATTGGTGGTCTAGATCATTATACTGATGGTGAATTATTTATTGATGAAGTTTCAACAAAAGAATATAAGGATAGAGATTGGGACAATTACCGTAATCATAGAATTGGATTTGTTTTTCAAAGTTATAATTTAATTCCTCATCAAACTATTTTAGAAAATGTAGAGCTTGCTTTAACAATTTCAGGAATTAATAAAGAAGAAAGAGTTTCAAAAGCTAAAAATGCATTAGATAAAGTTGGCTTAGCAGGTTTATATAATAAAAAGCCTAATCAACTTTCTGGTGGACAATGTCAAAGAGTTGCTATTGCAAGAGCTCTTGTAAATGATCCAGAAATCCTTTTAGCGGATGAACCTACTGGTGCACTTGATACGGTAACAAGTATACAAATAATGGATCTTATTAAAGAAATAGCTAAAGATACTTTAGTTATTATGGTTACCCATAATCCAGATTTGGCCGAAAAATATTCTACAAGAATTGTGAAATTACTAGATGGTAATGTTGTATCAGACTCTAACCCTTATGATGGAAAAATAATTGAGAGAAAGGAAAGTAAAAGCGAAAATAATTCTCGTAAATCAAAATTATCATTTTGGCAAGGATTTAGATTATCTGCTCGTAATTTAATGTCAAAATTTAAACGAACATTGATGGTTTGTTTTGCTGGATCTATTGGTATTATTGGTATCGCTACGGTTTTATCAGTTTCTACAGGGGTCCAAAATTACATACACCATATGCAAGAAGATATGATTTCTTCTAATCCAATTGTTGTCGCGGAAGAAACTTTAGATATTAATGCTTTAGTTTCTAGTGCCTCAAATAATGATAAACAAGATGCAATAACTAATGGCATTGAAGATGGAAAAGTTAATGTTAATAGAGTAATTGAAACACTTATAAAACGTTCTGAAGATTTTAAATCTTTGCAAAAAAGTAATGAAATAACTAGTGATTATGTTGATTTTATTAAAGAAATGCCTGAAGAATATTATTCTGCTGTTGTTTTTGATTATGGATTAGATCTTAAAAATAATATTTATACTTCTGCTTCTTTTAAAAATCAAAATACAAATGATATTCCTTCATTATCAGTAATTGAAGAAATTTATACCGCTTTATTGAAACAAACTGAATATAGTGATTATGCATATTTAATTTCTAGTTATACTGATAATTTTATGCAAATTCCTAATAATGAACAATTTATTATGGATCAATATGATTTTGTAACAGAAGATTCACGTTTTGCTTCCAAAGAAAATGAATTAATGCTTGTACTTGATGATAATGGACAACTTTCTGATCTCTTTTTAGCGCAATTTGGATATTATTCACAAGAACAATTCTTCAATATTATTTATCACGCTATTGAAGATGAAAGATTTGATGAAGAGATGTACAAAGATCAAATTCAAATTTCATTAGATGAATTAGTTAATAAAGAATTTATTTGGTTCCCTAACGATTATATTTTCTTAGAACAGCAAATTGATATGTTAAAAGAAACAAATCCATTTAACTATAAACCTTATATAGATATTGATTCTTTAACTGAAGAAGAATTAGAAGAATTAGGAGCAATAAAATTTAAAATTGCAGGTGTTTTAAAACCTAAAGAAGGTATATCTTATGGCACATTAGAAACTGGTTTATATTATACTGAATCTTTAGTTAATAAAATTCTTGATGTTAGTAAAGATAGTAAGATTGTAAATTATATTAATACAAGCGGTAAAGATATTACCTCTATGCCATTAAATGAAACAACTGGTATAGGAATTACGTATGAATATTCTTTCTTTGATGAATCAGAACATAAAGGTTTAGGATTTATTGGTAGTTCTTCAATGATGATATCTTTGTTAAATACAGTTTTACCTGATAAAATGCCAGAAACTTATATATTATCTTTGAATAATGTTGGAGGAAAAAATATTCCAAGTATTATAAATATTTATCCTAAAGATTTTAAAAATAAAGATAATGTAGTTAATTATCTTGAAAAGTGGAATAGTGATCAAGATATAACATTAAGTAATGGTAAAGTAATTTTGGCTCAAGATCGTTTAGAAATGACACACACTGATGTTTTATCCTTAGTTATATCCTTAGTTAATACGATGATTACTATGGTTACTTCTGCTTTGGTGGCATTTACAGCTTTATCATTATTAGTTTCGACAGTTATGATTGCAGTAATTACTTATGTTTCCGTTATGGAAAGAGTTAAAGAAATTGGTGTTATTAGATCGCTTGGTGGAAGAAAGAAAGATGTATCTCGACTCTTCAATGCCGAAACATTTATTATAGGTGGAGTATCTGGAATTCTAGGAATTTTAGTAACCTATATATTCTCAGGAATTATCAATTTAATCGTAGGTAATTTAAGCGGTGTATACACTATTGCTACTCTACCATTCCCAGTAGCGTTAATTATGATAATAATTTCTATTGGCTTAACTTTGATATCTGGTTTAATTCCTGCTCGATCTGCAGCGAAAAAGAATCCTGTTGATGCTTTAAGAAGCGAATAAAAAATTTTTAAGGGCTTGTGAAACTTAACTTTTAAAAAGTAACGCTTTACAGCCTTTTTTTAATGCAAGAAACGCTTGGGTAATTTAACCTAAAGACGTTTTGATTGTAGAAAAATTATAATCTACATATTCTACATAGGTTATTAAACTATATTTATAAATATTTTCATATTTTCTTCGACTATTATAGCTAAGGAATCAATAAAAAAACTTGTTTTTAAAATTGTAACCTAAATTTGAATAATATATTAAAAAATAAGCAAATAATAAATATAAATTTAAACATAATAAAAGACTATAAGAACAGCTAGATACATTTTCTATATCCACTATTTTTTATAGTCTTTTTTAACTTAATTAATTTAAACTAATTATGTTTTTTACGTTTTTTGATGATTATTATAGGTGTAGCAGCCGCAGCTACAATTACTAAACCAATACATATAGAAGCTGTAATAGTTAAGTTGTTATTAAGATTATTAGTTTTGGCTTTATTGATATTGAAAGTAAGTGTTTTTGTGCCTTGATAATTACCTTTGAAATTGATAACTAATTTTCCTTCACCAACTTCAACATTATCTACATAATTAACTTCGTAATCTTTTCCTTCAACTAAAGTAATTTTTTGACCATTTTCTTCAATTTTAATTTCAATTTCTGGAGTAATTTCTTTTCCAGTATAATCTTGTTCATTATTTAAAGTTATAGTTAAGTCATTATCATTAAGAGTTTTAGCTTCGATATTAAATGTGGAATTAATTTCACCTTCATAATTATTAATAAAGGTTATTTTAACTTTAGCAACACCAGAATTTAAATTGTCTTCATAAGTAATGATAAAATCTTTATTTTCTTCTAAAACAATTTCTTGTCCTTCAAAATTGATAGTAACTTTTACATTAGGTGTTAAACTAGTTCCATCATAAACTTGATTATCAATAATTATTTTTACATCATCATTATTGACTTTTTGAGATGCAATTTTAAAATTTTGTTCTAGTTCACCATGATAGTTGCCTTTAAGTATTATTTTAATAGTCGCTGTACCAGAATTGACATTATTTTCATATTCAACTTCATAATCAACGCCTTCAACTAAAGTTATTGTTTTACCATTTAAAGTTAATGTGACATTAGCTTTAGGTGTTAAATTAGTACCATCATAAACTTGATCAGCTACTTCAATTTTATAACCATCATCAACTTTTTTAGCATTGATATTAAATGTCTTTTTGATTTCACCTTGATAATTATTAATAAAGGTTATGCTAATTTCACCTTGTCCAACATTAAGATTGTTTTGATAAGTTAATTTATAATCTTCATCTTCAATTAAGATAACTTCTTTATTATTAACAACAGTTTTAATTGTTACTTCTGGAGTAATTTCTTTACTTGTAAATGTTTGATTATCTTCAAAGTCTATAGTTACATTATCGTTATTTAAGACTTTTTGATTAATATTGAAGCTAGATGTATATGTTCCTTTGAAAAATCCTTTACCTTCAATAGTAAATGAAACACTACCTACTTCAACATTATTTTCACAACTTATAATTTCATAATCTTGATGTTCAATTAATTCATTTGAGTTAAAAGTTAATTTAGGTAAATATGCTTTGTTATCATAAATAAAATCTTCAATATTTAATTCAATTTCATTTAAATTATATAGTTCTTGAATAGTTCCGCTTGTTTTAATAGCGTCGAAAATTAAATCATCAGCATAAATAGTTACTAAATGTTTTTTGTTTTCAAGATTTGCTACAAATAAACTAGGTGAGTTTGCAATATTTTCTTTATTTATTTCATAAGTTACTCCATCAATTGTAACATATGAATTTGTTTCTTGGTTTTTATTTAAGCTATAAAGGAGTAGATCTTCTCCATCAAGAATAAATGATACTTTTCCATCAGATGAAGTTTTAGCTTTACCATTAATATAATTACCTTTAACTTCAAACCAATTATTAGAATAAGTAAAGACTTCTTCTGATGAATTATAAATGTTTAAGTTATCAGTTTTATTTAATGATTGAGCAAAACTAATTTCTTTAATACTTGTGCGATTATAAGAATTACTTTCTGCTATTTCTAAGATTAAATATCTTCCCGTTGCGATTTCAAATACATCGTTGAAATTTGTATTATAAGAATTGTTTTCTCTAGTATAGATTTTATTATATGATGTTTTATCTTTACTAACATAATAATTATATAATCTAGGGGCATAAGTTGAATCATAGAATGTAACATTTATATTGGAAAATGCAGTTTCTACACCAAAATCAAATACATAATAAAGTGGATACGTTTCTGATAATTTTGGTGTGAACCAAGTTGACATATTATTATCAGTTAAATTTTCAATTTTGTGATCATTAGCGTTACCTTTAATTTCGATTCCACTTTTATTTACACATTTTACATTTTGAATGCGTTTAGTTAAATTTAATCCATTTTCATATTGTCTATTTACAGCATTTTCTGATAAATCGTATTTTGTTTCATAGACATGAGGAGATTGATTGGCTTCCATTTGAGCATTGATAACGTCATCAGAAACAGTATCACTTAAACAGTTTTCAGCAAAGATATTTTGATAATTTATTTCATCAAAACTATATTGTACAACAATATTTCCAATGCCTCCTCCATTTAAACAATAGGCATCAATTTTAATAGGTTCATATGCTTTAACTTCTATTTTCAAAGTATTATTTTTTCTATTAAGTGCTGTTTGTAAATTCGCAGTGTATTCATTACAAATAGCTTCTTGATCATTTATTTTTAAAAGTGTGTAATCATCACCATAAATAATAAAGGTTACTTCAGAATCTTTATTAAAGAATACTTTTGTGGAAAGATGTGTTAAATTAACTCCATTAGTAACACTAGTATTTAAATTTTTAACAACATATTTCTTTTCAAAATAAGTATCATTTTCAAATAATTCAATTGCTTTTTTAACATCTTTATTACATGAAGATAATTCAACTCTATATTCTTTAGCGTTTACTGTTTTATCAACAGCAAATTTAAAATGTACTTTCAATGTTTTATGATAGGTAGTTTGATCATCATTAAAATGAGCTTCATAATTTAAATTAAATATCATATCTTCATATGAACTATTTGGTGTAAATGTATATGTTCCATCAGCATTTAATTTATAACTACCATTTTCCATATTGGTAATAGATGTAATTTCAAATGAATCGGCATTTGATATTGTTTTTTCTTTTAAATCTAAAGTAAATGATTCTTCTTCATGATTTAAAATATAAGGTTTACCAGTTTCCACACCAACTTCACCTAAAGCATAGACATTTTGAATGCTAAAATATTTTGGATGATTTAAATTTTTAATTGCATCTATAGTTTCTTGCTTTAAAGAGAAATGATAAACATTCATCAAATAATCAGATAAATCATAACCAAAGTATTGACTTGCAAAATAAGCAAATCCATCTTCTGTTTTAGTATAATTTGAATCAGTTCCATTCGCGGTTACAACTTGATTGTTCGTTAAATAATCTGAATGCTCCGCGCCACCTATTTGCCTTAAAAAGTGAATAAATTTATCAGCGCCAAAACTATGAATTAAATCACAATAGGCATAAATTTTATCACTACCTAATGCTTCAAAATTTGCTTTTGATTTATCAACATTTAATAATGTTTTTAAATTGTAATAAGGATTAATGGTATTTGACCAACCACTACTTGCAACATCATTTCTTGAAGAATCAGCATCAGTATATTGAATAAAAGATAAAACGCTTATGACATTATTTGTTATTTCAATAAAGTTACTACCAACAGTCCAAGGTTTATCTAAACTTCTTGATAAAGGATATTGGAAATTATGATTGAATTCATGAATTGTTCCCCAACAATCTAAAGATGTTAACATACTCTTGTAATCAAGTGCTTGGCTAATCCAAGAAGCAGGACAAACCGCGGCAAATATTCCAGGATAAGCAAGCGCAGCTCCACTTGCTACATAACTATCGAATATTAGAATTACTGGACGAATTTTATTATTTAATGTGTCTAATCCCATCGCATAATTTGATAACATCGCCGCATTATGCCAAAAATATAAAATATTTGTAGGATTTTCAATGTGATTTACATAAATTTTTGGGGCGTAAAAATATAAATAAGGGGTTTGAATAATTGCATATGGACTTGGTGAATTAAGCATATCTTTCCAGTCTGATAAACTTGATACACCATATTGATAAGAAGGATTATTAACACCACCAGAAATCTTAATATCAAAATCCTCATCAATAGCGCCAGGAATATCTTTTAAAAATACCATGCCACCAAGTGGAGAACCAATTTTTGTTACAGGATTTGTAATAACAAATTCTTTAAATAAAATTGGCATACGATTTTTAGCATCTCTCCATTTTTGGAAATATTTTTTTTCTACTTCATGGACAGTATTTTCTCTATACGGAAATCCAACGATAATTGTTAAGCGATTTTTTTCATCGGTTTTATTAATGATTTCTTCATCAATTTCTACAGTTAATATTTCTCCTGCTGGAGCAAATACACCTAAAGAATGACGGGAAGAAACATTATGATTGATAGTAACTTTTTTAACTATTCTTTTAGCAGTATCTTCAACTTTACCAAAAAATTGACCATCCGCAGAATTATGTTTTTGTAAAGTATTATTAGCAATCTTGGCATCAGTTTCAGCTAAAATTTCTTCGTTTTCAATACGAATTTGTCCCATTCTTGTGGCATTTAATTCTTCTTTAGTATTAACATTATCTAAACTTTCAAATTCTTGAGGATAATAATAAGAAGGATATTCACTTTCTTGGAACTTACCAAATTTTGTAGGTAAAGTAAATTGATAATCTTCATCTAAAATTTCTTCGCTATCGTAAGTTGAAAAAATTAAATTTTGTTGTTTTTTCTTATGATTCTCTTGCCTTTCGTTAAGAATAGGATTTTCAAGACTTTTGTTGATATCGTTATTATTAAATGCGATATCAAATAAAGGGATAGTAAAACACAAGAAAATTGAGTTGAGTAAAAATAAGAGTTTGCTCTTTTTTTGCATAAATTTTTGTCCTTTCAAAATATAATATTATTGTTGTGTTTGTTTAAGTAATTTATTTGGCTAATTTGATTTAATCAAATTAATTATATTCTTATAAAAGAATAATATAATGAAAATTTTATTTTATTAACATATACTAAATAAATCTCTCTTTCCTTTCTGCTCATATATTATGCATAAAATTTTTAATTTGTAAAGAGGAAAATAAAAAAAATTTTTCACCTAAAAAATTTTTAAAATATTCATGCTTATATTTTATAAATATAAAAAATAGTAAGTACATCAACTTTTAAAATTTTAGCATTTTAGCCCATATTGACAAGGAAAAATTATCGTGCTATAAAAATGGCAAAGTCATAATTATGAACTATGTTCGCATATTCGGAATAACGTTCAAAAGGAGTTGTTTATTATGAAAAAATTCAAATTTTTGATCTTAGGCTTCTTACTATCATTAATAGCTTTGAATCCTACATCAAATAAAACATCTAACACATTTTCTTTAAATGATGATGATTTGGCGATTAATTATCAAGATTTTAATAAGAAAACTAAAATTGATAATTCCATTGTAAGTCAAGAATGGAATTCAAGAATATTTGGTCGTTATCAAAATTCAAAAAAACCAAAATTTGAAACTTCATTTTCGGATGAGAAAGTTACTTTAGATGTTGATACTTTAGATTCTAATTATTCTAATGCTTTTCCAAAAATGACTTCTAAAGCTACTGCTGCGGGAGATAGTTTAGGGTATTATTATAAAGAGATTTATAATACAGATATTTCATTTTCATTTTCTGCAGTTATGGATATTGAAGATATTCATCCAGTAAGTTCAACAAGTGTTAATTATGGAAATTACGGACTAGGTATTATGGTTCGTGATGATATTGGCTTAGATGGTAATGAAAATAATTATTTTGAAACATACAAAAAACCATTTGTTGCTGTTGGAAACTATGGATTACCTGCTGGCACAAAAACAAATAATATTTTTTGTAGAAAAGATGATGAAAATAAAACATTTGCCAATCTAAAATCACAATATCAAATACTTCCTTCTACAGATAATTTAATTAAAAAGGCTAAATTATTAATTGAAAAAAATGATGATAAATTTTACTTAAAATATGAATTAGAAGGTTTAAATAGTCTAATAGATTATACCTATAGCGATGCTATATTTAATCAAGCAAAAAAGTTATATGTAGGATTATTTGTCGCGGGTCCTCTAAAAGTTTCTTTTTCTAATATTCAATTTGAAATTAAAAATGATAATAATGAAACTTGGAAAAGTGCAGTATTTGGTCATTTGAATCAAAATAATATTGGTACTTTAAATTACAATGTAGATTCATCGCTTGATCATATTGTAATGGAAGATGGTATAAATAATGCAGCAAATTTCACTAAAACTGTTAGTAAATATTATTCATTTGTATTTGCTTATAAAGAAATAGATGCAAATAAAGATTTTACTTTAAAAGCAAAAATGAAAATTGAAGATATTAAAAATTCTACTGATACATCTGTTATGTCTTGTGGATTACAAGTAAGAGATCATGTGCGTACAAAAGAATTTATAGAAAATTATAATAAAGATTTTGTGGCTGTAGGTAATTTTGGGTTACCATTTATAAATACAAAAGATAATACTTCTTATTCCTATAATTTTGGTCACTGGCCAAATTCATCAAGAAAATTATTAGGTCAAAATGTTAATGTCATTCCTAGATTTGATGAAGAAAATAAGAAATTAGTTGATTGTGATATAGTTGATTTAACTATTACAAAAACAGGTAATAAATATACACTTAAATATTCGGATATTCAACAAAGCATTGATAAGAAATTTATTTCTAGTGATGATATGGCGTTAGAAACTAATAATAAAAAATTATATGTAGGTGTTTATATTTCAGGCCCTATAAAAGTTTCCTTTAGTGAAGTTTCTTTGGAATGTATAGGCGCTAATGAATTTGTTGGAACTCAATTAACACAAGATGAAAATTCTATACGTTTTGTTGGAAAAGTTTATGTTGGAAGTGAAGATTTAGAAAAATTAAGTGAAAAATATAAAGCTTTGAAATTTAAAATTTACGTACAAATAGATGGTGCATATAAGTATGCTGAATTAGAAACAACTGGTTTAATGAAATCTATTCAAAATGGAGAAAGTCCATTAGATGCTGAAGAAGGTTATTATTTCTTTACAGTAAAGATTATTAATATTCCAGAAAAAGTAGATTTTCGATTTATAAAAGCAGAAACTGCAATTTTATCAAATCAATAAGGAAGTACGATTATGAAAAAGTATATAAAACCAGAAATATCATTAAATGAAATATATGTTAATGAAATCATTCTTCTTTCTGTAGTGGAAAAAGATAATGTCTTAGATTATAACGATCTAGATGACTTTTGGAAAGATTGGAACTAATTTAAAAAAATAAAATAGTTGACTTTAGAAAAAAGTAAAATTATGATAAGGGTGTAAGCAAGAAAACGCTTACATTTCTTTTAAGAACATTCCCGAACTATGTTCGCATATACGGAATATATTGAAAAGGAGTTTTTTATGAAAAAAAGTATTTTTGTTTTGTCGGTAGCATGTTTATTGTTTTCTTGCACCTCTACAAATACATCATCTTCAATTGAAAGCAAATATTCTTCTAGTACTTCAGAAAGTGGAACTAGTGAAACTACTACTCAAGTTACTACTCAAACTACGACTAGTGATAATTTAACTACTAGTGAACAAAGTAATTCTTCAAGTGAGAGTTTAACAAGTTCTGTTGCTTCTTCATCTTCTGAATCTTCATCATCATCTCAAGATAAAGAGGAAAGTCCTACTAATTTATATATGATTGGTGATTCCACATGTGCAAATTATGATTTTACAACTTCTAATACATCTTATTATTATCAAATTCAAGGATTTGGTAAAACCATAAAAGATTATTTTAATGAAGATGTAAATGTTGTTAATTTAGGTGTTGGAGGAGCTTCATCAAAAAGTTTTGCGGTTTTAGATAAATCAATTGCTAATTATAATACCTTTAAGAATAACGTTAAAAAAGGTGACTATGTAATAATTACATTTGGTCATAATGATGAAAAGAAAACAGAGGTAGGAACACTTGTAGCAAATGATTCTATCGATACTGAAGGAACATTTAAATATTATCTATATAATAATTTTATCAAAATTGCTCAAGAAGCAGGTGCAATACCAATTCTTGCAACACCAATTCCTAGATATGATCAAAGTGGACAATATGATGTTAGTAGTAAATATATGCATAATATGACAGAGGATTCAACATTTTATGCCGGTAATTATGCTCAAGAAATTCGTGATTTAGCTGAAGAATTAAGCTTAACTTGTATTGATACCACTAACTTAATGGGTGATGAATTAAGAAAATTAAGTGCTGAAGAAGCAAAAAATTGGTATGGTCAACCAACTTCTAAGACTCATGATGGCACACATGTTAATGCCTATGGAGCTCAAATGGTTGGTTATATGATGGCTAAAACTTTAAAAGAATCAGATAATGAATTAGGAAAATATGTCGTTGATAATTTAGAAGTTCCAGCTAAAGAAAAATATTTAATAGTTAATTCTAACTATGTAGAACCAAGTTATATAGCTCCAAGCGATGGTGATTGGTCATCAAATTATCCAAATTCCAATGGATGGCATGGTTCAGTATTTGGTACTTTAAAAAAGAATAAACCTGATTTTTCTAAATTTAGTATTAAAGAAAATAGTGGCGATTCAACAACAGGTGATTTAAATGTCACTTTGGAAGATATGGATCCAGCTTATTCAGGAAGATTTAATTCAACTGCTGATGGCATGGTTATGTATTTCCAACAAATTAGTAAAAATGATTCCTTTACTTTAGAAGCATCAATTAAAATTGATAATCTTGCAGATTTAGAAACAGTTAAACAAAATCAAAATGCTGTTGGTATTATGGTTCGTGATGATATGTATATCGATGAATATGTTTCAGGTTTGAATTCACGTTATGCCGCAACAGGATTTTATGGAACTGCCTTTGGATCTGATTCAAGTGGTCAAGCTTATTCATATTGTGCTTGGGCAAGAAGATATGATGATACAAATACAACTGAAGGTAAAAAAGATCGTGTTAAAGAAAATATTAATCCAAAAGTTGGAACAACAATTGATGTAAAAATAGTTAAAAATGATACATCAGTAACAAGTTATTATAAATTAGCTACCGATGCTGAATATAAATTAGCTCAAACATTTGATACTGATTTGGAATTAACTAAAGTTGATAGTGAATATGTATATGCTGGTCTATTCTTATGTGGTGGACTTGGTATGAGTGCAACATTCAGCAATGTTAAACTTGAAATATCTCATGTAGAATAAAATTTAAAGACTGCTAGTTTTGCAGTCTTTAATTAACTTTAGATATAATATTAAAAAGGAGATGAATATTATGAAAAAACACATGATCTTACTAACTAGTACTTTATTATCACTTTGTGCTTGTTCTTCAGCTAATTCAAGCGTTATCAATTCAACTAATTCATTAAATACTGAAGAAAGTTTAAAACCACGTTTTAATAACATTTCTGTTAGTGAATCAAAAATTCAAGCAGGTTCAGTTGAAGTTTTAATAGAGTCTTTAGACTCAAGTAGTGATATTTATTATGTTCTTATTGATCATAATGCAACTGCACCAACAGAAAATGAAATTAAAAATGGACAAAATTATCAAGATGTTAATATTGTTAATAAAGGAAATGGTAAAGGGCTTATTTACGTTACAATCGATTCATTAAAAGAATCAGAATGGTATGATTTTTATTGTGTTTTAGAATTGAATAATACCTTTAGTGATATTTATAAAACTGAAGTTTTAACTCTTGATGCCGAAAATACTCGTGATAGAGGAGAAGGAACAATTGAAAATCCATATCGCATTGAAACAATTAAAGATTTAGCGGAAGTTGCAAGTGAACCTGATACTTTAAATTCATATTATGTTTTAATGAATGATCTTGATTTATCATTAGAATATGGTCCTGATCTTAAATCATGGACACCTTTAGGATCACAATCTGGTGCTGTTAAAGCTTTTAATGGTACATTTGATGGAAAAGGCCATACAATATCGAATTTATACATTAATTCTCAAAGTGAAGCAACAGGATTATTTGCCCAATTAGGTGTTGATGGAGTAATTACAAATTTAAATTTAGAAAACGTTGATATTACTTCAAATATGCAAAGAACAGGTGCTGTAGTTGGTTATTCAAAAGGTCTAATTTCCAATATTAATGTAATTGGTGGAAAAATTAGTGGTACTAGAAAAGTTGGTGGGGCTATAGGAGATCTATATGAATATGGATTTTGCTATAAAGTTTATACTGATTTAGAAGTTGTAGGTAATGCCGATGATGTAGGTGGTGTATTAGGAGCAGTTGATGCACCTACTGGATCTAGTGAGTATCTTGAAGTTAAAAATTGTTATAGTAAAGCCAATGTAAGTGGTACAAAATATGCAGGTGGAATTGTAGGATATGCTAGATGTATGCTTATTGATTCTTGTTATGCTATGGGCAAAGTAAATGGAACAGAAAATTGCGGAGCATTAACAGGTTTAGTACAACATCGTCAAGATTCTCCACTTCAACCAGTTGTTAAAAATTGCTTTGTATTAGATACAGAAGTTACAGTAACAACAAGTGGAGGTTTAGTATTTGGCAATAAATCTAATTCAAATGGTGGAGTAGATATTAAAAATGTTTATTATTATAATGCTAAATTAACTTCACCAAAAGTAAATTCTAATAACGACATTACTCCTTTTTTTGATGACACTTCATCTTCATGGTTTAAAAATACAGAAGAAGTTTCTTCTTTCTTTAATGATAAAAATAAAATAGATATGGATTTCCTTTATGCTTGGGAAATTAAAGAAGGAGCTTTAAGACCAACATTAATTACTTCTAGTAATTACGATAATGGACAAAGAGGTTAAGAATATGAAAGCAAAAAAATTATTAGTTTTATTAACTCTAAGTATTATTCCCCTTACTTCATGTAATACAAAAATAAATTCTTCATCAATAAATACTAGTACTACAGCAAGTAATAGCAGTGAAGATAGTTCTTATACAAAAACAAATTATGAAATTGTTAAAGAATTTATGGATTCTTTTGAAATTGAAAATAAAGATGCTATTATTGAAAACATTTATTTACCAAAAAAATTTGATCTTGAAGGAGTAATTACTTGGAGAAGTAGTGAACCAAAAGTTATTACTTCTGAAGGTCATGTTACTCGTAGCTTAGAAAAAGATATTAATGTAACTTTAACAGCGATTGCTCAACTTGGTTCTACCAAAGAAACAAGAAGATATGAAGTTACAGTTAAAAAAATTGATGCTGATGTGCAAAATAAATTAAATGAAGCAGTAAGCCAATTTATATTTTTAGAAAATGATTATATTGATCGAGATATTGTCGTTTTACCTAGAGTAGCGGATTTACATGGAGTATATATTGAATGGAAGACTTCAGATGCCTCTATTATTGATTTAGATGGAAATGTTTATCGTAAAGATCAAGAACAGGAAGTCACTTTAGAAGCTACTTTTAAATTAAATGAAGAACAAGTAAAAAAGGAATTTAAAATTAAAGTAGGTAAAATAAGTGATGATAGTATTGCTTATATAAATGAAGACGATCCACGAATTTTAAATAAGGTTGAAGTTTCTTCTTTAGTGGAAATTGTAACAGCAATTAATAATGTTAAACCAGGTGATGCTATTATTTTAAAAGATGGTACTTATCGAGATGTAGTTTTTGATATTAAAACTTCAGGAACTGAAGAACATCCAATATTTATCATGGCAAAAAATGCTGGCAAAGTTAAATTAAGTGGTGAATCTAGATTAGATATTTTGGCAGATCATGTTATTATTGCTAATTTTAGTTTTGTTGATGGTTATCCTTCTAGAGATACAGGTGTGGTTAATCTTTATGGAAACTATATTCGTTTTACCAACAATATTATCAAAAATTATGAATATGCTGGTAATGATTATAAATGGCTATCTTTAACAGGACGTTTCCATGAAATAGATCGTAATATTTTTGATGGAAAAACAACAGGTGGTTCTTTATTAACTATTTGGCGAAATGATATGTCAAGTCAAAATCACCACATTCATCATAATCAATTTTTAAATTATCAAGATGCTGGTGGCGCTAATGGTTATGAAACGATTCGTGTTGGAACTTCTACATATTCGCAAAGTGATTCAAATGTTTTAATTGAAAATAATTTATTTGAAAATATTTCTGGTGAAATTGAAATTATCTCTATAAAAGCGGGTAGAACAATAGTTAGAAACAATACATTTAGAGCTTGTAAAGGACTAGTAACCGCTAGACATGGTAAAAATGATTTAATCACAGGTAATGTATTCTTTTGCGAACAGATTTCAGATACTGGTGGTATTAGAATGTATGATGGTGGTCATACAGTTTTAAATAATTATATTCAAGATGTTAATACTTCTTCAAATACAAGAGCAGGTATTGTTGTTCATTCAGGAGTTAATGAAGTTGGAAGTACAACTGTTATGAATTTGCAATGGACACCATTTAATGTTTTGATAAAAAATAACACTATTTATAATAGTCGTAACAGCATATTGATTGGTGGCAAATATAATGTTGCTTGTAAAGATGTTACTTTTGAAAATAATTTAGTTGTTTCTTTAAATTATGGAGCAATTAGATTTGATAAAAATCCAATTAATCCAGTTTGGATTGACAACCAATTTTACGCTCCTACATTTTTAGAATCAAATAGTGTGTTTAAAGATGTAGAAACACCTTCTTGGTATTCTAGTAATATTATTAACTTACAAAAAAATGAAGATGGTTTATCTTTATATGAAGAATGTGGAGCAAGTAATTTGACTTTACAAACTAAAGAAAATACAGGAACAAATTATTAAAATATTTTTCCCTTAAGAAAGTACTTAAAAATGCTTTCTTGAGGGAAATTAATGTGTAATGAGAATTGACTAAAATCTTACAAAATGCTATTATTTAACTGTAAGTAATAGGCTTACATTTATTTTTAAAATATATCTTGAACATTGTTCGTATATTCGGAATATGAGGAATTAAAAGATGTCATTAAAAAAAATCGATATTTGTCTTTTTACAATTATTGCACTTGTCTTCGAGTTATTATCAAATTATTTTTTTAATATCTTAGAAAGTGGTTTTTATTTAAGCTTCTCATTTTTATTATTTTTAATTTTAAGTTTAAGATGGGGGATAATTGGCATAATTCCTTTTGTTATTTCAGGAATAGTATCTGTTTTTATGAATCAGAATTTAGGAACTTTAAATGCTATTTTATTTTATGTTATCAGTAACGTTTTTGCCGTTGTTCCAATTTTGTTATTTCAAATTTTAAAAAAAGACAAAAACCGTAATTTTATTATTAGTAGTCCTTTAAATTTATTTATTTATGCTTTTTCTTCTTTAATTTTTTTAGCATTAGGAAAAGGACTTGCTTGTCTAATCATCAATGGTGATTTTCAAGCATTTAAAGGTTATTTTATCTCAATGATTTTTACATTTATTTTATCTTATCTAATTATTTTGGGTTTATCAAAATTAAAAAATTCTATCGTTGCCGATATGGATGTTTATTTACAAGAAGGGGGGTGTAATAATGGAAATTAAAATGAGAGAACCTAAAGCAAAAAAAATTTTTAAAGAAATAAAAAAAGAATGGCAACTTTATTTATTATTATTGCCGATAGTTATTTGGTTTTTGCTTTTTGCTTATAAACCAATGACAGGATTAATTGTCGCTTTTGAACGATTTGAACCTTCTGATGGTATTTTTGGTAGCGAATTTAAAGGCTTAAGTAATTTTATTAATATTACTTCAGGGATTAATAAAACAGCATTCTGGGGAGCATTTTCCAATACCTTTATTATCAGTTTATATGGCTTGTTATTTGGCTTTCCAATTCCAATTATTTTAGCGATACTTTTCAGTGAAATAGGAAGTGAAGGATATCGTAAAATAACTCAAACTATTACTTATTTGCCACATTTTCTTTCAGAAGTTACTATTACTGGTATTGTGATTACTTTAGTTTATTCAGGGGCAAGTTCTAGAGGTATTGTTGCACAAGTTTTAAATACACTTAATATCGTTCCTGAAGGTGTAAAAATTATTGAAACTCCAAATTATTTTAGGCCAATGTATATCATTACTGGAATATGGAAAGAGTCGGGATATAATTCAATTGTTTATTTTGCAGCAATTATGGGAATATCTCCAGTAATGTATGAAGCGTTAAAAGTTGATGGAGGTAATAAGTGGCAAGAAATTCGTTATGTTACAATTCCTGGAATGGCACCTACATTAATTATTATGATTATCATGAGAATCGGTAGAATGCTATCCGTTGGATATGAAAGAGTATTGTTACTATATCACCCAAATACGTATGTTACCGCGGATGTATTATCTACATTGGAACAAAGACTTGGTATAGAAAATGGTGGTAATCCTGGTATAGGATCGGCAATTGGTATTTTTAATTCCGTTATTGGATTTGCCTTAGTAATAAGCGCGAATAAGATAAGTAGGCAAGTTTCCAAAACATCATTATGGTAGAAAGGAGTAATTATGGAAAGATTAAGTAAAAGTGAAATTATATTTCGTATTTTATCCTACTTTTTTGTAACAATATTTGCCATAATGTGTCTTTATCCTATTATTTATGCCTTTAGTGTTTCTATAAGTGGAAAAGTTGCTTATGAATCAGGACAAATTGTTTTCTTCCCTAAGGACTTACAAATTGATGTATATAATATTGTGCTTCTTGATAAAGGGTTTTGGATCTCTTATACTAATACCTTATTTTATACAATTTTTGGTACAGCATGGAGTATGTTTATTTCCCTTACAGGTGCATATGTTTTATCAAAAGACAAATTATTAGGCAAACGAAAATGGAATTTTTTACTAGTATTTACCATGTGGTTTAGTGCTGGTATGGTACCACTTTATCTTAACTATTTGGAACTTGGAGTAAATAACAAGTGGGGTATGGTTGTAGGATTTGGAGTTCAAGCTTACAATATCATTCTTTTAAGAAATGCTTTTTCTTCCGTACCTAAAGATATTGAAGAAGCAGCAAGAATGGATGGCTCTAATGAATTTCAAATTTTTACCAAAATTTATATTCCAATGTCCAAAGCAGCAATTGCCACAGTAACCTTATTTTACGCAATAAGTAGATGGAATGGTTATTATTGGTCAAGAATGCTTCTTAAAAATGCTCAAGAGCAGCCTCTTCAAGTATATTTAAGAACCCTTATTGAAAATTATCAAAAATTATACGATGAATCTGTCGTCGCTGGAAACTTAGCATATGCAGCCGATAGCTTAGTTTATGCAATTATTATCTGCTCAATTATTCCTGTGCTTGTGGTTTATCCATATATTCAAAAATATTTCACACGTGGAGTTAATTTAGGCGGAGTCAAAGGCTAGAAAGGAAATTTATGAAAAAACAAATTATGTTTTCACTCGTTGGAGTGCTTATGATGGGATTATTTGCTTGTAGCAATAATACTTCTTCAAGTTCTAAAAGTACTTCAACACCTCAAATTAGTGATGATTTATCAAAACCTGTATCTTTAAGATTAAATTTGGCTTATGGAAACAGAAATCAAACATTAACTTATCAATATAATACTCCATTAACAATGCCTGATGGAGTAACAGTTATCTCTCAGGGACAATTAAAGCCAATGTGGAGTTATGTCGCTAAAGAGATTAATGCTAGTTTTAAAGATGTTACAACTCAAGATCAAAAAGCTAGTCAAATGATTACTACTGCCGCGGCAACAGGATTTAAAGATGCTGATATTTATGGTGGTAATTCCATTGCTGATAATTTAATGAATTATGGTGTTCAAGGAAAATTTGTTGATTTAACTGAATTAATGGCACAAGGATTAATGCCAGATGTCAAAGCATTTTTAGATGCTAATCCAAATATTAAATCTTCAATTACTGCCTATAATGGAAAGATATATCATCTTCCATATATCGCAGAAATTGGTGAATTTGCTCGTGATTTCCATATGCGTGAATCATGGGTGAAAAATTTATTAGATGTAAGTAGTGCAAATTATGATACAGATGCTTTTACAACTTATTATAAAGGTTTTTGGATTAATGATAATGCACGTACAGGTGATAATGGTGGTACAGTTACTCCAAAAGAAGGAGTTTCAATTACTAAAAAAACGAACCAAAATGTTATTACTTTAATGAATGATTTATCTTCTAAAACAGGTGCAACTTTAGCGGAATGTTTGAAAAAATATATTAAAGATAATTATGATTATTCAAATCCTAGTGAATTATATCTTGGTGCCAAAGCAGCTTATGATATTGATGAATTAGTTGCCTTATTTAGAGTTATTAAAGCAAATCCAAAATATTTAACTAGTGGTAAAGCAACTGTTGTTTGGCCATATTTTACTCGTCAATCTTCATATCGAGAAGAATTATTAAGATTTGGAACTTATTTTGATGGTATTAGAGTTCATGGTTCTGATACTTATTCTGCACGTTGGGAAATTGATAAAAATGGAGATATTCAATATACTTATACTCCAGAAAAATTTTACAACATGCTAAATTATCTTTCTGATTGGAACGCTGAAGGACTTGTATTTACTGATACATTTGATTCTACAAATAAAAATAATTTCCGTAACCAACTATATTTTGCTGATAATGCTGAAAATGCTAAATACGGATTTATGACATTTGACTTTACCGCTTCTACAACCGCGGATGCTGCTACAGAAAGTGAAGTAAGAGATATCGTTGGTGTACTTCCACCTGTATCTAGAGTTAATGGTGTATGGCAATATTACATTGATAATTCTCGTGTTATTAAACCTGATGGTTGGGCTATTTCAAGTAACGCTAGCCAAGAAGCAAAAGTACGCGCGGCTACTTTATTTAATTATTTCTTTACCGAAAAAGGTGCTATTTTACAAAACTATGGATTAGATGAAATGCTTAAAAGCAATGAAAAATTCACAGGTCCAGATGGTAAAGAAGTACCTGCTTATAATGATTGGACATTACAAACAACAAAACAAGTTGCAAATGGTGATTTATCTTCATTCTTACGTAACTGGATTGGTGCTTTAATGCCAATTGGTTATCAAAAAGAAATAGGTTTTGAATATCAATATACTTCTCAAAGAGGCTTTGATGCTTGGAAATTACTTCAAGAATCTACGACAAATATTCCTACATATTCAGGTGAAGGATTAAAAGGTGATAATCCAAATTATTATACATTAATACCACCTGTATTCTCTTTAACACAAAGACAATCTGAAACACTTGCTAATGAAACAACGATTGATTCTGATGATAAATTATTCGAAGTTATCTTCAATATTATTCGTTATAAAACACTTAATAATGCACCTGCTTCAGTTACCTTACCTAAATCTTATCAAGAATACTATCAAGTATTCAAAGATGCTGGAATTGAAACTTATATTGCTACTTATCAAGCAGCTTATAAAGCAATGAAAGCAGTTAAATAAAAATTTATCCTTTAGTTTCGCTAGGATCTCTCCTACCTAGCGAAACTTTGTTCCTATAGTGAGGTTAAAATTATGAATATGTTAAGAAAAAGTTTCAAATTTCAAAAAGTCATGTTTTATATTTATATGATTTTTCTTATTGCTTGTTTTATTTTTGCAATATCATTTATGACTCAATACTCAAATCTTTTTGGATTAGAGCTTCCTATGAATGATGGAGTAACAGCATTTCATAGTTCCATGCAAAAATTTGATCGAAATATTATCTTCTTCTCTCTTGCCTCTATTGTTAGCATCATTTTTATGTTTGCATTAGAAGTACATAAAAAAGTAGTTGATAAATTTGCTTTTGTCATTATGAGTTTATTAATTTTATGGGAATTATTTATTTGTGTATATGGAATTATCAATATGGCAAATTTAATGACTTCATATAAAGGAGTTGATTTTCAATATTTATATTTAGAAGATCCTGCACTTGAAAACTATCAATTAAAATTTGAAACTTTTTATATAGGTTATATTATTTATATTTTAACAATTATTAGTAGCGTTTTATTTCTTATTAGTATAGTTTTATCTCACATTTTATATCTTAAACAAAATAAAAATAATCATGATGAAATTGTTTCATCTTTATCTTAAAAGGAGATAGAAAATATGCAAAATAATAAAATTGAAGAAAAAATAGCAAAGTTAGAAATTAGCATTAAAAAGAATCATGATTTAGAAGAAATTGTTTCTAATTTATCCTTAAAAGAAAAATGTAATGCACCTAAAAAAATTACTAATAAAATATCTAAGTTACAAACTAGTTATCAAAATGCTAATAGTGATAAAGCAAAAGAAAAAGTTGTTTTGAAATTTGAAAATTATAAAAATAAACTTATTTATAATTATAAAAAGAATATTTCTAAAGCAAGAATGCTTATTAAAAGATATCAAAACATAAAAAAATGGAATGAATTAGATGACAATACCAAACAAGAAAGAAAAACAGATTTAAGTTTTTATCAAACTGATACCTCATCTTATTGGTTAACTTTATCAATTATTGCATTTGATGTTATTTATCTTTTAACGATGCTTTCTATTATGGAAAAAAATTTCTGGATTGGCATTTTTATTCTTTCTAATATTGGATTTTTATTATTTTTATTCACGGCTGCGATTAAACTTAAAAATTATATTAAATTATTTTCTTATTTATTATTAGTATTTGGACTTTATTGTTGTTTAAGAATTAGTGTAGTTATTCCTTTAATTATGAAAATAAATATTTATAGTTCAACAGTTAGTTTTTTCAATAAATTCTTAATTTTATTTTCTAATATTTATGGAATAATAATTTCTCTTTATGTAGGAATAAATTCTTATTTAAAAATTAGACGTCAAGAAAAATATTTAAAAGATGGAAAAATATCTTTTAAGCAAATGTCAAAGTAGGTGATCTTATGGCGGAAGTTATATTAAAAAATATTAATAAAATATACCCAAATGGTGTTCAAGCAGTTTTTGATTTTAATCTTGAAATTAAAGATGGTGAATTTATTGTCTTAGTTGGTCCATCAGGATGTGGCAAATCAACAACTTTAAGAATGATCGCGGGACTTGAAGGTATAACAAGTGGTGATTTAATTATTGATGGTGAAAGAGTAAATCTTTTAGCACCAGTAGATCGAGATATTGCTCTTGTATTCCAAAATTATGCGCTTTATTATAATATGTCTGTCTTTGATAATATGGGTATTTCTTTAAAATTAAGACATGAACAAAAAAATGTTATTCATAAAACTGTTAAAGATATGGCAAAACGTTTTGATTTAACGGACTATTTAAATCGTTTACCAAGTAATTTATCTGGTGGTCAAAAACAACGTGTGGCTTTAGGTAGAGCAGTAGTTAGAGATCCTAAAGTTTTCTTGATGGATGAACCATTATCAAATTTGGATGCAAAATTAAGAGAAAAAACAAGAAGTGAAATTGTCCGTTTACAAAGAGAATTAAAAACAACCACGATATATGTGACTCATGATCAAGTTGAGGCCATGACCATGGCGGATAGAATAGTTGTTATGAATGAAGGTTATGTTCAACAAATTGCTACACCTTATGAATTATATGCTCATCCAAATAATATGTTTGTCGCAGGATTTATTGGTATGCCTAATATTAATTTTATATCTGGAACAATTCAAGATAATTATTTTTACTTTGATGGGTTTAAGGTTGAAATTTTTTTAGGCGATTTAGAAAAATTAAAAGCTTATCAAGGTAAAGAAGTAGTGATGGGAATTAGACCAGAATATATAGAATATGGTGAAAAAAGCTTAAAAGAAAATCCTAATTCAATTTTAGAATTAAAATTAGATCATAAAGAGTTTCTTGGTGATGAATTTTATGTAGAATTAGTTTTACCATCAAAAATTATCACTGCAAGAATTCCTAGCGAATATGATTTAGATAAAGAAATATTAAAGATAGCTTTTAATATGAAACAAGTTCACTATTTTGATAAAGATACAAAAATGAGAATTGTAAAGGAGTAATTATGATAAATGTTATTAAAAAAACGTTAACAAGTCCTAAATTATTAGCAAAATATATTATCTCTTTTACCGCGGTGTTTCATCTGATAATTTCCAATTTACAAATTAGTTCTATTTCTAGTTTGACCGATCAAATATGTGGTTTTGCAATGTTCTTTTTTATCTTATTAGGTTTTGCGTGTTTATTTAACGCTATAAGGATGCAAGATATTACTTTAAAAAGCTTTTTAATTTCTGTTTTCTTTTTACTTTTAACAATGGGATTTGGTATTTGGCTTTTATCAATTTATTTTATTGCTATAGATAGTCAAGCAAATTTAAATGTTAATAATGTAATACCAGGAATTACTGTCTCATTTATTGTTTTAGCTTTATATTTTATATCTTTAATTTTATTAATTATTAGTTTTATTCAAGAGAAGAAGAAGAAATTAAATGAGGTTAAAGAATGAAAGAAGATGATAAGAAACCATTTCTTCAAAGAATTCCAGATAAAGTTAAAATTGCTTTTTTACGGTTTTGGCTTATAGGATTAATTTATTATTTAATCGGATGGGGAACAGAACTTGGTATGCATGATAATCCTTTTGATTTGATTTTTGTTTTAGCACTTGTAATCGGGGCATGTATGATTATCTTATTTAATCCGATTATTAATAAAATGTTTGATATTGAACGCAATGGTTATTTTATCAATAAGAAAATTGAAGAAAGAAAAATATATCAAGGAGTAATATTAAATTTATTAGAATTCTTTAAATGTTTATTAATTACCATATTAATATATTTAACTTATCAATTAATAAATACATGTTTAATGAATGTCTTCAATACGAAAAATGTTCCTCTTCAAGGTGAACCAATTATATTTGGATTATTATTTACTTTGTATTATGAATTGATTTCATTTATAAGAGATAAGATTTTATTGTTATTTACGAAAATTAAAAAATAAATAAAAAGGAGGTCAAAAATGTCAAAATATATTTTAATTAAAGATTTTAAAAAATTAAAAGAAGATATTAAAAATTCAAAAAAAGAGCTTTATTTAAAATTAATTGAAGAAGCTGAAAATTGTTTTTGCCTTCCTTTAAGTCCTTTACCTCCTAAAAAATCTACAACATATTTATCACAATGCGTTTTAAATTTAACACTTGCTTATAAATTAAGTGAAGATAAAAAGTATTTTGATGAAGCATTAACTTTTATTAAAACTATTTGTGCTTACCCTTATTGGGGTAATGATCATTTAGTTAATGTCGATTTATCTGCTTCTTGGATCCTTTTTGGGTTATCTTTAGCTTATAATTATCTTGAAGATGATTTATCTATAGATGATAAAATTATTATTGAAGAAAAAATATTAAAACAAGCAAATATCATGTATGAATATATTCAAGAACATGAAGAAAGTTGGCCAAAACATTATTTTCAAAATCATAATTGGATTAATTTTACAGGTTTAGCTATGGTTTCTTATGCTTTAGAAGATAAATATCAAGAAGTAAAAAAATATCGAGAAATTGCCAAAAAGAATTTTGCTATTGTTTTTAGTTATTTACCAGATGATGGTTCTGATTATGAAGGTGTAACATATTGGCGATATGGAGTACTTTGGTTAATGATTTATGCCGATTTAGTTTTAGATAGAGAAGGTATAAATTATTTTCAAACTTCTTCTTTTTTGAAAAATACGTTTTATTATCGTTTATATCAAAGTGCTTCAGAAATTAATAAACAACTTAATTTTGGTGATTGTCATGATACTCATAGTGCCAATTCAATTGCGATGTATTATAAATTTGCTAGTGTTTATAAAAATGGTTATAGTCAAAAATTAGGCAATTTAATTTTAAATAATTATCTTTATGAAGAACAAATTGAAAGTAAGATTAAACCTGGTATTTTAAAAGAAGCTTGGCTTAGTTTAATTTGGTATGATCCTAATATTTTAGAGAAAGATTTTTCTTCTTTAAATAAATTTAATTATTTTGAAGATTTATCTTTAATAACTTTACGGACAGGATTTAATAAAGATGATTTAGTTTTTTCCATCAAATGTGGTTTTCCAGGCGGAAAAAAACAATGGCAAATTGTCACAGAAAAATATCTTAAAGAAAATAAATGGATATCATCTTTATCGCATCATCATCCAGATAATCTTCATTATATTATAACTTGTAATAGAGAATATTTAGCAATTGATGATGGTTATAATAGAAACATTAAACCTTTTGATCACAATGTTTTATTAGTTGATAATATTTATACTGATAAAGAAGATGTTAATGATGTTTATATGGAAAGTATCAAAAAAAGACTTTTAGAAAATAAAGATTATAATCCATATGATTATCATGGTGAAGTTTCTTATTTATATCATGATGAAAATTTGACTTGTTTTAAATTAGAAAATCAGGCACTTTATCCTCTTAATTTAAAAATGAAAGAAGTAAGTCGTTTTGTTTTTACTAATAATCTAGATTATTTTATTTTTATTGATAATTTTATAAGTGAAGAAGAACATTTATATCAAAGTGTTGTAAATTTTAATCATTTACCTAAGGAAATTAAACAAAATGTCTATTCTTTATCAAATTTTCAAACATTTAATTATCAAGTATTAAGTAAAGATTCTTTGCTTAAAAAAATTGAAGAACATGAAATAAAAGCAATTATGACAACTCAAGAAAAAGATGTATTTACAAGAAGTAAAAGATATTCTTTAATTTATTCAACAGATAAAAAACAAAATAATCATTGTCATATAGAAATATTTAATCGAAAAAATGAAGATATGTATTTAAATAATAATACTTTAAAAATAAATGAAAATGCTTATCTATTAATGAAAAATGATCTTGAGTTTAATTTTATAGGTGATTATTTATATTTTGAAAAAGAAAATAGCAAAATTAAAAAAATAGTTTTAATTAACGGAACTTATTTAGAATATCAAAGTAAGATTTTAATAGATGAACAAACAAAAAAGACATTAGTTTTAGGAGGAGAAAATGCATTACTTAAATGATAATTATGTTAAAGAAATAAATCGTCAAAAAATATATTTTTCAGCGATAAAAACAATGCAAAAAGAAGTTGATGAATTTTATGCTTCTTTTAAAGATGATCCTAATAAAATAAGCGAATGGGGCCATAATTATTTTTGTAATTATGATGGAGGAAGATTAATATTTGATATTAATAAACCTCATGAACATAAATGCTCCGTATGCCATAAGATTTACCAAAATGAAATCTATGATGGTGTTTGGGTATACTTTTATAGAAATGCGGCAATTCTTACCGTTTTAAAATCCGCGGCAGTTTACGCTTATAATAAAGACAAAAAATATCTTGATATAGTTAAAAATATCATTAATTTTTACGCTTCTAATTATAAAAAATTCGCTATTCATAATAAAGAAAGAGAAGTTTTTTCAAGTTATGAAGAAATGAAATGGGGCTGTGGAAGAATTATGCCTCAAGGACTTAATGAATCTATCATTTGTATTCGTTTAATTCAAGCTTTAGAAATAGTAAAAGATGATTTAGATCAAAAATTTTTAGATGATATTTATGAAAATATGTTTCAAGAAATTTATTATCTTTTAAAGCCACAAGTAAATCAAATTCATAATATCCGTTGTTGGAATAATTGTGCTTTAGGTTTAATTGGTCTTTTCTTTCATAAAGAAGAAATTCTTAATTTTGTCTTTAATTCACCTTATAATATTCGAAGACAAATTCAAGAAGGTGTCACAGAAGATGGATTTTGGTTTGAAGGTTCAATCCATTATAATTTCTTTACTTTAGAAGGCATAACACCATTGATGTTATTTTGCGAAATATATAATTATGATTTTGGTGAAAAAGAAAAAGAAATTGTCCATAAAATGTTTGTAAATGCTTATAATTATGCATTTGATAATCAATATTTACCAAACCCTAATGATGGCTGGCCAAATATTAATTTGAAAACTTATAGTTATATTTATCATATGGCGACAAGAATATTTAAAGAGAATTCTGATATTGCAAACTTAACAAAAAATATCGAAAATAATAAAATGGAAAGAACGACATTACCTCTTTCTAAACCATATTATATCGATAACAAAATTGCTTTGGAAAGATTGCTTTTAAATACTGATTTAGATTTAAATAATTATCAAAAAATTATTCCAAGTGCAAAAAATTTTCCAAAATCAAATTTCGCAACATTAAGAAATGATAAATTCAATGTTTTTGTAAAATATGGTCTTAATGGTCCTTCACATTCGCATCCTGATATTATTAATATCGAAGTAGTTTATAAAGATTATATGATTTCTCGTGATTTATCAAATTGCGGTTATCAAGCTAAATTATGTAATGAATGGCATCGAACCTCTTTAGCGCATAATGTGGTTATAAAAAATGGTGAAAATATAACTTCAACTCATCTTGGGAAAACGTTAAAATTTTCACCTCAAGAAATTAAAGTTCTTGCCGAAGATATTTATCAAGATGTAGATGGAATAAGAAACATCAAAATAGCTGAAAACAAAATGTTTGATGAATATGAAATAAAATCTAAAGAAGAAGCAGTTTTTGATTATTTATTCCATCTTGAATCTGATTTTAAATTAACTTTAGAAGAAGAATTAAAATTAGATCATTTAAATTATCAAAATAATGGTTATCAACATGTTCTTGAAACTAAAAAAGTAATTACTAATAAAGAAAATGTGATACTTAAAGCTTATAATCAAAAATTAGAAATTAAAATAAATGTAGATTTAAAGAATAAGGAATTATTTATTCTTCAAACAATGGATAATCCTGTGAATAAAACACGTACAAGTTTATTAATTAGAGAAAAAGGTAAAAATGTTACTTATCATTTAGCATTAGAAATTAAGGAGGTTAATTAAATGCAAGAAATTAAAAATTATTTTTTAGATAAGGATATTGAATTTAAAGATGCCGATGAAGGGGTGGTAAGAAAAGTTCTTGCTCATAATGATAATCTTATGGTTTGTCGTTTGCATTTTAAAAAAGGCGCTATTGGAAAATTACATGAGCATCCACATGAACAATGCACATACATTATCTCTGGTAAATTTGAATTTAATATTGGAGGTAAGAAAATGATTTTATCTCAAGGAGATTCAACTTATAAACAAGCTGGAATTCTTCATGGGGCAACTTGTCTAGAAGAAGGCGAGTTATTAGATATATTTACACCAGAAAGAAAAGATTTTTTAAATTAATTAAAGGAGGAAAATAAAATGAAAAAAGTCGTTATTATTACAGGTGGAACAGGTGGAATTGGTTCAGCAACAGCACTAGAACTTGCTAAAGAAGGATATTCAATTGCTCTTAATGGCATTGATGATGAAGCAAGTAAAGTTGTTATGGAACAATTAAAAGAAATGAATGCAGAAGCAAAATATTATCATTTTGATGTTACAAATGAAGAAGAAGTCAAAGAAAATGTTAAAAAAATTGCTTCAGATTTTGGTCAAATTGATGCACTTATTAATTGTGCAGGAGGCTTAGGTGGAAGATCACGTTTTGAAACCATGACCACAGAATTTTATCGTAAAGTTTTAGCGTTAAATCTTGATAGTGCATTCTTTATGTCAAGAGAATGTATACCATATTTAAAAAAGAGCGAAAATCCATCAATTATTAATTTTTCTTCAAATGCTGGTTGGAATGCTGGTGGTCCAGGTGCAGGAATGTATGGCACAAGTAAAGGCGCGATAGTTTTATTTACAAGAGCATTAGCTAAAGATTTAGCCGAATATAAAATTCGTTGTAATGCTGTTGCTCCAGGAACAATTGATACACCTTTTCACGATGCGACAAGAAAAAATAATCCAGCATTATTTGAATCTTGGAAAAACAATATATTATTAAAAAGATTTGGTAAGCCTAGTGAAGTTGCCACAGTTATTTCTTTCTTATTAAGTGAAAAAGCAAGCTTTATAACTGGTGAAGTTGTCCAAATTAATGGCGGTCAAGATTTACTATAATGGATTATTTTGATTATATAAAATTAGATCCTGTTAATTATTATATTTTATATTCTTATAGTGATTTAAAAAAAATAAAAGAAAGAATATCTAAAAAGGATTTACAAGAATTAATCCTAAACTTTAAGCAATATGAAATTCCTTATGAAAAAGAAAAAAGAAGTGTTATTTATAAAAAATTTCTTTTAGAAGGAATAGATAAAAAAGATTATGTTTCTCTTGCTACTTATTATTGGCAAGATGAAACAAAAGAAAATGGATTACCTTATATTTCAAAAGATGGTTTAGCAAATCCTGAAGGAGAATATTATGATAAAAATAATCTTCGCCGTTTAGCTTTTATTACTTATTATCAAGGTATTTTATATTATCTTAGTGAAGATAAAAAATATTTAAAATTAATACAAGATAATTTAACTTATTATTTTCTTGATCCTATAACTGGTATGAATCCTAATCTAAATCACGCTCAGTTAATTAAAGGCTTGAATTTAGGTCGAGGAATTGGCATGATTGATTTTACCGCGAATATGTCTTATGCATTATATATACTTGAATTTCTTGATGAAGAAAATATGCTTGATAAAAAGTTTTATGAAAGATTAAAAGACTGGTTAGAGAAATTTTATAAATGGTATGTTTCTTCTCCAATTGCTTTAGAGGAAAAATATGCCGATAATAATCATGGTATTTTTTATGATTTTTCGCTTTTGATAATCTTAGATATTTTAAAGAAAAAAGATGAGATATTACCTCTTGTTTATCAAATGATAGAATTGCGCATTTGTAAACAAATTAAAGGTGATAAAATGGAAAAAGAATTACGAAGAACAAAATCTAAAAATTATGCTTTAATGGCTATTAAAGGTATTTATGATTTTAATAAAATAAGTAAAAAATATGGCTATGATTTATATAATCTTAATTCTTGGTACTATCATAAATTAGATATTGATTTAACTAAAGTTGAAGATTTTTTATATCAAAGGTTGTTATTAAAAGAAAAAGAATGGCCATATCTTCAAATTATCGAATTTGATGAGGCTACTTTATTACCTTTGTTATATGAAAAAAATAATTTAAAACAAATAAAAAAAATAAAAGATGAAAATATTAAAGTAGATTTGCAAAAAAAACTTCTTATGTCTTTGATATAAGTTTACATGTGGAGGTGAAAAAAATGAATAATACGATAAAAAAAGCCTATGATATTTTAGAAATAGTCGCAGATTCTAAAGAAAGAGGACTTTCGTTAAGTGAAATTATTACTTTGACAGGAATTCCAAAAAGTACGGCATTTGATATTGTTAAATCATTATGTGCGTTAAATTTATTAGCTACCAGTCAATTTAATGAGAAGAAATATATTTTAGGAGTTAAAGTTTATTCTTTAGGATTAAAATATACTTATAATAAAAACCTTTTAGCAACTTGTCAAAAATATTTAATTCCTTTAGCTAATCGCTTGGAACAAACAGTTTTTGTTGCTATTCTTGATGGCCAAAGTATCATTTATATATTTAAATATATGTCTGATAAAGCTATTTTAGCATCTTGTGAAGTTGGTACTAAACATAATGCTTATACAACCGCGCTTGGTAAAAGTTTATTATCATTTATTAAAGAAGATTATTTGGAATCTATTATTAATAATACAGGGTTTGATAAGCTTACAGAACATACGATTAATTCAAAAGAAGAATTACTAGCCCAGATAAAAGAGATTAGAAAACGCGGTTATGCAATTGATGTTAAAGAAAATGAAGTAATGCGTGTTTGTTATGGAGCACCTATATTTGATGCTTCCGATAAAGTTATCGCTGCAATTTCTATGTCAGATATGGAAAAAGATCAACTAACTAGTGAAGAAATGGGCAAAATAATAAGAGAATGTGCTTTAAATATCTCACATGAATTAGGTTATTCTAAAAAACAATATTGGAAAAATTAAGAAAGGAGATTTGTTTTGAAAAAGAGTAAATTATTTAGCATTTTAGTTTTATCTGTAGGGATGTTACTTGTTGGATGTAATTCTGCTTCTAGCAGTAATTCATCTTCAAATAGTTCAAGTGAGACTTCAGATGAAATAACTACCTCACCTAGTAATACAAGTGAAAATCAAAAAACTTTAACTTTTGAAAAAGCACTTTGTGTAGCTACAGAAAACGAAGGAGAATTACATATAAATGCGGTAAATAAATTAGATGAAGGCACAATTTATTACGTATTATCTACATTAGATAAAGAATATCAAGTAAAAGATATTGTAGATGGAACTCTTGAGGAATTTATCGATCATAAATCAACAACAGAAAAAAGTTTAGATTTTCTTGTTAAAGATTTAACTCCAGGAGCAACTTATTATGCTTATTTTCTTATTAAAGATGAAGATAATTATTCTTCAATTATAAAAAGAAGTGCCACTACATATAAAATTCCTTTAGATATGGGTGAAGGAACAGCAGAAAATCCATATAAAATTTATAATATTGAAGATTTAGAAGCGGTTGGTACAGGAACTCATCCTTCTTATAATTTAGATTTTAGCAAAACATCTTATTATCAACTTGTCGAGGATATTGATCTTGCTGAAAAATATGGGGAAGGTAAAGAAAGTTGGACACCTTTAGCTTTATCAACTGGTGGAGTATTCGATGGTAATAATCACAAAATCTCAAATCTATATATTTACAATATGGAAGGAAGTGAAAATTTAGGATTATTTTCACAAATTGATAAAGGCGCTACATTAAAAAATTTAACTTTAGAAAATGTTTCTATCACAGCAAAAGGTTGTAATGAAAGCCCTCGAACTGTTGATGAAAATAATAATCCAACTTCCACGAACGTTGCTGCAGAGAAATTGCAAAAGATTAATTATGTTTCTTCATCTTCTCCTTATATTGGTGCTTTAACCGCAGATGTTAAAGGTGAAGTTGATAATTGTCATGTTTTAAATGCAAAAATTGATGTTGATGGAACTCGAGTAGGAGGCATTACTGGAAGATTATATTCTGATAATGGTACAGCTTCTAAAATAAGAAATTCTTCTTTTGAAGGTGATATAAAAGCTATTGGTAGAGTTGGAGGAATTGTTGGTTTAGTAGATGCTAAAAAGAATGAATTTGATAATTATGAACAAGCAATAATTGAAAATGTAACTTTTAAAGGTAATATTGTTACCGAAAATAAACCTTTATATGATGAAACTACTTCAGAAGAAAAAACATTACTTGGTATTGTTACTTCAGAATATGTTGGAGGTATTGCAGGATATTATCGAACATGTACTTTGAAAAATGCTGTTGTTGAAGGTTCTATTTATGCTTATAGACATGTAGGTGGTATTCTTGGTTTTCAACAATATGCTAAACCAGCAGAAGTTGGAAATCATTATTCTGATATGAAAAATGTAATCTTTAAAGGTGAAGTTCATGCTGGAGAAAATATTACTAATTTAGGACCTATCGTGGGTAATAGAAGTACATCTAATATTCCTGATACAAGTACTGATAAATTAGAAGTGGCAGTTTTAAATGCTTATTATGTTTCTTCAAGTAAATTTTATAGTTTAGAAAATGAAATTACTTTTGATAATTTGAATAAAAACTCTAAATTTGGTGAAGCAGTTTTAGATACAGATTTAAATGAAAATTGGTATAAAGAAAAAATGCCTGATTTAGATTTGGAAAATGTTTTTAGTTTATCTGAAGATAATTATCCTGTTTTGCATAAGGAAACAAAACAATGAAAAAGCAAATTTTAATTTTAAGCTTATTGTTTTTATCGCTTGCTTCTTGTGCTAATTCCAAAACTTCTTCTTCCTCTAGTAATTCTTATAATTCAGATTCTTTTTCAACAAGTGAAGATTTTTCTCTTGATTTAGGAGATGATAGTAATTTACCTTTTAGTGATAAATTCTATGGTAACTGGAATCGTCCTGGATTATATGAAGCAAATGGACAAGAACATATCATGAGTAAAACTCAAGAAGAAACAGGCATGGAAATTAATGTCGTGGATTATGGAGCAAAAGCTGATGATGAAAATTTTGATAATTATCAAGCTTTTAAACAAGCAATTTCTCAAGCAAGTGAAGGCGATGTAATTTATGTTCCTAATGGCACGTATTATTTTAAAAATTATGGTAATGCCTCAAGTGATTATCGTACTCATATAGCCTTAATGAAAAGCAATATTACTTTAAAAGGTGAATCAAAAGAAAAAACAATCTTAGTTTCTTGTTTTAAAGAAGATATAAATCGTGATGAATCGACAAGTGTTATCGCTGTTGTTAATGCAAGAAGTGTAGCAGTTAAAAATTTAACTATAACCTCTAATACAAGTGATGATGTTTTGCCAGATCCTAACAATTCTAATTTGCAAACTACAACATATACTGCGCCTAAATATGGCATTACCGCGGCAAGTGGGGGCACAATTGCTGATGAAGATAAACAAGCTAAAAATATTCTTATTGAAAATTGTTTAGTGGAAAAATTTCAAAGAATGGGCGTAAGAATTGCTGAAGCTCAAGAAGTAATTGTAAGAAATTCAACATTTCAAAAAGCTACCTGTTTAGGTGGAGGCGGTATGGGATATGGAGTTAATATTCAAGGCTATGGAAATGGTTTTGATGTTACCGATACTTATATTGATACAAAATTTAATATTGTAGAAAATTGTAATTTCGTTGGACCTTATTTAAGACATGGTGCATTAGTTCAATATTATGCTCATAATAATTTAATTAGAAATAATCATTTCCAAGATTTATTATTAGATTCAATTGATATGCATGGTGAAGATGAATATAGTAATGAAATTTGTTTTAACGAAGTGAATAATTCACGTTCTGGGGCAGGAATTGGTCTTGGTAATACAGGAGCAACTCATGATGCTTCAGGAAGAAACAATTATATTCATGATAATCATATTAAAGGTGGCGCTAGAGGTATAGATATTACCTTAGGAACACCAAATACTATTGTTTATAATAATACTATCGAAGATTTGAATGCTACAGGTATTAAATGCTCTAATGCAAATGGAACAACAATTTATCAAAATAATTTAAAAAATATTAAAAATGATGCTTTAACGATAACTTATTCTTATAATTTTTCTGATCCTAGTTTAGGTATTCCAAATCATTATTTAATTCAAGAAAATAAATTTGATAGTTGCGCTAGAGGTATTTATTTTGATAGTAAAGGTGATGATTTTGTTATCAAAGATAATGAATTTAACAATATGGAAAAAGAAAATCAAATTGTTGATGAATCATCTTCATTTGTTCTTCCTGAAAGATCTGATTTAATGGATCCTATTGATGGTGAATATGTTTTACCACAAGAAAACATGTTTATTACTATGGAAAGTCAAAGTGAACCTGCAACTTATCAAAAAAATTTAAAGCTTAAAACTAGTAATTTAGAACCTTTATTTAATCGTATAATATATGCTCTTTTTGATAAAGAAGCAATGCCAAAAACTTTTAATAAAGTATATCTAAGTATTACAGCTAAAGCACAAGTAGGTTCACCTACTATAAACATCTTTACAAATACTACTTATGTAGATTGGAAAACTGATGAAATATGTTGGAATAATTCTAAACTTCATCATGACACTTTAGCGCTTATTAAAAATACTGAAGAAGATCCAGTTAAGGAATTTACGACATTTACTTTCCCAATCGTGGAATATGAATTTCATACTTATTATTTAGATGTTACGGAAGCATATAAAGCTTTACCTGATAGTTTATTTACGATGATTTTTACAAATGAAGCTATCGATGAATCTTATATGGAAATTTATTCTAATCAACAAACGGCGAATAATTGTGCTCAAGCTATGCGCTTAATTTTTAATTAAAATGAATGAACGTGTAGAATTACTTAATGTCGCATATTTAAAAAAATATCAAGGTGGATTTATGCCTTATCGTTTTCCTTTAAAGGTAATTAATAAATTAGGTTATTTATCTAATATAAAAGGTAAAGATAAGGCAAAATTACCTTCGATGGTTGAACTTTATTATTGTAATGAAGAGCCGACATTTAATTTAACATTAAAAGCAGTTGATTCTGATTTACCATTTTATGTTTTTGTTAATGATTTTCAATTAGCGAAATATATTTTAAAAAAAGGGCGTAAAGAAACATATAATTTTCAAGTACATGAAAGATTTAAAACCCATTTTAAAGAATTAAATAAAAATCAAAAATATAGTTTTAAAATTATTTTTTCTTCTTCTTCACGCCTTATCATTTTTAATAAAGAATGTGTACTTCTTAATAAAAAAACTAACTTACCTTATATTTTATATGGAAGTTCAATATCTCAAGGTGTAGGTGCTTCAGATATTGTAAATTCATATGCTTATTTATTATCACAAAATTTGAAAGTTGATATTTTAAACAAAGGACTTTCGGGATCTTGTTTATTAGAAAAAGAAACTATTGATTATTTAAGTTCTTTAGATACTTCTTGTTATATTTTAGAAATCGGTTGTAATGTTCGTGGAATCATGGACAAAGATGAATTTCAAAAAAGATTTAATTATTTGTTAAATAAAATTGCTTTAGATCATTTAGACAAAAAAATATTTATTATTAGTATGCTAGATGTTTATGAGCATTTATACAAAGATTTTTATGAAATACCATATCATCAAAAAAATCTTGATTTTATCAAAATTATCAAACAAGAAATTAAGAAAATTAATCTTAAAAATATTTATTTAATATCTTCTAAAGATTTAATTAAAGATATTAAAGGTATAAGTCAAGATTTATTACATCCATCAAATTTAGGACATTATCAAATGGCTTATTATCTTGCAAAAAAAATAAAAAAAGTAACTATGGAGGATTAGTTTATGGAAAATAGTAACGAAGAAAAATCATTTATATCATTAAGACATATTGATAAAATTTACGATAATAATGTACAAGCGGTATTTGATTTTAATCTCGAAATAAAACCACAGGAATTTATTGTTTTTGTCGGTCCTTCAGGATGTGGTAAATCAACAACTTTAAGAATGATCGCAGGATTAGAGGAAATTACTAAAGGTGAATTATATATCAATGGTGTTTTAGCAAATAACATTCCTTCAAAAGATCGTGATATCGCTATGGTATTTCAAAGCTATGCTTTATATCCTCATATGAGTGTTTATGATAATATGGCATATGGTTTAAAAATCAAACATGTTCCAGAAGATGAAATAAAACAAAGAGTTAATAATGCTGCAAAAATTTTAAAATTAGAAAATTTATTAACTCGTAAACCATCCGAATTATCTGGAGGTCAATGCCAACGTGTAGCACTTGGAAGAGCAATTGTAAGAAATGCTAAAGCATTTTTGATGGATGAACCTTTATCTAATCTTGATGCAAAATTAAGAGTACAAATGCGTAGCGAATTAACTAAACTTCATAAACGTTTAAAAGCTACGACAATTTATGTTACTCATGACCAAATAGAGGCAATGACTATGGCTTCCCGTATCGTGGTTATGAAAGACGGATATATTCAACAAATTGGTACACCTATGCAAATTTATAATGCACCTAATAATTTGTTCGTTGCTACTTTTATTGGCTCACCATCAATGAATATTTTAAAAGCTCATTATAAAGAAGGAAAGATTGTTTTAGCAAATGGTTTGACTTTTACTTTAGATGATGAACTTATAAAAAAACATGATGAATTTTATCATAATGAAATTAAAGACCGTGATGTATATTTTGGTATAAGACCAGAAAATATTATTGAAGAAGATTGTAATAATTCTTTTGAAATTGAAGTTTTAGTTTCCGAATTATTAGGGCATGAATATTATATCCATTTTAAAATTGGTGATACTAATGTAATTGCCAAACTTTTAGCTAAAAGGGAAATTTCTGTAGGTGATAAATTAAAATTTACTTTTAAAGATAAAAAATTTCATTTATTTGATATAGAAAGCACCAAAAGAATATTCTAATTTAAAAATAGGCATCAAAAGTGATGCCTTTTAATTTATTCAAAAAAATTAAATAAAATTAAAAAAAGTTGTACTTTTTATATTTGAAAATTATAATTTATTTGTAAAAAAATTATATTCTAAATTAAATTATGATAACTTTACAAAACATTAACAAAGAATTTAAAAACAAAAAAAGAAAAGTACAAGCATTAAAAGATATAAATCTTTCTTTTTTTGATAATGGTTTAAATTTTATTGTTGGTGAAAGTGGGGCAGGTAAATCAAGTTTATTAAATATATTATCATTACAAGATGTACCAACCTCAGGCAAATTAATAATAGATAATATTGATACTTCAACCTTAAAAGAAAAAGACTTAGCAACTTTAAGAAGTAAATATTTTGGTATTATTTTTCAAAATTTAAATTTAATAAATGATTTTAGTGTTTATTATAATATTTCATTAGGATTAGAAATTCAAAAACAAAAAATAAGTAAAGAAGAAGTAATAAAAATATTAAAAAAACTACATTTAAAAGAAGATATAATAGATGAAAAAGTAAAAAATTTAAGTGGAGGACAAAAACAAAGAATAGCCATAGCAAGAGCTATAATAAAAAATTCTCAAGTAATAATATGTGATGAAATAACAGGATCATTAGATAGTAAAAATTCACATGAAATCATGGAAATATTAAAAGAAATTTCCAAAGATAAAATAATTATTATTGTAAGTCACAATTTAGATTTAGCAAAAAAATATGGAGATAGAATAATTACATTAGAAGAAGGAAAAATAATTGAAGATACAAACAATAAACAAAATGAAAAAAATATTGATGAACTACAAATAGGTAAACATAATCGATTAAGTTTTTTAAGTTTAATAAAATTAACAATATTATCATTAAAACAAAGTATTACAAAATTGATATTTACATTAATAGCCTTTATTATCACATTATCAATCTTAATATCATCATTAACAATATTTTCATATAATCCAAATAAAGCAAAAGAAGAAATAATAAAAAGTGATGATATTACTTATTTTACTTTAAGGAAAATGGAGAAAAATTCTCCTGAAATTGGTGATATTTATCAAAATGATGATTTATTTTTTAGAGAAAGTGATATATCTAAAATAGAAAATTATTATGATCAAACATCTTGTATTTTAGGACATTATAATAATTACATAACTAATTCCACAGATTTAAATTATGGTTATAATAATCAAGAAATGTATTATATACGAACAATTTCAACAATAAATCAAGAACAACTAGATTTATTAGAATTAAAATTAATAGGAAGATTAGCCAATGATAATGCTAAAGAAATTGTTTTAACTAATTATATTTGTTATGAATTAGGTTGGTTAAGTTTAGAAGAGATTAACAATGAAGATGCATTAAAAAATATTATTAAAAGTTATAATTATAATTTAAAATTAAAACAAGATGAAGAAATAATAACATTTGATATTGTAGGAATAATAAATACCAAAAGAATAATAAAAGAAAAAAGAAGTGAAGGTTATGCAAAATATTGTTTATATGCAGATAGTTATGGACTTCATAATGTTTTATTTTTTTCAAATAAGATGTTTAATGAAATTGTACACATAGATGAAAAAGAGGCGTTATATTCTAAAGTATTTATATCTAGTAAAAATAAATATTTTTCTAAAGTTGATCCACTTTTAAAACAATTAGAAAATGAAAAAATAGATGTAAAAGCTTATAGTCAATTAGATAATACTTTATTTAGTTTAAATTCTTTAAAACATGTTTATGGTTTATTAACTATGGGAATTGCTATAGCCTTATTGGTGATTTCGCTATTTACTTTAATAGGATATACAAGATTAGTAGTGCAATTGAATATGAAAAATATTACGATATTACGATCATTAGGTCTAACATTAAAAGATTCAAGTTTAATTTTTATTCTCCAATCGTTTATTTTATCATTTATTTGTGTTATGTTTTCTATATTTCCATATTCTTTAGCGCTTTATTTTGTAAATAATTATTTAAAAGAAACAATAATGACTAATTATGCACCACTTAAATTTTCTATTATTTTAATCTTATTAATATTTATTTTTATGATTTTATTAACAAGTATTATTGCAATTATTTCTATGGCCTTAGCTTTTTTGAAAAAAAGAATTAAAGTTGGAGAATAAAAAAGTAATATTGAGTAAAAAATAAAGAAAAAATATCGAAAAAATGAAAATATTAAGTTGATTAAAAATAATTTAATATTAAAAAATTTTAAAATGTATTATAATAATAATGTGCATAAAGAAAGGGAAGGCTGTATGTTGCATTTTAACGACATTCCTAGTTGGTTTATCAATCTTGAACAGGAAGATGTAAAATTTATTAAAAAATTTGTTTTATATTCTGGTTCATTAAAAGAACTAGCAAAGGATTATAAAATTACTTATCCAACTATGCGAATTCGCTTAGACAAATTAATTGAAAAAATTAAAGTGTATGATCAAGATAGTGTTGATCCATATGTTGAAAGAATCAAAATCTTAGCTATTGAAAATAAGATTGATTTAGAAACGGCAAAAACATTAATTAATGAATATCGAAATGTACATAAAAATAAAAGTGAATAGCATATTAGATTAATGATATTTATAATTTAAATTATTTTACACTCTATAAAAATTTCAAAAATATATTTTAAAATAAACAATTATATTTACAAAAAAATTGATTGATATATTTATTTATGACAATCAATGTTTTTTGTTATTTAAAAAAATATGTTTTCAACATAGCAGTTATAATTATATAAAAAACACCAAATATTAAAAAAGCCATGAAAAAATGGTGTTTTTTTAATAAAAATAAAAGTAGAATTTTAAAAAATTTTAATAAATTGTATTAATGTTGAATAATATTAAAAAATTTTGTAATATAATTGTGTCTAAAAAAAATATTTTATGGTATTTTTTAAAGAAAGAAGGAAACAGAAAATGGAAGCAGATCCAAGTAATGTAATTAATATTATTGTTTTAATTGTACAAGTTCTTATTGCTTTTACAAAGTTTAGAAAATTTGGCATACTATTAGTTATTGCTTCATGCATTGCATTCTTAGTTTCTAAAGATGAATTAGTTTATGATTTAGCTTTAGTACAATTTATAATTTATTTTGTTTTACTCGTAGTTTTTGAAATTAAAAATAGTATTACGAAAAAGAAGAAAAATAAAGAAATTGATATCATGAAAATTAAGGATTTATAATATGAAAAAAAGAATAAACTATTTTTGGTCTATAACTTACTATCTATCTTTAGTGGTTGCAATAGTTCTTTTTATAGTATCAACAGTTGTAGTTATAATTAATAAGCCTAATATTAAAACAACTAATTTTAATGCTAATAAAACTTATAATCTAAATAATTATCAAGAATTAATTGAAGATATTAATGCTTTTAATAAAGATAATGAAGGGTTATATTTTTGTTCTAGAGATACTGGTTATATCCTATTAAATGAAAATAGAGACATTTTATACTTAGATTTAACCTTTGTTAATGAAAGTAAAACAAAAATGTATCAAATAAATAGGTTTGATAATGAATATAGTTTTTTAATATTTGAATATCCATCAACTGAATTCGATTTAGCAATTTCATTAGATGAATATTTTTATGTTTGTTATTTAGGAGTTCAAAAAATTGATAATATAGGATTATATATTTATTTTTCTAAAGATTATTTTAAAGAAGAAATTCTTGATCCAGATAGATTTTCTGATGATTTTATTTATGAAGAGAATGAATTAAAAAAAATAACTCAAGAAATTCAAGGTCCATTTTATACCTTTAATTTTCAAGATTCTGATTATAATGCTTACTTACCTATATTTAAAGTATATGTTGTTTTTTAAATAATTAAAAATCAAAAAATTTTGAAAAAAAATAATTAGCTAAATTAAAAGAAATGAAAAATATTAAATTAAAACAGTTTTCATTAGAAATTAAATCATTTAAATTTGAAGATAATAATTTATTTTCCGAGACAAATTTATTAATTTATTCTCCAGGCATATATTTATTAAGTGGTAATAATGGAATCGGTAAAACAACTTTATTAAAAATTATTGCAGGATATTTTATTGATTTTGATGGAAAAATATTTATTAATGAAGATAAAATAAATGATTTTGAAAGTTATCGAGAAAATTATATTTCTTATGTTGATCAAGAAGTTTTAATATTTGATGATTATAATGTTTTAGATAATATTTTAATGCCATATGAAAAAAAGGATGTTCAAAAGGCAAAAAGAATATTAGATTTATTAAAATTATCAAATTTAGAAAAACAAAATGTTTCTTTATTATCTCAGGGTGAAAAACAACGATTGGTTTTAGCAAGAATACTTTATGATTTAAAACCGATTTTATTATTAGATGAAATAACAAATTCTTTAGATGCTGAAAATGTAAATATTATTATAAATGCTCTTAATGAATTAAAAAAATCACATATTATAATTTTAGTAACTCACAAAGGTTTTGAATTAGATAAAATTGAGCATAATAGATTAATTATCAAAGATAAAAAAATAATACTTGATCAAGTTTATTCATATAAAAATGATATAAATGTTAATGTAAAGAAAGTAAATCTTTTTAATGATTTTAAAGATGCATTTAAAAGACACAAATTATCAAAAGCAATTTTTAGTTTTGTAATAATTTTGTTTACATCATTATTTTTAATTTATGCAAATTTTGCTTTATCATTTAAAGATTCATATTCGGATTTAGCAAATAAAAAAGTAATCACTTTGACAAATTATATTGATTCAGCACCATTAATTATTATGAAAGATAATGATAATTTTAAATTTGATGATAATTCAACATTTAAGTTTAACGAAATGGTATATTCTCTTGATATAGATCACACAAAACCAGGAAGTTTAATAAGTGGTTATTGTGTTTTAGATAATAATAATTTTTCAGATTATAATATTAATTTATATGAATATGAAGGTAATCAATTAGGAAGATATCCGACACATGAAGATGAAATATTGATATCTTCATATTGTTTTGATTATTTATATAAAGCTATTAAAAATGAATATAAAATTGAAGATTTTAATACTATTATGTCTTTGATTTTAAATAATCAATTTATGGATACATCATATATTATTTCTGGCATATATCAAGCAAATTTGATTACAAATGATTTTAATATAAGAATATCTAATCAAGACAAAGCAAATTATTCAACTATGCAAAGAGCTTCATATGCATTTATGATTGAAACTGTATTTGGATATAATAATTTATTAAATAGTAATTATATAGGTGTTAAAGCTACTTCAAATAATAAAGCTATTGCCATACAAAATATGCAATATATTCATTTAGATATTAGCACAGATATTTATTTTGATATGATTAACATTGATAAAAATGGTAAGAATCCTCTTTCAAAATATGTGTATGTTGCTATGTATAAATTTATATCAACAAGTTTTTTAATAGGTTTAGCAATAATAAGTATCATATTCCCTTTGGCATATTATCAAATGTTCAAAAATGAAATTCTTTTACTTCGTTATGCTTCTTATTCGAGAAAAAGATTATTAAAAGCACATATTATCTCTGCATTATTATTAATTTCTATTTCCTTAATTCTTGGAATGTTATTTGGAATTATATATTGTGAAATACTTGATTTTACTTTAAGTTCTTCAATTATTGCTTCTAGTGCAAAATATATTTTATTTGATAAAAATATTCTAATATATTCTTTTGTTTTTCTTTGCTTAAGTTATATAAATATTTTTCTAACTTTTTTTAAGGTAATGATTCCAAAAGATATTAGTAAAAACGTTTTGGAGATAAAAAGAAAATGATTTTAAAGAATTTAAGCAAAAGATTTAATGATAAAGTTTTATTTGAAAATATAAATTTAAAAATTAATAAAGGACTTTTATATATTAAAGGTGAATCAGGATGTGGTAAAACAACATTAATTAATATTATCATGGGCATAGAAAAGCCGACAACAGGTTCTGTAATCTTTGAAAATGAAGAAAGTTTCTCCTATTTTGGGACTGAATCATTATTGTTTTTAGAAGAATCATTAATTAAAAATCTTAAAATGTTAAACGTTGATTATTCTTTAGATGAATTGGAAAAATTTGCTTTAATATTTAATATAAAAAATAAAGTTGATATTCCACTTTATAAATTAAGTGGAGGTGAACGAAAAAAATGTGAATTAATATATTCGATTTTAAAAAAAGCTAATATTTACATTTTTGATGAGCCATTAGTTTCTTTAGATTCAAATGCTAAAAAAGAATTTATAAACATAGTTAAATCTTTAAAAGAATCTCATCTTGTTATTCTTATAAATCATGAGTCTAATTTTATAGAATTAAATTATACTGCTCAAATTATTTTTACTAATAATAATATTGAAATTATAAATGAAAGTGAAAATAAATTTCTTCTTGAACCAATTAAAAAGAAAAAAATAAAATCTTTTTTATTTACTTTAAAAAATTATATTCGTAATTTTAAATTAGATATTTTAATAACAAGTATTTTAATGTTAGTATGCTTAATATTATTTATAAGTGGATGTTGCTTTTATGATAGTAAATCTTTAGTTGATAGAACTCTTATTTCTTTAAAAGAAGATCCTTTTAAAATTCATTCTTTAAGAGTTAATGATAATAATATGATTAATGAAAAATTATTTACAGGCAAAAATGGTTATTTTTCATTATGTATTACTAGTAAAGAAGATAACACAATTTATCAAAAGAAAGAAAAACAACATCAGTATGCTTCAAAATTTTTGTTCGTGGAAATTTTAAATAATACAAATGACACTATATATGTTTACCAAACAAATATAAATAATAAACTTGATAGCAAAAATTTAATTTTGAACTCTAATATATATAATTTAGAAAATGTAAATCAAGATTTTATAAACAACAAGTATGATTATTCTTTGGAATTAGCTGATGCTTTTGAACACAATACATATGATTATGTTTTATTAACACCTTATTCTTTTATTGATCAAATATTAATGAATGGGTTAAATAGTTTAAAGTTTGAAGAAGATAATTTTGATTTTATTGAATTTCCAGGCATTAATACTTTAAATGGATTAATATGTCCTGGAAATAACAATATTATAATCGATAATACAAAAGATGAATACTATGTTGCTACATCAAAGATGATTGATAAGTTGATGGTTAAAGATTCGACAAATAACATTTATGAAGAAATCATAAATATCAATTATGATAATACACTTAATGATAATGAAATTATTATGAGTTTAAATTCATTTAAAGACTTTTTAATACATGCTTCAAAATACAACAAGTTTTATTATTATTCCACTAATTATTATGGATATATTGATTCTTTAAATTATGGAAATTTTATTCCCAATAATATCATTACTTCGACAACAATTTCTTTTTATGATAAAAGCATTTTTATGTTCTCACTATCTTTAATTGTGTTTCTAATTTTATTGATTTATAAAATATTTTCAATTAATGGTAAAAAAAGATATTATCGTTATATTTTAGCAATTTATAATCATAATGGTATAAATAAAAAACGTTTCTTTTTAGAATTTTTATTAATTAGACTTATTCCTTTTTATATATTTACAGCATTACTTATAATATTTTATAATTATCTATTTTTAAATATAAGCAATTATTATTTAATGATTTCGACACATAAAGCTCCTATTATAAATGGAATTAAATATGGATATTATTCAATGCAGAATGAAAATGATTATTATGATTTATTAACTAAACCAATAAAGTTTTTTTCTTTTGAGCCAATAATTTATTGTATATTATTATTTTCTATTTTCTATTTAATTTATATTATTAAAGTTTATTTTATTACAAGAAAATTAAAATAAAAGTAGAATTTTAAAAAATTTTAATAAATTGTATTAATGTTGAATAATATTAAAAAATTTTGTAATATAATTGTGTCTAAAAAAAATATTTTATGGTATTTTTTAAAGAAAGAAGGAAACAGAAAATGGAAGCAGATCCAAGTAATGTAATTAATATTATTGTTTTAATTGTACAAGTTCTTATTGCTTTTACAAAGTTTAGAAAATTTGGCATACTATTAGTTATTGCTTCATGCATTGCATTCTTAGTTTCTAAAGATGAATTAGTTTATGATTTAGCTTTAGTACAATTTATAATTTATTTTGTTTTACTCGTAGTTTTTGAAATTAAAAATAGTATTACGAAAAAGAAGAAAAATAAAGAAATTGATATCATGAAAATTAAGGATTTATAATATGAAAAAAAGAATAAACTATTTTTGGTCTATAACTTACTATCTATCTTTAGTGGTTGCAATAGTTCTTTTTATAGTATCAACAGTTGTAGTTATAATTAATAAGCCTAATATTAAAACAACTAATTTTAATGCTAATAAAACTTATAATCTAAATAATTATCAAGAATTAATTGAAGATATTAATGCTTTTAATAAAGATAATGAAGGGTTATATTTTTGTTCTAGAGATACTGGTTATATCCTATTAAATGAAAATAGAGACATTTTATACTTAGATTTAACCTTTGTTAATGAAAGTAAAACAAAAATGTATCAAATAAATAGGTTTGATAATGAATATAGTTTTTTAATATTTGAATATCCATCAACTGAATTCGATTTAGCAATTTCATTAGATGAATATTTTTATGTTTGTTATTTAGGAGTTCAAAAAATTGATAATATAGGATTATATATTTATTTTTCTAAAGATTATTTTAAAGAAGAAATTCTTGATTCAGATAGATTTTCTGATGATTTTATTTATGAAGAGAATGAATTAAAAAAAATAACTCAACAAATTCAAGGTCCATTTTATACCTTTAATTTTCATGATTCTGATTATAATGCTTATTTACCTTTATTTGAAGTATATGTTGTTTTTTAAATAATTAAAAATCAAAAAATTATAAGTAAATATGGAGAAAAATTATGAAGAAAAAAATAATAACAGCTACTTTGATTTCATTATTATTAAATGGATTTATAAATTATAATTTTAAAACTAATCAAAAACAAAATAATTTATCTCTTAATAATAATAAAGCTCAAAAGAACATGTTTTCTAGCATCAAAACTATGTTTTTTTCTTTAAAAGATTATGAAAATTATAATAAAGATTATTTATTGACATATTTAATTAATGGGGGAATTATTATTAATGATGTGTCAATAAATTCTAAAATCATCAAAGAATTATATAATGTTGATGCTTTATTAAATAATTATAATTCTTACGTTTTTTTTAATGGTTATTCTTTTGAGGTAAATTATTTTTCTATAGAATATTTAAATCAAAAAGAACAATTCATTCTTACTTCAGATAATTATATGTTTTATGTTGATAATATTATTAAAGAAATTGAAAAACAATCAAATAAAAATCAAATTATGACTATTAATGATTCTGATTCTTATAATATTTATGATAAAAGCATAAATCATTTTGTGTATTTAAATGAATCGGAGCAAATGTTAAGTTACACTTATATTATTGGTATAAATAGAAATTCATTAACTGAAAATATAGGTAATTATAATGCTATTTCGGCTATTGAAATTTCTCCAAAGTCTAATTATGCCATTAAAAATTATTCATTTACTATCGGGTTAAATTCAAATTTAAAACTAACAACAAATTATTATGAAAATAGTATTGATTTTCAAACAATTATAGAAAATAAAATAAATGAAAGAGAAATTCAAATCGAATCTAACATTAGTTCTATAAAGTTTGGAAAATCAATATTAATTTCCGAATATATTAACTTTAAAAGTATTAATGAATTAAATGCTTCATCTTTTTGGATAAAAATTAATTCCTTAGATGCAAGAAAAAATGATTGGTTATTGTTTCAAAAAAATTTTTCATTAAATAATGATAATAAAAAGAAATGTATCATTAATTGGGATAAAGATGGATTTTTAAATCAAGAAGAAACCATATTATAAAGTGAATTTGTAAAATTAAAATAATTTAAAAAATACAAGTATTTTATATCATTTTTGTTGCGTTTTGATTAATAATTAACATAATTTAAGAAAGGTTTATAATATTTATTTTATTTAATAATAATGCTAAAATATTTATAAGTTGATGTGTAAAAAAATATATTTACAATCTTTATTGTAAAAAAGGGGTTAAAAAATGGCAAATATTATTTCGGGTATTGTTGTCGCACGTTCAAGAAAAAATAATGGAATATGTCTTGTTATTTACGAAACTGACCGTGCACGTTTTTGTAGAATAATTTCGCCAAAAGAAGATAGAGTTGATGGTGAATTAAAAAAATATGAATGTACATATCAAGATGGTACAATGGTTCAAAATTTAGATGTTATAGAAATTGGTGTTAAATCATTTGATTATGTTGATGATGAATGTCAAAAGGAAAATATTTATTATGATGAAAATTATAAAATAACAAAAAAAGGAAGAGTTACTAAAAAAGAGTTAATATCTTTATATGGTGAAGAAAACTTAAGCTCATCACAAGAAATATTTGTAAATAAATATCCAACAATGAAACTTGGCGATGCAATTTTGGCAAATAAGTCTTTTATGCTAGCAAAAGTTTATGGACTTGAATTTTATATTGTGAAACAAAATGGTAAAGATAAATGTCGATGTAGATTTAAATATAATTATATTCAATATGAAAATATAAGTGTTACTATATCAGAATCAAAAAATTTAGATATTAAATTGTATGCAGGTAAACATTATGCAGTGGCTATAGTTTGTTTTAGTTTTGGACATGAATATGAGGGAAATTATTATAAATATTTGTGTTCATTTTTAGGATATTCGCCTTATTATGTTAGAGGATAATCACATGAATAAATTATACACGATAGGATATGCAGGAAAAAATTTTGAAGATTTTATTAATTTATTAATAAAAAATAATATCAATTGTTTAGTTGATGTGCGTTCCACTCCTAAATCAAAAACATTTCCAATGTATGATTTTTCAAATTTAAAAAAAGAATTGAAAAAATATAATATAAAATATGGTTCTATGAAAGAATGTTTTGGTGCTAGAAGAATAGAAAATGAAGTATATAAAAAAATAATTTTATATAATAATGATTATATAGAAGTTGTTGATTTTGAGAAAGTACATTTATTGGATGTATTTAATGATGGCTTTAAAAGAATTGTTCAAGGTAGTTTAAATAATAATATTTGTTTTATGTGTTCGGAAAAAAATCCTTTTGATTGTCATCGAGCAATTATGGTTGCAGAATATTTTTATCAAAAAGGATATGAAATAATTCATATAATTGATGAAAATACAAAAATTAATCATGCAAATTTAGATAAAGAACTAAAAAATAATTTTGAAGAATCAAAAAAGAAATTTAGAAAAACTTATGAAGATGAACTCAATTATAGCGGTAATTTATTTACGGAAAATAAACCCTTATCAAGCAATATTGAATATTGGGTAGAATTTTTTTCAAATTATACAAGAGAAAAAGGAATAAAACTACGAAATTATCAAATTGGCTTTAAGAAAGGAAATGAAGAAAATGATTAATATTTATACTATTGGATTTACCAAAAAAGATGCAAAAAAATTTTTTGAATTAATTTCTCAAAATAAAATTGATCTTCTTGTTGACGTTCGATTAAATAATACCTCCCAACTAGCAGGCTTTTCAAAATACCCAGATATTGAATACTTTTTAAAAAAATGTTCCAATTGTAATTATAAATCTGATAAACTTTTTTCACCTGAAGAAAATACATTAGATGATTATAAAAAGAAAAAAATTACATGGGAAGAGTATGTTATTCAATTTGAAGAAACGATGAAACAAAGAAATATCATAGAATATATAAAAAAGGAATATTCTTCAATAATAGAAAAACAAAACATTTGTTTTTTATGCAGTGAAGATAAACCTAATATGTGTCATAGAAGACTAGTTGCAGAAATATTTGCTAAATTATTTAACGCGAATATTATTCATTTAATGTAAGAATAATTTTTGAGTTTTTTAATTTTGATATTATTAAGGAAAATTTAATATAAGATTTATTTGAATTATGAATTTTTAACACACTATCAAAGATAGGTGTGTTAGTTATAAATATTATTTTTTTAGCAATTTAATAATTTGTGGTTTATTGCAATTTTTAAGTTTTTAATTTTTAATAAGGATAAAGAGATGGAGAAAAAATAAAATGAAATATATTAAAGTTATTGTAAGAGATAAAAACACATTAATTTTACAAGAAGATGCTAATAAAGATGATTTAATTGATTTATCAGCAATAAATTCTGTTGATTTTACAGCGATTGAAGAAGCAATAAAAAATGGTAAAGAATTAGAATATCAAAAACGACTTGATGAAAATAAAAAGATGTTGGAAAATCTTCAAAAGCAAAAAGAAAATCAAATTGTAGCTGAATATGCAAGAAAAATAGAAGATCTAGAAGCTAAAATTAATGAAACCACAAAGGATAAAGAGTCAGAGTTAAATTTAAAAATAGCTACTTTAAAATTAGAACACCAAAAAGAAATAGATGAATTACATAATCGTATTAAATCTTTAGAGGATAATAAAAAAGTACAAATTGAAAATGAAACTTTGAAATTACAGCAAAAATATGAAAGTGAAATTAAAGATTTACAATCTTCAATTGCAAAATTAGAAAGTAAACATGAACTTGATTTAAAAAATAAAGAACTTGAATTTGAAAAAACAATTAAAAAAACTAAAGATTTACATGATCAAGCCTTAGCGGAAAAAACTAAAGAATTAAAATTAAAAGAAGATCAAGTCAATGAATTGCAACGTCAAAAGACGATGCTAAATGTTAAACAAACAGGTGAAGATTTAGAGGCATGGTGTGATAATGAAATAAAATCATACATGCAAAATGGTTTATTTAATTGTACTTGGGAAAAAGATAACAAAGTTATTAAAGAAGAAGATGAAACAAAAGGTAGCAAAGCTGATTATATTTTTAAAATATTCTCAAGTGATAAACATTTAGAAAAAGAATTACTAGCTTCTGTATGTTTAGAAATGAAAGATGAAAATCCTACTTCTAAAAACAAAAAGAAAAATGAAGATTATTATAGTGCACTTGATAAAAATAGATCAAAGAAACAATGTAAATATGCTTTATTAGTTTCTAATTTGGAAAGTGATAAAGCAAATGACATACCTATTTATAAAGTGCATGAATATGAAGATATGTATGTTGTTAGACCAGCATATATGATGACATTCTTAAATATGCTTATATCTTTGACTGATAAATTCTCAAACCTTATTATCGCAAAACAAAAAGAACAAATTGAATTACAAAATAATCTCGAACTAAATCAATTATTTGATGAATTAAAACTAAAATATTTGGATAAGCCTTTAGAAACATTAAAAAATAGAGTTGCAACAATAAAATCAAATAGTGAAACTATTACCAAAGCAGCACAAAAAATTGATGAAACATGTAATAATATAATTACAAACTATATTGATGAAATAATTAAAAAATTAAATAATTTTGAAATTCAAATTAATAAAGGATACAAAAAATTTTCCATTTAATAATAAAATTTAAATAAAAAAACTTTTGATGAAGTAAAATCTCTCAAAAGTTTTTTTGTATACACCTATAGAAAAATAGTAAAAAATGTATATGGAAAAAAATTAAAGATTAAAGACAATAAAATAAAGTTTGAAGTCACTTTAACTCTATGACAAATGCTATAGATAATGCATCAATACAAATATATTATTTTAATAAAATTAAATTGATATTGAATAATATTAAAATATATTATAATATAATTATGTCTAAAGAAAAGATACAAGTTTTGAAGACATTTTAAGTTGGTTTATAAAATTATGAATTTAAAAACTTTAGAAATTAAAATAAAAAATTTTTCATACAATAATAATTGTGTTTTTAAAGATCAAAGAATAATTTTTTATCCTTCTAATATTTATCTTGTAAACGGAAAAAATGGCGAAGGAAAAACAACTTTATTTAACATAATTAATGGCAAATTAAAGTTTGATGGATATATTAAAATAAATGATGAAATAATTAACAATTTTGATTGCTTACAAAACGAATTTATTGCTTATATTTTGCAAGATTCTTTAATTTTTGATGATTTAAGCTTGATGGATAATATTTTATTGCCTTATGCAAATAAAAATAAAAATAGAGCTTTAGAACTTTTAGAGAAGTTTCATTTTAAAAATAGAGAAAATGATAAAGCTGAAGTATTATCAAATGGTGAAAAAGAATTACTTTGCTTTGCAAGAATGTTATACGAAGATAAACCAATAATTATTTTAGATGAGTTTAATGTCTCTTTGGATAATGCTAATAGTGAACTGCTATTTTCTATTTTATTAGAACTTAAAAATAATCACATAATTATATTTTCTTCGCATAATAAATTAAGTGATGAATTTATAAAAAATTGTTGTTTGATTAACATTATTAATCATCAAATTACAAAAAATGGTAACGATAATAAAAATGAAATTAGTTTTAAAACAAAGAAATATTTTAAGTATAATAAACTTAAAGACGTTTTAAAAATGAATAAGTTACTTTTTAAAATAAGTTTTGTTTTTATGCTAATTTTATCTTGCTTAGTTATTTTTTCTGGTGCGATTTATACAAGTTTATCAACAATAAAAATAACATGTTTAGATTCGCCAACACATTTAAAGCAAACAAATTTTGAGTTATTAAAAAAATATGCTCCTTCATATGTTGTTAATAATGAAGATGTTTTAAATAAATTTGAAAAAAATACAGTTTTTAATTTTTATAATTATAATCTAACTATTGATCAGACAACATTTGCCAATGGATTGTGTTCAATTGATGATAATTATAATTTATATGATATACCTTTATATAAAATTGATGGTTTTGGAAATTATCCAACAAATAGTAGCGAGATAATGATATCTACAGTTTCTTATCAAAAAATATTTGATTTTTATAAAGATAAATTTGCTGATGAAAATAAAACAAATGAATACATTTTTAATGATTTGAAATTTACATATATGAATTTAAATTTTAAAATAGTTGGAATTTACAAAGAAAGTATAAATGAAGAAATTAAATCAGTCGCAGAAGATTTAAGAAAAGATTATCCAATAATAAATGAATTTTATTGTTCACTTTGCTTTAAAAATTTAACAGTTTTTACTAAGAATTTAGATGAAACAAATCAAAAATATCTTGTTAGTAATACTATATATAATAAAAGCGTTATTAATCTTGAAGATATTGAATATTTTGAATTAATTTTGCCTAGTTCGGGTGTTATGTTTTCCCCAATACTTCTTAACCATAAAGGCGAATATTTTGTCGAAGAACAAGTTGTGGAAATTCTTTCCATTTTAAATCCGATTTTTCTTATAAGTGGAATTATTTTTGCTTTGATATATTCTTATTTATATTATCTTACTAATAAAAGAAAAGTACTATTGCTAAGGATTATAAAAGAAACGAGGAAAGAGCAAATACTAAATCATTTGTTAGTTAATGGAATATGTTTTATTCTATGTTTTATGATAAGTTTTTTGATAACTAGTTTAGGTATAATTTTATTAGAAGTTATTTTAAGACAAAACTTAATCTTAAAAATATCTAATATTTTTATACTTGATTTAAAGTCTATTTTATACCTTTTAAGTGTTTATTTACTTATTTTAATGCTTTTATTTTTAATAACTTTTTTTGCTTTATCACCAAAAAATTTAGATAAGAAAATAAGCGAGGAAAAAGAAAAATGATAGTTAAAAATTTATCTAAAAAATTTAATAATCGCGTTTTATTTGAAAATATAAACTTTGCTATTGAAACAGGAATTTTAAAAATATCAGGGCCTTCAGGATGTGGTAAATCAACTTTTGTGGATATAATTTTGAATGTAAAAAAGGCTGATGAAGGACAAATTATCTTTAACGCTAGTCCTACATTTTCTTGTGTTTTGCAAAAGAAAACATTATTTTTTGAAAGATCATTATTTGAAAATCTTAAGATGTTTAATATAGACTATAATGAAAAACTTCTTAATACCTATTTAGATGAATTCAATTTTAGAAAATATTTAAATACAAAGATAAGGTATTTAAGTGGTGGTGAAAGAAAAAAAGCAGAAATAATTTTTTGTATTTTAAAAAAAGCTAATGTTTATATATTTGATGAACCATTTGCTTCACTAGATTTAAGTTCAAAAGAAATAACTAAAAAAATTATTCAAGAATTAGCTAAAGATAATTTAGTTATTTTAATAAATCATGAAAAAGATATAGATGTAAAAGAAAGCATGAATTTAGATTTAAATTCTTCAAAGATTACTTTAAATGGTAAAATGTCAAATAATAAAAATAACAAAGTTATAAAAGTTAATAGGCCTCAACATTTTTTATATACAAGAAGTAAAAAGAATTATTTAGTTTCATTTATATTGGTTCTTGTATTTATTTTAAGTTTTAATTATGCTTGTTCTTTTTTCCCTCGAAATAATTTAAAAAATGAAATTAGTGAGTGTTTAAAAGTCACTCCATTTGATAGCTATATCACTAAATTATCTCAAGTAAAACAAATAGATAAATCGTTTTTTAAACAAGAAGTAGATTATTATATTGTTTTAAAAAACGAAATACGTGGTGGTTATACAAATTACAATATAAGTGAAAATTATTTATTCGTGGAAAATGCTCAAGTAAATAAAAGAGAAATTATTAGTTTGAAAGAAATTGATGCCTCATACATCAAATTAGATGAAAAAATATTTACTTTAAAACATGAAAATTTAGATTATCTTAAAAAATATAATTATCAAGATTATTTTCTTAACGACATAAAAAAAGAAACATATAAATATGTATTTTTAACGGAAAGAGGATTTATTGATGAGGTTTTATTAAAAGGAAATAACAAAATTGAAATTGAAAATATAGAAACAAATTTTTCTTCTTTTAAGGGCATAGATTTAGAATCATTTACATTAAAAAGTAATAATAATATACATGTTATACCTAATGAAACTGAAGATTATTATTGTGCTATAAATAATAATATTAATCAGATGAACGTTTATTATTATAATAATTTGGTTGATCAAAAAAACTTAAAAGAGATTATAAAAATTACTGATTCATGTGAAAACAAAGATCAAATAATTATGAATTTAAATCAGTATAAAGATTATTTATTACATATTATTTTTGATAATAGATCAAATATAATGGGATTAGATGATTTTGGATTGATTATAAATAAAAGCCAATACAATCTAATTTCTAAATATGCTTCTTTTACAATTTTAACACCATTAAGAACATATAATGAGGTCAATAATTTTTATATATTCCTCACTTTAGCAATTTTTATTTTGATTATATATTTGATTTTTTTATATGTTACTTTAAAAGCAAAGAAGAAATGGATAAAAGATACATATTCTTGTTATGTAAGAAATGGAATTAGTAAAAAACATTTTTACCTTGATGTTTTTATGGATACTTTATTGTATATAATGCCACTTCTTGTAATTTCTTTAGTTAGTTATTTTTCGTTTATTAATTTAGCTAATTATATAAATATGATTAAAAATTTTATTAAACCAGAAGGATTTTATTATTATTCACAGCAACCTTTAAATAACTACTATGATTCTATTACAAAGCCAATTGCTTTTAATAAATTTAATTGTTTTTATTTTATTTCTTACATAATCTTTTTAATTTATTTATTATTTAAAGTTTTAGTTATTAAAATTGCTGAAAAAGAATATTAATTCTTAAATAAAGCTAAATTTGATTTAATAAAAATAAATAATACTTGAAAAAAAATCAATAATAATTTATGCTTAATTACGTTGATGATATAAAGGATTATTTGAAATGAAAAATATTAATGTACAGTATTCATTTACCAATAAAGATTTTAGAAGAAGATTACTTAGACATATTAGAATAATTTATTTTATTACAGTTCCTCTAACAATAGGTTTTTCAACTACTTGGATTATTGCCAGTTTAAATGCTTATAAAAATAGTACTGTTGTAATAATCGCATTTATTATAACAATAATATTATTCATTATTAATGCATGTTGTTTATATTGTTATCAAATATTATTTCGTAATAGGTTAATTACTGCTCGCAATTTTACTTATACACATTATGTTAATATCGAAAATGATTATCTTAAATTGACTTTAGAATCACCTGATAAATATAATTCTGAGCATTATGAATTTAAGATAAAAAAAATAAAAAAAGAAAATGACACTTACATAATATATAAAAATAATAATAACTTTATTTATTTGCCTGCTAAATATGTTGATGAAAATTAGTTTTGCAATTCTATAAAAAATTTGATAAAACAACGTCTTACTAACAAAATTTTAATATATAGAGAAGGAATTTTTAATCAAGCAACTGAAAAAGGAACAATTTCTCAAACTTACACAATAGATAGATAGGTTAAAACATGTATAAATTTATTGATTGCAGTAAAATATATTCTAATGGAAATAAAGCATTTTTAAATGTTAATTTTTCTTTTGAAGATCAAGGTTTGATTCTTTTAAAAGGCAATTCAGGAAGTGGAAAATCTTCTTTGCTTAATTGCATAAGTGGGTTAGACAATTTTACTACAGGAAAAATATTTCATAATGATATCGAAATGAATTCATTGTTAGATTTATCGACATTTTCCTTTCAAGAGAATAAATTATTTGAAAACATGTCAATTTTTGACAATTTAAGAATCACTTGTAATAAATGTGATGAAGACATTTTAGATATTATAAAAATGTTAAGAATTGATGACCATGTAAATGAATTAGTTTCAAATTTATCTGGTGGACAAAGAGCAAGAGTCGGAATTGCTTGAGCACTTTTACAAGATGAAAGCATAATTGTTCTTGATGAACCATTTGCTAATTTAGATATTGAGAGTATAAAGATAATATGCGATTCATTATCTAAATTTGCTTCTTCTAGACTCATAATAATTGCTAGTCATCAAGATTTAGAATCTTTCTTAAAATTTAATAAAATTGTTTATATAAGTGATGACCATACCATTTCTATTTTTGATAAAAAGATTGATATAACTAATTCTATTTCAACAGTAGAGCATCATGAATATAAAAAACTTAATTTTAAAGAGATAGTTAGGTTTTTAAAATCTATTATCAAAATTAGTAAGATGAAAACTTGCATGACTATTGTATTTATGCTTTTTTCGTTTTGGTTTTTGGCTGTAGTGTTTTCTATTACTTCGATTGATTTAGCAAGTTTTGCATTTAAAACATATCATGATAATAATGTTGAAGTGGTAGAATTTAGTAATAGTGTAAACTTTCAAAGTGTATCAAATGATTTGATTTATAAAATGAATCCAGATTATGTTAATTATGATTCATCAGGTTTTTCATTAAAAAAAGATAATGGAAAGTTATTTTATTGCAATAATATTGTAGTTTCCAATATAGACAATCTAAATGATGATGAGGCGATATTATATATTCCTTATGATGAATTAATGATAGATAGTTTTTTATATATTAATAACTTGAAAATTAATATTATCAAAACAGAGTATTCAGATACCAAGAAAATAATTGTCAATAATAATACATATGACAAACTTAAAGGTAATTTATTTCAAAATTATGAAATTTGTTTAAAAAATTCAAATAATGGTGGGGTAACAGCTTGTATAGTTTATAATCCTTACTATTATAATATTTCAAATTTGAATCCGAATATTATTGTTGGTCGATTGCCTAATAATAAAAATGAGATTGTTATTCCTGTATCATTATGTGATTATTACTTCAATACTATAACTTACGAAGAAATTTTGAATATGAAAGCAACCTTTTTATTTAGTAAAGGAAAGGACTTCATAAATGATAAAATCATTTTTGAAGGAAAAGATTTTATTGTAACTGGTATAAGCGAACAAATGATATATTTTGAATCAAATGAATGTGTAGAGATGCTTAATAATTATGGTGCAAGCAATTTAGATATATGCTATAAAACAATCTCTTTCAAAAATTATGATAAAACAATTTTTAAAAATGCATATAAAAATAATTTAATACCGATTGATGAAATAACTAATAAAATTAATTCGACATATAATATTTTAATGTTTGTAAAAAATATTTTACTTATCATTTGCATTTTATTTATAATCATTTCTTTTTTAACTATTTTGAATAATGTTATGACTAGTTTTGCAAAATTTAAAAAAGAAATAGCTATCATGCTTTGTTTTAAAGTAAGCAAATCAAGCATATTTAAAATATTTATGGCTGAATCATTATTACCAATTGTATTAGCGTTTTTATTAAGTGTTTTTCTTAATAATTTAACAATTCTTATTGTAAATAATTTGTTCTCCAACTATTTCAACTTAATAATGTTGCCATTAATATTTCATCCTTTTTTTCTTATTATAATATTTAACATTGCAGCATTAACGACTCTTATCATATTGATTTGTCTGCTTGTTAAAATATATAAAATGAGTAGAATTACTGCATTAAAAGATAATTAATCTAGGTAAATAAGAATGCCTAATGATTATTGTAATCAATTTTTATTAAAATATATAAGCAAAATACTTTTTTGAATTGTTAGAAATTCAACAAATTCAAACATTTAAGATTATATAGCTAGTTCAACAATTACAATAGTTCTTGAGTCTAAATTTTCAATAAAAAATTATTCATTAACAAATGATAATAAAAAGAAATTAACCAATAAATTGGAATAATTAATGGATTTATAAATCAAGAAATAACCACATTATAAATTTTAGTAAAATTAAATTATTTTAAAATAAAAATAAAATATTTTTTAAATTATTTAAATAATACTTTTCTTTTTCAAAATAATATATTATTATTAAATTGTAAAATATAATAATTTAGTAGCTGCAATAATAATTATATTTTTTAGTCAAGGAGAAAAGTTATGAAAATCAAAAAATATGTTTTACTTTTTTTAATGTCATTTGTAGTTGCCACTTTTTTTAGTAATAAATGTTTATTTGCTAATGCTGAAGAAACAACTAATACATCTTTTGCCAATTATTTAATTACAGAAACTTCTTCGGCTACTTCCGAGAAAGTTTATGTTTCAGCAGAAATAAAACCTTATGTAGAGGAGCTTGGAGCTACAATATACACAGAAACTAAAAAATCGGGTTGGTGGATATTTGCAACAACACATACTTACTATTATTATTATACTTCACAAAAAGTTGATAAAATAGTCAGTGTAAGAAGTGTTGGCAATGATTTAGATTCAGTCATTTTTATGGTGGAGCAATTAGAAAATTATGCAACAAACTTTATAAATGAAAAAAATCTCAATACAAATAATTCTAGTTTAATATTACCGTATTTAAGATGTCTTAATAATCAATATAGAGATTCAGGATCTGCTTTTGAAAATGCTACTGGATATTTATTCAAATCAATTTGTGGATCTTTGAATCAAGATTTTTTAAAATACGTGAATGATAATGAAACTAAGAAATATAGTAATTCATCTGATTCATTAATAGACATAAAGAATTATTTTGCAACTTTTATTAATAAAACTGATGTAAATTCTTCTTATGGAACATTTATTACTAAATATAAAGATATGAATAACAAAATGTTAATTACAAATAGTGGTGAAAAAATTGATCTGATTCACATGTTTTGTGTGGTCGATGGATTAGAGGAAAAGCCAAGTAATGACGAAGCACATGATTTGCAAAACTTAGTATCCTTTGTAGGTGATTTACATCAGGCATGCTACAATGCTGGAAAGACAAAATTAGAAGTAACAGATTTTAAAAATGAAATTTTAAAGAATGATTCTTATCAATTTTCTTTGTCAGATTTTTTTGCTGATTTAGATGGATACAATATTGGTAAAAGTCATTTAAGAGTCTTGGATGGTTCGGCAAAAAAAAATAAACTAAGTACATCTATGTATGGATATTATAATCTAGTAAAAACAAACTCAATGTATCGCTATAGGAGTTTTATTAAAAATGTTGCAAGTCAATATATAGAATTCCCTATTGAAAATTCTATAGGTGTATTTGTTGCTGAAGATTTAAAAACAACTGGTATTCATGGATTTTTATTCACATCTTCAATCAATTGCAATTTAAAGCCAACAGATTTATCAAATAGTACTAATTTTTTAGATGCCGATCCTAGAATTCATATTATGTGCCATAATTATAGTGATAGTTTTTCAATGCCGAGTCATGCTGTTAGAAAAGCAATGGTAAAAGGATTTACTAATTATGTCCTGGAGATGGCTGGATATGCAAAATTTTATTAAGAAAATAACTTTACTTGTTTGTTTGGCATTTTTATTTTCATGTAGTCATCAAAACAGAATTAAAGAATATACAAATAGTTTAGAAGATTTGCCATTTTCTATAGAAAAAATTAATAATCGTATATATAAACTTAATGATGATTATAGTTATGAATACGAAGAAAAACTGAGATTATTTGAACATGAACAATTGATCTTTGAAAAAGAAATAAATGGAAATCTTTATACAAATTCAAAAGGACAAAGTTTATTTGAATTTGCAGATAGTTTTATTTATCTAGTAAATAATTTCGAAAATAAAAATACATATAAAATATTTGCCTTAGATAAAAATGGTAATGAGACGTGCATTTTGTCAAAAAACTATGATAACGAAAAATCAAAATATTATGCCTTAGCTTGCGATAAGATATATAAATATGTTTATTTATCTTATGAAATTGAAAGTTTTTTTGTAGATAAATACGCTTTTGAAAACAATAAATTAATTTTTATTGAATCAAGAGAAAATAAAGAAACGATTTATATTGAAGAAGTAGAATACATCAAAGAAGATATTTATCTTATTGATATTAATGGGAATATTATAAAAAACTACTATAGTAGTTTAACTGGCGTTTCAAAAACTGTTTTTGTAGAAGATGATAAACTATATGGTTATTCAATACGGTATAGTTCGTATGAAGAAAAATATTATATGGATTTATTTGATGATGAAAACATTTTTAAATCGCTTTTTGCTTTTTCTTCAGATACGTATAGTTATTATACATTTGGAAATAAAAACAGGTGCTTATTTGTTTTTGTTCCTATGCCAGTTTCTAAAGAAGAATGCTCATACATATTTTTATATGATAGAGAAGAAAAACAAACTTATGGCAGTGTATTAAGCGATAAAATCTCGAATTTTGCATTTATCAATAATGACTTTTATTACACTAAAGGGAATCAAGATTATATGATTCATATCTAAACATATTACAATGGTTCCTGTTACAACTCTTTTTATTTACTTATATTATATGTATAAACCAGACATTAAAGGATAGTTTATCAAGAAAAACAAATATTCTAATATGCTTTTCATAAAAGTTATAAAACACAAATTAAAAATGTCAGGGTTAATTAACCTTGACATTTTAACATCTACTTAATGTATTTGTTTGTAACTAAAGTTTCATAAGAGATAGATACATCTTGATCTAACTCTCCAGCTTCTTTTACGATTTCAATTAACTTATCGAAGTTTTCCTTATTAAATGAAGGAGTTGAAGGCCAAGCTTCGATATTTAAATAGTTAGTTAAAACTTTAGTAAGTTCTTCATCACTACTTGAAGCAAAATCGGTTTTTAAATATGGAACAATGTCTTTGATTTCGCTTGTTAAAACGTAATTTAAACCTTTTGTAATCGCGTTTGTAAATTTAACAAGTTTATCTTCATTTTTTTCCATATATGATTTTAAAGTAGAAAAACAAGTATAAGGGATATTTCCTGAATCTTGACCAAGAGACGTAATAATATATCCTTTATTTAAAGTTTCAACTTGAGTTGCTACAGGTTCAAAAGCTGTGACAAAATCGCTTTGACCTGCGACAAATACTCCAGACATTGCATCAAAAGAAACATCGGTACGAATATTTACTTCTTTAGAAGGATCATCTTCACCAAATTCAATACCTTTATTCCTTAAAATGTGTTCTAGAATCATTAAAGGCATACCACCTTTACGACCTCCAATGATTGTTTTGCCTTTTAGCATATCATATTCAAAATGTTCAATTTTTTCTCTACCTAGTAAGAATGAGCCATCTTTTTGAGTTAATTGAGCAAAGTTAACCGCATAATCTTTTTGACCTTGAGTATAAACATAGACACTTGCTTCAGGGCCCATGAACCCGGAAATAGAGCGTCAAAATCACTAAGGATGATGTAGATTTATCATGTATAGAATTTTATTTCTTATTCCTAATGCTCTTTGAATATTTATAAAATGTAGCTCTTGATATTTTTAAAATAGTTAATGCTTCCATAAAAGAAATTTTATGTGTCATATATGATTTTACAGTTTGTTCAAAATTATCTGGAAGTTTAATAGCTTTTCTTCCAAAATGAATGCCTTTTGCTTTTGCGATTCTTATTCCTTCGGCTTGACGCTGTTTTATATTCTCTCTTTCATTTTGAGCTACAAAAGAAAGAATTTGTAACACAATGTCAGCAATAAAAGTTCCAACAAGACTTTTTTCATCAATCCGAGTGTCCAATAAAGGCATATCAATTACGACAATATTAATTCCTATATTTTTTGTTAAATCTGCCCATTCATTTATAATCATTTGATAATCTCTTCCAAGTCTATCAATTGATTTAATATAAAGTAAATCATCTTTTTTTAATTTCTTCTTCATAATCTGATATTCTTGTCTTTGAAAATTTTTTCCAGACTGATAATCGACAAATATATGTTTATTATCAATATTCTTTTCTTTCATCTCTTCTATTTGCCTATCAATATTTTGTGTAATTGATGAAACACGAACATAACCATAAATCATAATAAAACCTCCGTGATAGAATAGTATGATAATAAAGAACGTCTTATCCAAGAACAAGATGGTTATTCGACAATTAAGTATCTGGAGTTTAATGAGAAAGATGTTCCATTAATAAAAGAAGAAAGTAATATTTATGGAGAAGTAGTTACTACGACTTATCAGTATGATGCAAAAGATCAATTAACATATGTAGAAGATAGTAAGCAAAATGTTATTGAATGTTTCTATGATGATAAAGGAAATTGTATTGAAAAGAGAGCCTATAACAAAAAAGATGCTTCTTTAATGCAAGTTGAAAAGGCTAATTATGATGAACATGGTAATATGGTATCTTCACAAGGAAAAATTAAAGATATAAATGGTAATTATCCAAATGAAGAAGTTACTTATTTACCAGGAACAAACATTCAAAGTAGAGTAAGAGGAGTAAATGGAGAAAGTACTTGCTATCAATATGATCAAAATACTGGTGATTTGCTTAGTGTTTCTTCATCAGCGAAGGGAATAAATAACTCTACATCCTTTACTTATAACTATGGCTTATTAACTTCATTGTCTCATCATGGAGTAAAAGTTGATTATCAATATGACGGACAAGGTAGAAAAACAAAAGTATCACTAAACGGGGAAGATGTTTTATGGAATACCTTTGAAGATCATTATACATATGGATTTACTGATCCTTTCACAAATGTCAAAGTTGATAGAAGCAGAAAACATGTAACATCTACTAGCCTAGATGGATTATTTGTAGAAAGTTATTTTGATGCAGATGATAAAGAATTATTAAGAAAATACTCTGGTGATGATTCTTTTGGGGCGACTAAGTGGTCTTATAACGATAAGGATCAAGTGGCATCTGTCATTTCTCAAATGACAAGCCGAGACACCAATGAAATTTATAAAGAAGAAGTCATCAATACAATTGATGAATGGGATACAGTTATTAAAAAAGAAAAGAAAGTAAATGGCGTTTCTTCTTTTATCTTAGAAGATCATTATGATACTTATCATCGTTTCATTAGTGATAGCGATGTTATCTTAAGTGAAGATGAATATCGTTTAAACACTAAAAATAGTTATGATAAAGATAATCGCTTAAAATCTATTCAATTAAGAGAAGGAATTGTTAGAGATGATTCTGAGGATAGTTTCTTACCAGTCGCAGAAATGAGTTTTGATTATGATGCCTTAGGTAGAGTAAAACATCAAAACTTAAATGCTAATAAAGTTGATATTTGTCATGAGTATTCTTATCTACAACAAGATGAAAATACTTTGAATTTAGTCGCAGAAGATATTACTAAAGTAAAAGTACAAAATGGTAGTCAAACCACATATTTAACTGAAACATCAACATATGAGTATGATGTAAATGGTAATATTATCTCAGTTGAACAAGATGAAGATAAGACAAGATATCATTACGATAGTTTAAATCGTTTAATAAGAGAAGATAATTCATTGCTTAATAAAACTATTGTCTATAAATATGATAAAGCAGGAAATATTCTTTTAAAGAAAACATATGACTATTCTCTTAATGATAATCTCTACTCTCCAAATGTTGATGAATATGTTTATGATTGTGAAAAGAGAGACCGCTTAATTTCCTTTAATGGCAAATCATTAGAGTATGATAAAATGGGAAGACCAACGACATATAAAGATGATGAGTTTGAATGGAACAATCAAAATCATTTAACATATATTCTTAATCAAAATGGAGATGAGATTGAGTATCAATATGATACAAATGGTATTAGAAGAAAGAAGATAGTTAATGGAGTAGAAACAACATTCATTACAAATGGAAGTCAAATCCTAGCGATGAAGCAAGAAAATAAAGTCATGATATTCCGATATATCTTGAACAAATTAGTTGGCTTCAATTATAATGATGGTAGCAGTTCAAAAGAGTACATATATCAAAGAAATATCCAAGGAGATATTATTGGAATCTTTGATGACAATGGAAACTTTGTAGGGGGATATGCTTATGATGGATATGGAAATCACATCATAACGCAAGATGTAGACGAAATTGCTAGCCTAAATCCATTTAGATACAGGGGGTATTTCTTTGATGATGAAACACAATTATATTACTTAAATAGTAGATATTATGATCCAGAGTTAGGAAGATTCATTTCACCTGATACATTATCCATCTTAGATGAAACTAGAGGTCAAATTAATGGATTAAATCTTTATATGTATTGTGGTGATAATCCGGTGATGAGAGTAGATCCATCAGGAATGGCTTGGTGGGATTGGGTTCTTGCTACTTTAGTTGTAGGAGTATTAGTTGTTGGAGCAGTTGCTGCAACAGTACTATCTGGAGGATTATTGGCAGGAGCTCTTACTGGAGCAGCTATAAGTGGGGGAATCTCATTAGTTTCTAGTGCTATTTCAGGTGAACTAAATTGGGGACAATTTGCACTTGATATAGGAATGGGAGCAATTTCAGGTTTAGTAGGAGCCTCTGGATTAAGCCGGGCTGTTTCTACAGCAATTGGTGGATTTACTGGATTTATTTCAAGTGCTGGATCTCAATTGATTGAAGGTAAATCTTTTTCTGAACTTGATATAGGAAAAATTGTTTTAGGAACAATTATTGGAGCAGTAGCTAGTTACAAAGGAGGAGCTGGAGCAAGGCACAAGTCTCATTACAATGTAGATAGTGTAAAAAAGGCTGAATCTTCTCTTGGTAAAGTAATAAGTAAATTTGCAAATGGTGGGTACAAAAGTGCGAGTTCTGCACAAGGAGCATTTACAAAAGCTATGAATAAATTATTTAGTGCTTATGCAAATGTATATTGGAGTTCATTTCAAGGTTCAATGAACTGGCTTGCATTAGGTTCATCATTATATAGTGCGATTACAACTATTTTGTGGAATTAAGGAGATAAAATTAATGGAATTTGGTGATATTACCTCATGTATAATTACATTATTAGTAGCACTTTTATTAGGTATCCCTATGTCATTATGGCGTGGTAAAGGATTTCACTATCAAAGTTTAACATTAAAAACATTTTCAAATAAGCAAATTAAAAAATTAGAGAAGAAATGGTATTGGTTTTTATATAAGGGCCAAGCAAAAGGAAAAAATAATTCAATTACTATTTTCGGTTTTTGGTTTCAAACAATTAGTTTGATTTATCTTATTTTGCTATTTATTACTAATATTGTTTTAATTATATTAGCACAAACAAAAATTGCTACTATAGTAACTATCGCTACAATAATTCCGTATTTAATATTCAGTATGGCTACAGGTTTTATCCTTGAAAGAAAAAGCAATAAAAATTTATAAGATTAATAGGCTGATTAGATTCATTTAGTAAAATTGAGGGTTTTATAATCTTTTGACAATATATAATTTACTGAAATGTTAATAGTTAAATTGATACAATAAATCTATACATATTTTTATTGCTAAATAAATTCATTAATTATCTGAAGCATTTTTGATAGGTGAAAATTCATTTGTCAAAAATGCTTTTTTATTTTTTATATGCGTCTACTGCACCATTCCAACCTAGATACTTAGTTTGTCATTAGGAAAGGACAACTAATGATAGGAAGGAAAAGATTCATGCAAAAAGCAAATCAAGAAACTTTTAAAATCATCATTAAACAAAAAGACTTGAAAATCACCATTGAGGGAAAGTACAGCGATTTTTATCGCATATTAAGAAAGATTTTAAAAGGAAAGATAACGATCTAAACTTTCTGACCAAGAAATTCTTTTCATGTTCAACGCGTTTAGGAATCCACGAACAAAAAAGAATCACTTGGTCTTTTTGTCCTATTAGGAAGGAGACTTTATGAAACAAGTCAATGTAGTCGCATTACTCACCGTAGTAACAAGAAAAGGACAAGACCCCAGATTCAACCTAACTGTCGTGTTAGAAAACAAAATTAAGGCCGAGCAATCCTTTTCACAAAATTTTAATAATCTAGAATTAACACCTACTAGAGCGTTAACCCTTGGAGACGTTCAATACCTATTAAACTCCAAAGGAAAAGGTTCACTCATCAACACCAAGAAATCCTTCCGCTTTAACAATGTACCCGCGGAAATAGGCATTGGTCGTTATAGAGATAGTGATGACAAGTATTACTTTGTTAGAGTGAAATTACTTGATGACCTCACTCGAACCTGTTATTTATCACCATCTCAAATCAAAAATCTTCAATTTATGGATTTAGGATATGAATTTGAAGAAGATCCGGATTTCATCCTTGATGAACCAATTGACTTTCAAGCAGAAGTAAAACCAAAAGCGAAAAAAGAGTAAGAGGTGAAACTATGTTTGGAAAGAAATTTGTCTTTCTTATCACCTCACTTGCGATGGTCTTTCTCACCAGTTTTAAACCACCAGACAGTTCTAATAAAGCCATACCGATGGACGTTCCTAAGGGATTAAAAGAAGAAATAAAGTATGCTGCTGCGCCTACAACAGGTACTCATCACTTATTTGAAGATATCTGCGGCGAAGTAGAAACACTTGTGGAAAATGGCACACTTTCATCATTCCATTTAAAATACTATAAATCGCCTTATTATCAAATCCCTTACTACAAGTTCAAGCAATATACAGAACTATCTAATCTCTGGAAAGGATACACCGAGGCACAAATCAAAAGCAAGATGTCTATGTATGAAGATGATCAAAAATTCTGGGTCAACTTCAATAAAAACTTGAAAGTGCCAATCGAATCTTTATCCAGAAACCAAGCTGTGGGAATGTATTTTGATGGAACGCAGTTAAACTTCATCTGGAGCAGTGAATATCTGCCGATTGAAGGATATAATCTGCAATCAATTACACTCAATGATGTCACCTATAAACAACAGGAAATCACGGGAAAATGTCAACATTTAAACGGAGACCCCTTGTTTGAAACGACAACATTTGATTGCTATCCTGAAATCAATTTACAACTCAATATGACGCCCATTGCAGGTTTTTGCTTCTGTAAGCAAGATAATCAATTATTCTCTTACGGACCAGGACTAGAAAGTACAATCTTTAAAGTTTCTGGTTTCAGTTCCAATCTCGATCCTTTCTATTTTGGAGTGGAGTATGGAAAAGAAGACACAGAACTTGGCACCGAATATAAAATCGTTTCTAATGATCAGAAGCAATTTCAATTTAATGAATCATGTTTATATCAAAAGAATGCGATGATCCAGTCGATGACGCATTGTTATGTAGAAATTACAGACATTGAATGTCAATCGGTCTTTTCCTTGAATTTCGGTGGCTATGAGCATGCTGTTTACTTCAATACCGACTTAAATCTCGATGATATATATCGCGTGGATGTCAACTACTCTCTAGCAAGTGATCAAAAGCCTTGGTACAACTTTATCGCCGCAAGTGGCAGTATGGATGTGGCTAAATCTTTAACACCAAAAACTGCTTCAGGTGGCTTTCTAGGTCTATCCACTTATCAAGGAGTTAAAAAAGGAACATTCCGCTCCAACGAAAAAGAGGGAAAGACGTACCAATACCAATTATTTCTCAATTATGACGCCGATGGCTGGAATATTTTCAAAGGTGGACCGGATGAATCAAAATACACGAATGTCCATAATTTTAAAATTTTACGTATGAACTTTCTATATCGAGGACAAGTCCTAAACTGTGAAATTCAAATGGACTGTATTGATGGAAACACCTTATCTATCTTTGATCCGAAGGTCATCTCGGATGTCAACTCATCTTATTGGCAGTTTAAAGAAACTGTGGAAGATGTGAAAGATAATATCTCAACAGCTACACCCAAATTAAAAACAACATTCTATGTCGTGATTGGTGTTGCTGGCTCAATATTATTAATCTATGTCATTTATAAGGTCTACATCCTTATCAAAAAAGTAGCAAAAAAAGAATGAAAGGAAAAAATATGAAAACAAAACTAATTCTTGCATTATCATTTCTAGCATTAGGACTTGGAATGACGACAACTTTAAATTCCAGTGTTCCTTATGCAAAGGAAGTCACTCCATATCAAGCAGTTTATCATAGTCAAGATTCAAACGAAGTAGGGGAAATTATCTATGTAGAAAATTTAACCCCAGCAAAAGCAAATCAAAATAAGCCTAAACTATTAAATTCTCAAGAAACTGCTCAAGATAATCAAACTAATCTAGATCAAGCAGAAGCGGATAAAGTCATCGCTTTCATTGAAAATCTTGGAGAGATATCTACAACGTCTAGAGACGCTATTGTTGAAGCCAAAAAGGCCTTTGAAGGATTAACTCGCGATCAACAAAAACTAGTTACAAATAAAAAGGTCTTAATTAAAGCAATTGAAGACTATAACAAGCTCATTGCTAATGACGAAAAAATAAAGCCAATCGAGGAATTAAAAGAAAAGACGATATTTTCTTCCATGTTAGAAAATAAGGTTTCCCAAACCATTTTAATTGTAACTGGAACGATTTTTCTTGTTTTGATCCTTTATGGTCTTTATCTCTTATTTAAGAAAATCTTTAAAAAATGCTGTAAATAAAATCCATGCTTTGAGGAGCAATTCTCAAAGCATTTCTTCATCAATGAAAGGAGAAAACGATGAAAAAACTTTATTTATTATTTACGACATGTATGATGTTACTTCTTGGTAATGTTACCAAGAATGTTCCTACACAAAATTCAACGAATCTCACTATTTCTCACGAAGTGAAAAAAGTATCAGACCCTCTAGATAAATATCAAGTTCTTAATGTTCCAGATTACTTAGTACCTGGAAATAAAACTAAGACGTCATTAAAAAGTTTAGGGTTACCGACAAGTATCAGCCTTCCGGATTTTGATATTTATCGAAATACCGAATCTTTTGATATCACCGGGCTTCATTATACAAGAACATTGTCAGGAGGAGTATATTCGCAACCAACTCTAGCAGGACCAGCCTCCAATTGTGCGACAGTGGAAACGGTCTATCTAGGGCCAGTACGTGCAAGTGATGAAACAAGTGAGACGCGAAACAATAATCAACCATACACGCAATTTACTTCGGCAAAAACTCTATTAATTTATGATTACACATATTTATCTTATATTTTTAGATTTCCCGAAGTAGAAAACATTGTATTCTTGACCAATGAAATTCGCCTAGCAAATACCTTACCGACAAAATTAAAAAACATTTATATTCTGCCGCGTTTTAATTCAACAGCATTTTGGTCATTAAAATCCTATTTTGATCCAAGTATCTTTGATCATAAAATCAATATCGTTTGTGCAGAAAGGGATAAATTACTCGCTCAAAAGCATATCGATTCGATTTTCCAAAATGCTTACTACGATGATAAAACCTGTGTAATTCCAGATTTATACTATGTATCTAATCAAGAAGCACTGGTAGAAAATCCGACAATCAATAAAACATATGAATATGGGGGAATGTATTACCTTACGAGTACCTTTAATTCAAGCACAACTACTTTATTTGGGTATGTTGGAAAATACGTGACAAAAGCCATCTATGATTTTTCAAAAATCAATACAAGTTCAAGCATTTCCTTTACGGATTTTAATGCCGAAATCGTCAACGTTGATGAAATTTACTATTATAGTAATAATCTAGCTGCGAGCCACATGAAACATTTTTATGCCAATCGCCTTATCCACATGGATGAATATGCTTATTTTGTCACCGCTAATTATATTAACTATAAAGAAGTCTATCTGCATAAGTTAGAAACTCGCAGTTATTCTTCCATTCAAATTAACGAATCCGCTGCAACCCTTGAAACATCTTATTATTTAGATCAAAGAGTGAAAGGTTTAGCGATGTATTCACAAATTGAAAATAGTGAATATTTAGCAGGGAAAATCAATTACTATGACGCTTCAACAATTTCACCACGTTTAGAAGTAACGATTGAAGGAGTGACAGCCACATCTGAAAATGCGACAAAATCCTACACAACTCTTGTCGAAGAAGTCGTGGCTAAACTTGGTAAAAATCCCTTTGAGGATTCTTCAGAAACAACTAAAAAAACAAGTCCATTAAAAGTTCCACTTATCATCATGGGAACTCTTGGAGGAGTTATCATCGTATACGCTCTTTATAAAGTCATTGCTAAATCTAAGTCGTGGCTAAAAGACTAAGGCTCATCATCTTTGAAGTACTGTTCTTCGCCTTGTGTGTTTGGACAGTGCTTCAAAGCACTGATGTTTTTATTCTAGCAACCATTAGAGCCAAAACGATGATAGATTTTCAAAATGTTCAAGCATTTTTTGAAACATCTAGTTTTGAACAATCGGAGATTTATCTTCAAGAAATATCTAACACATTTTTGAGACTTTTTGAGGACATATTTGCGATAGATTCCTCATTTATTGAGAAAATATCGCACATTTTTGACACAATTTTGAACCTTGTTTTGGACTTTACAATTTATTTTTGCAATTATTTTCTAACCGTTTTGATGATTCTTTTCATCATTTTCCATGAAACATTTACAAAAGAAGTGGAACTCGTTCGATACTCAAAAGGTGCAAAATTATATTGGAAATGGCATAGATTTGAGACAAATTTGAGACAAAAGATTCTTTCTTGGCTTACGAAATTAAGTCGATTCCTAAAGAAAAAGAAGCGATTCTTACTCTTCCACATCCTCATTTATTTACTTGCAAAAGGATATCTGTATCTCGCTTTAATTGAGTTTCTAATTTTCTTAGAAGTTTATATCATACGTCTAATTCACTTAGAAACTTATCTTTTGGTTTTTCATCTTTTGTCTTATATTTTCACGCTCATATATCCACTTATTAAAGTCTTACCCAAAGAAATTATTATTTTATTCTTAATTATTTTTATCTTCTTCCGCGCACTTTCTAAAGCCAAATATCGTTTAAGAAAAAATCATGAACGCTTAAAGAAATTTGCCAAAGAAGATTTAACACAAACGACCTTTATTAATGGACCACCTGGCACAGGGAAAACGCTTCTTAACATGTCTTTAGCTCTGGTTAGTGAAGAAAACTACATTGAAGAACTTGAAGAATTCATGCTGGATGAAGAAATCAAAAATCCAAGTGTAAATTTTGCTGAAGTTCGTTTTAATCAAAATTCAAAGTACCCAGAATATAAAACTATTTATGAGATTGAAAGAAGTCGTGCCTCGTATTTAATTTCCAACTATGCGATTTATTCACCATATTTCATGACATATAGTAAAATCTTTAATTTTGACTATATGCGAAAGAATCTTAAGACAGATAAATATCCTCTTGAAGAATATATTGTCATTTCCTTATCAGAACTGGATAAAGAATACAATTCCCATGATGATATGAAAATCGTTGGAACGGATGGTGCGGCTACATTCTTTTCAACAATCTCCCACGATTTAAAAAGACATTGCAAAATCTTTTGTGACTATCAACTAAAAGATCAAGTTCCCTTAAGAATCAGAGGCAATGCGGAATACTTTTTAACCATTGAAAAAAGAAAGAAGAAATATCCATTTTTATTATATCTTTATTACTTACCGTTTTTAGGGTTAAGAAAACTTTTGAGAAGCTTCATCAAAAAATATGAAACCAAGCGTAAACCCATTAGAAAGAATACCACTCGTCAAAGTGTTTCTACCTTTAAAAGAAATGATTACACCTTCCTTTTTGCTTTATTAAGAAGATGGAATTACTTATTAGAAAAAATCTGCAAATTCTTTGATCATTACTGGTATTTCAAAATGAGTTCAACGCTCGGAATCAAAGATGGTGAACAGAGTGATAAAAAGACCCTTCACTTGAATCTCTGCGATTTAGAAATAGATGGACATCGACTATATGATTCAACATTCTTATCGCATGCTTATCAAGAAAAGAAGAATTACGCCTTTAAAGATTTACCATGTTTTACTTCACTTACTCCAAGTGGAGAAGAATTAGACCAATGTCATTCTCGCTTTTACGATAAATTAAACGGCCGATCATCGCCCTTTATTTCTACTGATGATGAAACCGAAATCATTTAACTTCATAAAAGCGATCAATTTTTGTAACAAATCTTTAGGAAAATGTCGATAGACATGGGCTATCTCTAATAGCCCATGTCAGACAGACTAAAGATGTGAAAAAGTACGCTTTTTAAACGAAAGGATCAGAAAAATATGAATATAGAAGAAAGTACGAAAAAAGAAGGAATTCACATCATCATTGATTATTTGTCCGCGACTTTCCCATTTAAAAACTTTGATGATGATTTAGAAAAGAAAGTTGTGGAAGAAACGGTTTTACTTATTTCTCAATTTATGGGCTTTTCTTTAGAAGAAGTAACGGAAGATGAGTATGCAACTGCTAGATACCGCTACCAATATCAAATTGGCGATTCTATTAAGCTAAGATTACTCGGCCCGGAATTAAAAACAGGTATGCCTTCTTGTCACTTAGAATTAAGAGGTCAAGGATGTCGAGAATTTGAAAATCAGGGAGAGAAAACATTCTATGATTTATTGTTTTTCTTAATGATTCGTCTCAATGCCAACATCACTAGAATTGATATTGCGATTGATGATTATGACGGAAGCATTGTAACCCAAAACATGATTAAAGAAGCTCTTGATTCCAGAAAATACACTACCTCATTTAAAAAGAAAAGTTATAAACTCATCGGCAGTGATGAAGAGGGCTGGTCGATTCAATTTGGCAGTCACCTTTCTACACAAATGCTTGTTATTTACGATAAGAAAAAAGAACAATTAAGTAAAAATAACGAATGTGAACAAGATTATTGGCTACGTTATGAAATGAGATTCACCAAAGAAAAAGCATATAATGTCTGTTTTACTTTATTAGATCATAAAGACGATTTTCAAAATTATGTCTATGGCCTTTTATATGAAATGATTGATTTTAAAGAAGATAATGCTTATTCCGAAGTAGACCAATATAAAGTAGAAACAATTTCATGGTGGAAAAAGTTCCTTCATGAAGTAAAAAAATCACAAATTATTAAATACAAAGTGCATGAAACGACACTCGAAAGATACTTAAACTGGGTTACACCGATTCTCACTTTTTATTTCCTTTTCCGTTACATCTATAACGCTCATGACATGAAAAAATTTTTATTAAATCTTTTAAACGATATTCAAGATTACTTTTCTAAAATGGATCCGAAACGCTTACTGAAATTAAATAAACTGCTGAAAGAAACCGGACAACCGCATTTAAAGAAAAATGAATTAAATCTCATTTTTCAAGAAGTAGAAGAATTCTTAGCTAGAGAGGAACTCCCTTTTTAAAATGGATAAAACAATTTTACAAGTCCAACTGGAAAGTAAGTTATTTAATTACTATTTACCAAATCTTCCACAAATCATCTATGGTGGACTAGTTCACCAAGAAGATTTATTAAAGACTATCTTAAGCAAGAATATCGTTATCAAAGATTTTATTTTCTATCTCATTGATGAATACGAAAATCATCAAGAAATAGAAGAACTGAATTCGTTCATTATAAAAAACTTCTTACGCTTTTTACATCTGGAGGTAGAGTAATGCTTGATCTTACTTCTTTAAATGAACGACAGAAAGAAGCAGTTCTTTCTAAAAAACATACTCTAGTGGTCGCGTCCGCAGGAACAGGGAAAACCAGAGTTTTAACCTTACATTTATGTCATCTTTTAGAACAAAAAGTAAATGCGAAAAACATTTATGCTTTTACTTTTACAAATAAAGCTGCTAAAGAGATGACGACAAGAATCGCAAAAATTCGCGGTTCGTTCATTGATTCGACAATTTCCACGTTTCATTCGTATTATTATAGTATTATCAATACCTTTGCAAATCACATTGGATTCGATGATCCGGTTGCGATTATCGATGAAGATGAAAGATTAGGGATTTTAAAAGACATAATTAAAGAATTAAAAATCCAAATTCTTGATAAAAATATAAAAAAACGTATTTCTGATATTAAAAACCATACACCTTACATTGTTGATTCATTGAAAGAACAATTACAAATCTTACTGGTCTTTAAAAAGTATCAAGAGAGATTAAAGAAGTGTAACCGTATGGATTTTGATGATTTACAGTACTACATGCTAGACCTCTTGCAAAAGAAAGATTTTCAAGAGATTGTTGCAGAAGACATTGAATATATCCTCGTCGACGAGGCCCAAGATGTCAATAATATTCAATTTGAAATATTATTGCTACTTTCAAAGTACGCCAAACAAGTTTTCATGGTCGGTGATCAGGACCAATGTATCTATACATTTCGTGGATCGAATTTTGAAAACATGAATTACTTTGTTCGTCATTTTAAAGCGAAAACTATCATTTTAGAAGAAAATTATCGTTCGACGGAAGCAATTTTTTAAAATGTGCAAATGAAGTAATCAAAAATAACGTCAATCGCATTGATAAGAAGATGTTTACATCAAATTCTCTCAATGCCTTTCACATACAATATCGACCTTATAAGACCGTTGAAGATGAGGCACGTTTTGCTGCTACTTTAATTAAACTTTGCCTGGAACATCATTATCAATATGAAGACATTGCAATTCTTTATCGTAACAATGCGTCATCTCACGCCTTTGAAAAGGAACTTATATTAAACCATATTCCGTTTAAAGTTTATGGCTCTTATCCATTTTTCCGTTATAGAGAAATAAAAAATATTCTAAATATCTATCAGTTTATTCATAATCCTCATGATGATATTGCTTTTTTGATGATGAGTAATTACCCTAAAAAACTCTTTTCAGAAAAGTTTATGAAAAATCTTCAAAATGAACAAGCCCGTACGCAGAAATCTTATTATTCTTTGCTCCAAGATAAAGAAGAAGCAAAAGATTTTCTTCAGCTCATGGAAGAATTACAAACGCAAATAAAAGAGAAGATTCCAGTTGATTTCTATGACTTCATCTTAGAAAAATTGAACTATTTTCATGAAGTTAGCAAAGATAAAAAAGCTAATGAGAAAATAAATCATCTACTGGAATTTAAAGAGTACATTGCTAATATTCCCTATCAACTTCAAGACATCGAAAAATCTACGATGGAATGGCTCAACAATTTTTATCTTTTAGATGAAAAAGAAGAAAGCTTGAATGTGGTAAAACTTATGACAATTCATCAAGCGAAAGGCCTTGAATTTAAAGTGGTAATTCTTGTTGATCTTAACGAAGGAATACTTCCAAGAACCTCACAATTTCTTAGTCAAAAAGAAGAGGAAAGAAGAATCTTTTATGTTGGCATAACAAGAGCAAAAGAAAGATTATTTCTGACATCTGCCGAAAGACATTTTATGAATGGAAAAATGAAATACTTATCCCATTCATCATTTTTAAATGAAATAACCGAACTGCATAAATAAAAGGAGAAAAATAGCAATGCAAAAAGTATGCTTAGGCATTACCAAAGCAGTACTTGTTCGCAATGCAGTAACCGCGACAATATTTACCACAAATGAAAATACGATTTGTTATGGATATTTCACCAAAAACTATAAAATCATTAATTTTGATTTAGATGGAAGTAATCTTGATTTATATGATGAATCTAAAATCATCCAAGTTAAAATGACGTTAAAGCAATTATATCTTCAAACTTTAATCGAAGATTATCCAGATTTGAGACACTTTAATCTCATTATTACTGCGAATCGCTTGTTAAAAAGAATTCCCATTGAAAAGGCCGCGAAAGCCTTAGGATTAACAAAAGATCAATACATCAATTTTGAAAATGGCACAAGAAGAGGATCAATCTCTTTAAGTAATCAAGAAATTGCGAATCGCTTAAATTTTGATGTCGATGAATTTACTTATTCTTTAGAAGATTGCTTTATGAAAGAACCTCAAGAAGAAGCAGTGCCACTTAAAACTTTTGACTGTGAATTCTTTCCTAGTGAAGAAAGAAATTTGGCTTGTTTTATGCGTTTACTTTATAAGCAGCCATTTACCGCTGAAGAAATATGTGATGAATATGAAATTAATCGAAGTACTTTTACGCGTATGCTTCAAACAATCCGAATTGCTTTAGAAAACACAACATCTTTACATGCTTCGATTCAATATAATCGGCAAAGGAAAACGTATTATTTAGTATTTTCAGATAATTTTACTTTTATATAAAAAAATCTGAGATAATCTGCCTGGATTTTAATAAGTATTATTTCTTAATCGCAATCAATTATAAAAAACAATACTCATTTAATCAAAGTAATGAATTATAATATTGTTGGATAAATAATAACTAATATTATCAAAAGTAGAAAAGACTCACATGTTTTTAACAAGTGAGTCTTTATAATAATTAATCAGCCTTTGTATAAATATTCATGTTACCTATACAGATTCTTCCTCTGTTGCTATCACTAATATCTGGATTGTTTATCTTAGAATAAAATCTAAAACCAGTTACAGGAGAATCAAATTCAATTGAATAAGTTGTTGGTTGAGTTCTGTCTCTAGGTAAAGCTGTTTCATCAGATAAAAGATCAAATTTTTGAACCCATCTACTTGAAACAAGTGGATTCCACCAAGACCGTTCATGCCATACTTGTAATTCAGCAATTCCTTTATCTTTATCTAGCCATTCATGAGAATATTCTCGCCAGTGAGCAAGATCAACATCAATGCGATAAACTGGAACATCAAATTCATATTCAATAAAAGCTTCAGTAATGTTAGTTTTTATACATGACATAACGATGTATTCACTTTGAATATAACCAGTTCTATATCTTCTTGTTCTAAATGTAAAACCAGTGCTTAGTGTATGTGTTTTGAAATTGTCCTTCGTTGAATCATCTGTAGGATACGCGTCGGCAAATCCATAATCACTTGGTTTGATTGATGCGACTTCGTAGATAACATTATGATTTGCTACAAAACTATTCAAAAATGCAAACATAAATTCGTCGATTCGTGTACCACCAGAATAACTATTCCCTACGTTATACGTATGGATTCCACACATAAATTCGCCACCATTTATATTAACTCTATATGGTGAACCACTTTGTCCACCTTCAGAATCTAAATTTGTTCTATAATACCAGCCATTATCATTTTCAAAATCTGTAAATTTTGCATCGGCTGTATACATTTTTCCATCTTTACTTCCTGGATATCCAAATGAATAAAATGGATAATCCTTTTGATAGAAATTCGCTACTTTACCATACCATCCTATTTCATTTCCAATTGGACTTTCTAATTTGCAACACGCCCAATCTTTTAAAGTATCAGTATAGTAATTCTTTTCTAAATATACTCTTTCGACTTTTATTCCACCATATGGTCTAAAACTTGCTCCATTTTGAGCTGGATAGAAAATAATCTGATCTGGGAATCTTGGATTATTTAAGTGATCTTCATATTCTGTATGAATTACGTCATTAGCATCTTTATATGAAGTAGTAACATCGCCATATGCACAATGGCCAGCCGTAACTATTAAATCAGGTCCTTCTAAGAAAGCAGTCCCCGTATAATATCGAGAATCAATTTTTCCGGTTTCATTGTTTAAAACATCATAACGAGTTAAAATATATCCAGTAGCTCTATAAGGCCATTCTGTTGTGTCAGTAACATGCTTCCTGTCCTCATCGCCAATTATCCTAGCTCCAGATTTAACAGCATAATTTGAACTTTCATAATTAGGAGTATATCCTTCTGTGTATAAAAATGATTCCCCTTTATTATTACTTATAATTTGAATATTGCTTTCTTGAACATTATTTGTTTTTTCTGACTTTCTTAAATTACTTTTAGTTTCAGCAGTATCAAAAGCATACTGACGATAGTAATATGAGGTTTCATCAAAATCAATAAAATTAAGCACTCCTGTATTTAAATTTTTTGAAACGATATTATAATTGCTTCCTTCTTTTTCTACAATCGTTTCTTGATTTTGAAAATTTGTTGTAATTAGTTCACTGCTATCACGAAATTCTACTCCGTCAATCAAATGATTTTGATTTGTTCTTTCTTCGTCACTTTTTAAAGATTTTGGTTGAGAATAATTAAAATTCGCTTGTAAACTTAATAAAGAAAAAATAATTGATATAAAAAATAATTTCATTTTTGGCTCCCCTTCCATTCTTATAATCAATATAACATTTAAAATTTTATAGAAACTACTTTAATTTTTCACCTCTCTTTCCAAAGTAGAATTATAAAATTTCATATAATCTTTACAATCTTTCACTTGATGTTTGATGGGCTTCATTGTTAGTAGAAGAATCTTTGTTTTCAATGAAGATAATTTCATATCCTTTAATATTGTTAATTAAATATTTTGAAAAAGTATCAATATTCTCAACATCTAATTCGAAAATACATTCATTTCCAGTAGTTAATAAAATCTTAACCTCCATAAATCCTTTATTATCTAACCCAATCCATGCAGCATTATCTTCAATACCTAAAGCCTCAATTTTTATTCGAATACGCATAAAAGAATCAATTGATAATGTCGTATTATTAAAAAATAAATTTTCATTTTTAGCTTGATTTAATAATCCATTCCATACTAATTCATCGTCAAAATCATCAAATCGTATTAAATGCGTACCATCTTTATCTTCAAATTCATAATGGGCATTTTGAAAACTACAATATTCTATTAAATTCAATTTATTAATTATTTCTTCAAGTGAATAAAATTTATAACGATAATTGACATAGGCGTAGAATTTATCATCGCCATCAAATTGAATTCCAATCGCACAACCCGAGTCCACTTTTCTGATTTTATAAACATTTGCCTTTATTACATGCGTTTTATCTTCATAAATATCGTAGCCACTGATTAAAATCGAATCAATCTCCTTTTCTATATACTTTTCTAAAATAGGCTTTGATGTCGTTGTCGACCATATATCGTAAGATAGTTTATTGTATGTAAAGGAACTATATTTTTGTATAATGCTTCTATCATTCCATTTTGGAATTTCCATACATTGATTTTCTTTTTCTTCATAAATAATTTCCCATTTATGACTTCCATTAATACTGGTGCTTACATCTGTTGTATTAAAATGTTTTGAAATTAAAACTGTTGATGTAATTACAAACGCAAAAATGGTAATAGTCGTAAAACTCTTCTTATTTGTTCTATTTCCATATTTATCTAGATTTATTCTTTTGGAAATCTCACTGAAATTTCCAAAGTTCTTCACTCTAGAATTAATTTCATTTAACATAAAATCACTTTTCATAATAAACACTCCTTTCTGAAGCTTTAAACTTTTTTATCGCCCTTTCGTATATTTTGTTTATTGTTTTTGCTTTTATATGATAAATATTTTCTAGTTCCTTAAAAGTCATTCCATCAACAACATGTTTAATGATGATTTCTACTTCTTGAATTGATAAAACGGCTTTTAAATCATCTACAAGTTTGGTATATACTTCATTACTACAAATAGAATAATCCGGATAATTTAAAATTAGTTCATCGCTTACTAAAATAAAATTATTTTTATGCTTCAAATAAGCCTTGGCAACATTTTTTGCAATCGTAAGCAAATAGTATTTTATTGATGAATTAATATTTGAAATATTTTCAAAGAACTTTAAGAAAGAATCATTTGTTAATTCCTTAATTGTTTCTTCTTCGTTTATGTATTTTGCAATGCAAAAATAAACCAATTTGTAATAATGGTTATAGATAGTCTCAAAAATTCTTTCTACTTCCCCTTTATCGCCTTTTTTAAGTGCACTAAGTAAGGAATTTTCTATTTTACCTCTCATAGATTTATCCTCTGAAAATATTTTCACCTAATAAGAGTTGGTTTTTTATCAAAATGCGACAAAAATTTAAAATTATTTTTATTTTAAAAATCAAACCATACATAACAAAGACAATAATGGTGTGCTTTCACGATATTTTGTTAAATATGTATGCTGAATTTTTTATATTGATGAATACCAGCTCCATGTTTTAATTCATCTTTTTGTTCTAATTCTTCGAATGCTTTCCAAATTTCATCTATTAAATTATTATTGATATTTAATTTATGATGGCCAGGTAAGATTTTACTGATATTTAATTGTCTTATTTTATTAATCGAATTTTTAAAGTCGATTGGATTTGTTGTTGGATAATACATATCCAGTTTTCCTTCATAGACTAAATCACCCGTAAATAAATATTTTCTTTCAATATCATAAAAGCATATATGTCCAGGAGAATGTCCAGGTGTATGAATTACTCTTAGTTTACGATTCCCAATATCAATGATGTCATCATCATTAAGAATTAGAGTAGGAGTATCTTTATAAATATCATAACTATTGATATCAAAGGATTTAGGACAATCAAATGGTAATTTCATCAAATTCTTTTTCACAATTTCTAACGGAATAGGAAAATTCATTAACCAATCTTTTTCTAATGAATGAACTGCAATATTATCAAAATACTTATGTCCACCGATATGATCCCAATGTACATGAGTAGTAGCGACGATTACTGGTAAATTTGTTAATTCATCAACAACATTTTTTATATTAGAAATTCCTAATCCAGTATCAATTAATAATGCTTTTTCTTTTCCAAGAAGTAAATATGAATGAGCTTCTTCATAATGCTTACATTCGCTGATAGCAAAAGTTACATCATCAATTTTTTCCACAGTAAACCAATTATCCATAAAAAGCCTCATTGCTTTAAAATTCTTCAATTAATTCAATGCAAGGAACTTTGTGATTGACAAACCTAATCTCATCAAGTGATTTGACAGCTAAAGTTCTTTTTTTATCAATATAAGTAATTTTGCCCATCTCACGATATAAGAGAAATTTTTCCTTGGATAAAATATATCTATGACCCAATACATTTACATAGATTCCTTCGTTTGATTTACAAAGGAAATAATCTGCTGTTACTTGAAAATACTCACAAAAAGTATTCAACTTTTCAACATCAAAAGTTGTTCGATTATTATATATATTAAAAACAATGTTCCTAGAAATATTCATCTCTTTTTGAAAATCATAGGAACTCAATTTAAACTCATCCGCTAATTCTTTTAAACGATTCATAATTGTTTCACCTAGTACCTATTTTATATTATTTTAAACGTTATTACAAACTTCTTGCGTATTTTAAACGCTAAAATGAATGAAAAGCGTTGACTATATGTATTTAATACGCTAAAATAAGTATAAAGCGTTATATAAACGCTAGGAAGGAAATACAAATGAATAATAAATCAGAAAGACAACTTACAATATGCCATCAAAGAGGTTCTGAAAATAATCCCTCTTTAATCATTCAAGAACAATGGTTTAAGAAATTAGGCTTTGAAGTTGGTGATTTAGTTTCCATATTTTTAGAAAATAACCAATTAATTATTAGAAAAGTAGGGACTTGGAAAGACAAGAAAAAAGATGAACTTGTTACAATAACTGTTCGTCGAAGCCAATTAGAAAAATTAAATATTAAATAAAATATGCGTTAGTTGCACAATTTCATCTTAAACAATTTAGGTATGTTAAGAGATTAACATTTCATAAATTGAATTGAGGTGAATGCTTTGTTAGAACAAGAAATTCCTATTATTTATAGGATTACTGTTGATGGAAAGGAAGTAGAAGTAAAAAGGACATTTGCTAGTACAGAAATTTCTCTTTTACAAAGTTTAGTTCGTTATCTCCAAAATCAAGAGACAAAAGAACAAAAATAAGTGAAGAAAGGGTGATTTTATGAAAGCCAAATTAAACTATAATGTAGCAATATATTGTAGATTATCTCGTGAAGATGAAGAATTCAAAGAATCAAATTCTATCACGAATCAAAAGGCTTTTATCACCGAATACGTCACAAAAAAAGGTTGGATAATCTTTGACTATTATATTGATGACGGATACACAGGAACATCATTTAATAGGCCAGGATTTAAACGAATGATTCAAGATATTGAAGAAGAGAGAATTGATTTAGTAATCACGAAAGATTTATCTCGATTGGGAAGAAACTATATCACTTCTGGATACTATATTGAAGAATACTTTCCGAAAAAAAATATAAGATATATTGCGATAAATGATAACTATGATTCTATAAATGGTGATAGTGATGATTTTGTCCCTTTAAAGAATGTCATAAACGAATTCTATGCTAAAGATATTTCAAAAAAAGTTCGTGCAACGAAAAACTATCAACAAAAAAAGGGGATTCAAAAAAGAAGTGCCTATCCATTATATGGATATTCCTTCAATCAAGAAGGACAAAGAATGATTAATCCAGAAACTGCGCTTATTGTAAAAAGAATTTATCATGAATTTTTAATTGATAGGAAATCTCTCAAAGAAATATGTCAGAATTTAAGAAAAGAAAAGGTCTTAACACCAGCATATTACAATTACTTCACTTATGGAAAAATGGGAAGTAAGATTGACCTATTAGATGAAGATAAAAAATATAACTGGAAAATGCATACTGTTGAAACGATTATATCTACAATTGACTATACAGGATGTTTAGTTACAGCTAAAACCACTAAAATATCCTTTAAAATACATAATAAAATAAAAAATAAAACAGATGATCGTTACTATTTTGAAGACGCTTTTGAACCTATTATAGATAAAAATACCTATCAGCAAGTTCAAGAATTAAGAAATAAATATAAATATGCTCATGAACTTAAATCACTTGATCCTTTAAGAGGGCTCTGTTATTGTGCGAGTTGCAAAAAGAAATTAGTTTTTAAAAAGAATCAATCTATAAAAAGACCCACGGAAAAAGGGACAATTTATTGTAAAAACACAGAATGTGTTATAAAACCAAGAGTAACAAATGAATTTTTACATCAAGTATTATTTGAAGAATTAAAACAATTTAAAGAATATTTTCTTCTACATCAAGATTCTATTCTTCAATTTGCTTCTAATATTGAAAATATTAAAAAAAACATCCCTAATTCACACATGGAAGAAATAGAGTTATTAAATAAAGAATTTGCAAAATACGATGTTTTTTTAAAGAAACTTTTTGAACTCTATGGAATGGACCATATTACTTTGTCTGAATATAATAGTCGCTCCAAAGAATATAGAGACAAACAAATAGAAATTCAAAAACGTTTAGATGAGCTTTTAAACTTAAAAACAAAAATAGAAAATATTGATTTTGTATCTAATACAAAAAGACTTCTATCTTTGTTTATAAATAGCAAACTAGATTCGATTGAAGATATGAAAGAAGAACTTATCTTATCATTGATAAATAAGATTTATATAGGTCAAAAGAAGACAAATAAGCGTTACCATGCAGATAAAGGAATTCAAATAACGATTGAATACAAATACGCGGATGAAGTAATAAGGGGTTTTATTTATGAACAAAACACTAATAAACAACAAGATTGCAGCTCTATACATAAGACTATCTGAAGAAGATGAAGAAAAGAAAGATTATTCCAGGTCGATTCAAAATCAAATCCATCTTTTAAGCGATTACGCTTTAGAAGAAGGATTTTACATTTATAAAACTTATATAGATGATGGCTTTTCAGGAAAAGACTTTTTCCGTCCTAAATTTCAAGAACTTATCGATGACTTAAATCGCAAGAAGTTTAACTGTATTATAGTAAAAGATTTGTCTAGATTTGGAAGAAATCTAATTGAAGTTGGTGAGTATTTAGAAGAAATATTCCCTAAAAAGAAGATTCGTTTTATTGCCATTTCTGATCATTATGATTCAGCGACAAATGAAGACGATTCTTATCTTTTACGTTGTTTTATGAATGACCGATATTTAAAAGATTGCAAGAAAAAAGCAAATCGAACTTATGAATTTCTAGCTACAAAAAAAGATATAGGTACAGAGCCATTATATGGATATAAATTTGATGAAAGCCATCAACTTGTTATTGATGATGAATCATCTATAATTGTGAAAAAAATCTTTGCTTTGTATATCCAAGGTTATGGTATAACTAAAATTGCAAAAACTTTAGAAGAAGAAAAAATATGGATTCCCACAGTTTACAAAATAAAAAAAGGATATCGATTAAAGGATAAATATAAAAAAAATCCCTATAAGTGGGATAAAACAACAATCTTAAGAATCATCAAAAATGAAGAGTATGTAGGAGTAGCGATTAATCTCAATAAATCACATCGAAGAAATGTTGAAGTAAAAAGGATAGAAAATGCTCACCCTGCTATTGTTGATAAAGAAACTTTTGAATTGGCAAATAAGATATTAAAACAGAAGCAAAAAAAAGTTTCTTTGACATTAGATCAAGAGAGACTAAAAGGAATGATTTTTTTAAATGGTGAAAGATTGAGATATTGGAAAACCGCTCCATATATGAAATGGGGACATCATCTTTATGTGACAAATACTAAGCCAAGAAAATCCATTCGAGCGGATTTCGTTCATAAAGTCATATTTCAAGAAATAAGCAAATTAATTAACTCCATTAAATTGGACGAAAATTCGATTCAATCGTTTATTAAAACGGATGATATGAAACTTCAACTAGAAACAAAAGAAAATATTGAAAGAAGATTATCTCAATTAAATTTAAGTCTAAAAAAATTGTTTGAAAATTATGCTCTAGAGAATATAACTCTTTATGAATTTAATAAATCACGCGAGAAACTACAAAAAGAGCAACAGGAGTTAGAAGAAAAACTGATGATTGTTAATCATAAAATAGAGGAATCGAAAATATCTAAAAATGAAATTCGCAAATTTATAAATAAAATAAAATCTTTGTCTAGTGAATGCAATGATTTAGATTTGGTCAGGAAACTTATTGAAAGAGTAGATATTATATTTGATGGTAATAAATATAAATTTAATTTCATCTATAAAATAAGCAAAGTAATGGATTAGTGCATTAATGATGTCTGAGGATAGCATATTAAAAGTGTATAAATCATACATTTTTATCAAATACTTTATTTATATAAAGTCTTATGATAATATATAAGTGTATAAAATATACAGTATAGGAGATTAAAGATATGATTAATAAGATAGTTTTAAAAAATATCAATTCCATAGGAACTTGCGAAATTGATTTTTCTAAAAAAAATTACAAATTTTTAGAAGATAATATTTTAAATGGAAGAGTAAATCCTATCGCAATATATGGACATAATGGAAGTGGTAAATCATCCTTTTTTAAAGGAATCCAACAATTAATATTTTTAATGATTAGTCCAGTTGATAACTTAGTCCCATTTGTAGTTAATCAATTTGATCTTAAAGAATATATAGACAAACTAAAAAAAGCAGAACAAGACCAAAAAGAATATAAAAATGTGAAACCGATTAATGGAAGTATTTTAATTGATTTTTCTATAGGAGACGAGCAATATAAATACTTCATTTCTACAAGCCCATTAAATAGGATAGAAAATGAATACTTAAAAGTTAATGATGAGTATATATTTGAAAGAGAAATAAATAGCGAAAAATTTAAAAATGTAGTTACAAAAATTGAAATAGAAAATCGTTCTTTATTGGTTCCGACATTAAGATATCTTGCTTCTATAGAAATAAATGATGATAGAATTCAAAACGCTTATAAGTTTATAACTTCTTTTACCTTTGTGGATTTGCCACGTCAAGCTGCAGGAGCATATGTTTCATCAAAAATATTTAATAATATGTCTGTTGCTGATTTGATGGTATCAAAATCAGAAGAAGTGAAAGATATATTGAAAGACTATGATGAATTTCCAATATATTCAATTATAAAAAAAGAAGCACGACCTGGTTTAAATAGCCAAAATCCTTTCTTTATAAAATATGAAGGACTTGAAAATGCTGAATTACCTTTAACTATGATTTCTGATGGTATGAGAAATCAAAGCTTGTTGCTATCAATTTTACTATCACTACCAGAAAATGGTGTGTTATTTATTGATGAATTAGAATTGGCATTGCATCCAACAGCAATAGTCTCTTTCTTAAATGTTGTTAAGAAGAAAAGTATTCAATTAGTATTTTCTTCTCATAATACGCATATTCTTCAACATTTAAGACCAGATCAAATTTATTTTGCTAAATGGAATAGAGGATATTCAACTTACTATAGACTATCACAAATTTATCCTAATATTAGAGAAATTAATAATATTGAAAAAATGTATTTTGGAAAATTGTTTGATATAGAGGATTAGATTATGATCTCAGGAAAACGTAATTATTTGATTATTGTTGAAGGATCAAAAACCGAACCAAGTATCTTTGAATTTGTATTACGTCAATATGATTTAGATGTTGTCGTATATCCAACACCTTTATCTTTTAATGGTGATTTTAAGAAAATACAGTTTTCCAATGAAAAAGAAAATGTATTTGTCATTCAAGGCCCTAAAAATAGACTTAAAGATTTAATTTTTTCAAAAAATAAAGATGATATTGAAATCAGTTCTGAATCAATTAATAGACTGTTTTTTGAACCTAATGTATATTTTGCTGGTATTTTTATTGTTTATGATTCAGATCACAATAGTATTGATGAAATAGAAGCGGCTTATAAAAAGTTTTCTAACATGAGTGATGGATTATTGGTATTGAGTGTACCATGCATTGAATCCATCGCAGAATATGATTTTAATAGAAAATATGAATCTAATTCCTTTATTGGATATAAAAACGAATTAAATCAATACTATGACAGCAAATTTTCACAAAATACAATGGAGTATATCCAATGCAATTTTAATAAATTAATGTTAGAAAATTTAATTAGAAACATAAAAACTTTTAAAAAAGAAAATTCTACATGGGAAGTTAATGACATAACTTTACATCCTTTATATATGTTAAAAATTTATAAGAGCAAAAACTTATGCACTGGAACTTGTGAAGAAAACTATCACGTTATAATTAATTATTTTGCGACAATTATGTACACGATTATCTGCTATATAAAAGGATTTGCAAAGGAAATTGATAATTTTAAATTATTGAAAGACTATCTTGAATCCATTGAAAATAAAAAATATGAGCAGGAGAAAGAATATGCATGCTTAATAGTTAGTAAAAGCATTGTAAATATAAAACCATTCATGGAAATGGCGAGTATTTCAGAAATATACGCAAAACATCTTTTTAGAATCTTTGAGAACAAAGGTATATTAAGTAAACGATTTCCAGGTCAAAAGAGAAGTATTTTGGTTTCTTTAGAAGATATAGATAAAATTTACGATAAATAATTTCATTATTGCTTTTATTAAGATTTTGGCTTTAGCTAAGAATTTACTTGTTTGCGAAAGAACTGATTTAGAATTATTATGAATGATTTTAAGAAAAAACTTATAGTTAAATAACGTCGACGCATCGACGTTTTTTCTTCTAAATAGTAGATTTTTTATAATACTTGGAGTAAAATATTTTTGTCAAAAGATAAATGGCTTTGATGGTCTCAAAATCGGGATATAAAACAAGATTTATTTAATGATTCTTATGCAAATGAGTGTTGATTAAATAAATAGTGGTTTATATAAACATTTTGCAAAGTTAAAAGCTTATGATGAAGGTACAATCCGTTCTAGTGGGAATAGTGTACCTATTTTATGGACTTTTTTTGTTTATCTTCCTGACAATTGAACGGAGGATTTTATGAAAGATTTAAATGATTATCTTGAGGATGTTCAAAGACAAATTAGTTACTGGTTTAATGAACCTGAACTTTTGTTTCAAGCATTCACAAGACGCTCTTATTCACAAGAAAATGGTGGAGCAAACAATGAAGTACTTGAATTTGTTGGGGATAGGGTACTAGACTTTTATGTCACTAAAATTTTAATGGATCGGTTTGGCTATCAGAATGATGATGGTGAGTTTTTAACTCGTAAATATAAAACCGAAGGCAGCCTGACTGAAATTAAAAAGAAACTTGTTAATAAAAAGATGCTTGCACATAGGATTGATAAGATGGGATTTAATGAATATTTATACATGGGAAATGGTGATATTCAATCAAACCAACAAGAAGAAGATTCAGTTAAAGAAGATCTATTTGAAGCAATACTAGGTGCTATTGCAATTGATAGTGGATGGGATTCAGATGAATTAGAAAACGTGGTAAATTTTATGTTGAATATGGATCACTATCTAAATAATGGGATAACTGATGAAGGTGATTATGTTGCTTTAATTCAACAATGGAATCAAAAAGAAAATTGTGAAATTCCAGAGTATGAGTTTGAAGAACTTGATGATGGTGGGTTTAGAGCACATTTGTATTTAGAAACACCAAGAGGTAGGATGCATTATTATGAAGATGGTGATAGTAAATCAGAAGCTAGAGCTTTAGTGGCAGAATCTGCTTATGACGATTTAGCTGAAAATGATGAATTATTTACTATAATGGATGAATTACCAGAAGAATTAACACTAGAAAATGCAATTAATACTCTTCAAGAATTAGCCCAAAAAGGATATATTTCAATGCCGGAGTATAGTATATCAGAGAATCAAGTATACGATGATAATGGTGATCCAAAATGGGTGTGTAGTTGTTATATAAGAAGTCATTCATTTGAAGAGACTGCCTATGCAACATCTAAAAAGGTAGCTAAGAAATATTCTGCTTATTTATGCATCTGCAATATTTGTGGATTAAAAGATGAATATGAAGAAGAGGATAATGAATAGTGAATAAGGATTATGGAAAATTGATTTTGAATCAACCATTTGATTTAAGAGAATCTATTCGTTCTATAGAAGAGATGAAAAGAGAAAATAATCGAACATTAAAAAGACTTTTTAGTGGACAAATTAAGCAATCATTCTTAATAAGAGTTCTTGAAATAGTTAGAAAAAAGTATTGTTTTGAGTTATTTGAATTGTTTAAGATTAATCCATCTATTGAATCTATGATAACTGGTCAAATTGGGAATTCATAAAGCTAGAATGATTTTTATTAAACCTGATGAAAGAAACTGTTTTCAAAATAACGATGCATATGTAAATAGGCTTGTTGATGAAGTTATGAATGCTATAAGACTACGGTTTTATGGTGATGTGTTTTTTAGAAAGCAACAAGTGACATCTGGTGATAATTTTATATATTTTCCTATTTTATATTATTTATTTGTGATTACTATTAAGGCAAATTCAATATTACAAAATTCTAACTTTTCTTCATTTAGCCGTAGTTTTTATAATCAAATATTCAATAAATCTTTAGCTACTTTATCATTGATAGAAGATGGGTTTCATGATTCTGCATATTCTTGTGCTAGAAGTGCTATTGAATATTTCATTAATTTTTTGATAATTAATAAAACACCTAATGTTATTAAAGAATTTGGTGATTTTATCGACTACGATGTTCGTAAAGAAAATTGCGGTGAGGGCTATACTGAAGAATTTCGTGATAAATACACAAATAGAATAAACAAAAATGAAAAAAGCATGATTAATTATTTGCATTTTGGATGGGTTGATAAGATTGAAAACTATCATCAGATTGTTGCTACTCATCCATACTCTTTTGATGGATTAATTAAATATCTAAAAAAAGATAGTGATGAGGAAAAAAACATTTTATTAGAACGACTAGAAAAACTTCATAAAATGTGTCATTCATATTCGCATGGTAACATAAGTATATGTAGATATCCTTTGCTTCATTATTTTGAATTATCACAAATGTTATATTATGTTTTGCGAACGTCTTACGTAATGCTTTGTAAAGAAACTAACACAAATATTGATATAGAAAAAATTAATGTTTTAGATGTTCTTGATAATGAATTCAAGTTATTGTTAAAACAATATAATGAAAGAACAACAGAGAATTTTGAACAGTATTATAAATCATAATTGTAAAGAGACTTTTACAAAATGAATTAATAAAGTTCAAAAATAAAACTAGATTGGGCACTAAGTAGTGATTATGAATGATATTGGAGTTGACGCTCCAATTCAGGGCTCTTCCCCATTAAACCAATTTGCGAGTCTTTAGAAAGCAAAGATGCCATTGTTTTATCCGCGCCAGGCGTAGTAATGATATCTACATCAAGTCCTTCTTCTTTGAAGAATCCTTTGTTTTTTGCTACATACATAGGTGCATAAAATATGGAATGAGTTACCTCTGCGATGGTTATTTTATTATTTTCTTGTTTATTACAAGAAACTAAAGGTAAACCTAAAAGCATAAGAGGAAGGATTAATAAATTCTTAATTTTCATAAAACCTCTTTTCAAAATTATATATATGTAAAGAATGTTAAATAGTGTATGTTTTAATGTATTTAGTCAAGAAACTTTAAATATAAAACATTATATAAATTACTAATTATAAATATTTTGTAAAATCAATATATATATAGAGTTAATTCTACTTATTGACAAATAAAATTATATCTTAAGAATTATTAAAATTATCTTTTAGTAATCATTTGTTAAATTTATCAATACTTTTATTTTTATTTTATATAATAATTTTTAATCCTAAACTTTAATGTGTTAAATCTCAAATACGTGATTGCTTTTTAAAGCTTAATTTATTTATTACTTTTTTATTTTTGAAAATTATAATTAATTTTTTTAAAAAAAGTATAATACTCTTGAAATAAAATAAAAAATATTTTATAAAATATTAAAGAAAAGAATTGTTATATTAATTATGCAATTTGTCTAATAATTCAAATAGAGGTAAAAACATTGAAATTATATAAACGTTTATTAATTATAATAACTTCTAGTTTACTAGTTATTTCCATAATTGGACTAAGTGTAGAATGTTATATTAATTCTACTAGACCTAACATGAAAGAAAGTTTCATTGATGAAAAAATATTAAAAGAATTTGGGGTAGATGATTTAAATCCTCCTAAGCAAACAGCTCAGTTATCTTGGGATAATAGATACACATGTAAAGTTGAAAATGAACAATATTATTTTACTTATGTTGAAGAAGTATTTTCTTATTTGCAAACTAATGAAAAAATAAAAGATACTTATTTTATGATTGATGAGAAATTTTATCACATAAATGAGTTCGATACGTATAATAATCAGCTTCTTTATCATAGTTCAGATGTTTATGACTATTATAGTTTCTCCTCTTATACTTCTGGTAAATCAACACCAAGAGAACATGACTTTGTAATCTATTATTCATTAAAAGATGATCAATCAAATATTTATAGCATATCTATAGAATTTGAATTCACTTCTTTTGGATTCTTTTGGGATAATTATGGAATAGAAAATAATTTGACAATTTCACTTCATAAATGTAATTTAATTTATCTTTATGGTTCCACTAAAGTGGATGATTTACAATATAATATATACAAGAATTATGTTATTTTATCGGATAATAATGTTCAAACGATAAACATTACTGAAGAAAACTATAAAGAATATTTTAATATTAATTATAGTTTTAATTACAACATCGAAGATAAAATGTCATTAGAAGTTGAGATAAAAAATAATTATAAAACATTTTGCAATGTATCATTTCAGATAATAGTTAAGTACAATAATGAAGAATATATGAAAGTCACACGTTTAAATAATTCTATTTCATGGACTGAATTTATTTTTGCTCTTAGTGATGTATCAATTGATTATAATGTTGAGGTAAGTTTATATGAAGAGGGAAATATATATTTATATTAAAAGATTCTTAATCATCTATTAATCAACATTTTTCCTTCTAAAATCATAATTTTCTTCTTTCGTATTTAAAATATAAAAATTCCATTGTTTGTAATGATATCCACATCAAGTTCTTCTTCTTAAAAAAAATCTTGTTTTTTGCTAAGATAAATTTTATATCTAATTATAAAAATAAAATACAAAAATGTATATCTTTTTTGAGAATTTGTTTATAATATTGCTAAGGGTGGATAAAAATATGAAATTCTTTTTAAGTGAATTAAAAATTAATGGTTGCAAAAACATTGATAAAATGATTGATTTAAGGTTTTGCAACAAAACTATAACAAAAAATATGAATTTGGAAAAATCAAAAATTAAAGCTATTTATGGTCCAAATGGAGCAGGTAAATCTGCGATTATGTCCGCGATGTATATTTATAAAAAACTTATTTGTGATAATGATGGTTTGAACGATAAAATATTTTCTAATTTTGTTAAAAAAAGTATTAATAAAGAATTAAAAAAAATGGAAATAGAATTAACATTTTTATTTTTTGATGATAATAATAGATACATTTCTTTAAGACATTTAATAATTTTTAATACCCAAAATGAAGAAGTTTTTATTGAAAAAGAGAAGTTATATCTTTTAAAAGGAAGACAAATAATTGATGAAAATTTTAAAGAAATTGCTTCTATTGAAAATGGAAAATTAATTTTAATAGATGGTTATAAAAACGTTGAAAAATCTTTAATTTATGCTAAAACAATTAATTTACTTGATAAAAATTCCATTTTGATTATTACTAAAAAGATGCCTTTAAAAGATGTAGATGTTTATATTTTATTAACAAGAATATTTGCTGCGCATCTTTTTGTACATATGGAAGAAGATTTACACGAAAATTATATTTCTGATAAACTTTTGCTAGAACAATTAAATAATTATTCTTTAAATGAGGAAGATTTTTTTATAAAAAGTAAAGAAGAATTAAATTTAACTCTTTCTATTAAAAATGATGATTGTGTAGCTAAAAATTATTTTGAAGACTATAAAAAATTTGTAAAAAGATTAGAGCAATTTTTAAAAATTTTTAAACCAAATTTAACAAAAATAGAAATTGAGAAAAAAATAAATGGTGATAAATATTTTTGTAAAAAAATTTTACATTATGAAAATTTTGCAATTGATATTGAATTTGAAAGTACAGGTATAAAAAAACTTGTCCGTTTATTTAATGTTCTTAAAGCATGCACAAATGGAAAAATTGTTTTTATTGATGAATTTGATGCTAATTTGCATGATGTATATTTTGCTAAACTAATTGAATTTATGAAAGACTATTCAGAAGGACAATTATGTTTTACAACTCATAATATTGAGCCAATTAATATTTTGAAATCTAATTCACATTCTTTAGATTTTTTATCAAATGATTCTAGATTGACTAGTTGGACAAAAAATGGTAATAAATCTCCATTAAATAAATATGTTAATGGATTAATTGAATATTCACCATTTAACGTTTCATCTATAGATTTTATTCAATCACTTATAAATGATGAGGAATAATAATAATGAAACAATTAATTTTTGTTGTTGAAACAAATAAAGATGTGAAATCTAATTAATAAAAAATATCGAAAAAGTTATAAAAAAATGTTAAACTATTTATTAGAAAAGCTAGGTGAATGTTATGAATGTAAAGCAAATGAAAGAAATGATTCTTTCAGGAGAAAATATTTCTGTTGAATTTAAAGAATCTAAAAATGATTTGAGCTTATCTTTTTTAGAAACAATAGTTGCTTTTTTGAATAAAAAGGGTGGCTATTGTATTTTTGGAGTTTCTGATAATAAAAAAATTGTTGGGATAAATGAAGATGTTGTAGATAAAATTAAATTAGATTTTGCTAATTTGGTTAATAATCCACAGAAAATAAATCCACCTATGCCTTTAATGCTTCAAGAAATGTATATTGATGATAAATTGATTTTATATGTTTATGTTCCAGAAAGTTCAGAAGTTCATAAATTGAATAATTCAATTATATATGAACGAACAGATAAAGGAGATAGAGATATTACTAATAATCAATATGCTTTAAAAAGATTATATTTAAGAAAAAGTGGAAGAAGTAGTGAAGACTTTATTTATAAAAATATAACTATTGATGATTTTGATAATGAAACAATTAACAAAGCTCGCAAATTATCGATAATTAAAAATAGTGATTCCGAATGGAAAGATTTAACAAATGAAGAAATTTTAAAACAACCAAATTTTTACAAAAAAGATTTTGAAACTGGGGAATATGGATTTAATTTAGCATCAATTTTATTATTTGGAAAAAAAGAAATAATTTCATCTATTATGAGTTGGTATAAAGTTGATATCATTAAACGAATTAAAGATATTGAAAGATATGATGATAGATATGTTTGCGAAGAAAATCTTATCAATAGTTTTGACAAGATTCAAAAATATATAAATTCCAATATTGAAGCACCATTCTTTTTAGATGAAAATGGTGTTACATATAATGCAACAGGTGTAGTTGTAAGAGAAATAGTTTGTAATTTGTTAATCCATAGAGATTTTATGGATGCAACAGCACCAAAAATAATAATTTATAAAGATAAAATAATTGCTAAAAATCCAAATATGTCTATAAATTATCAAATTTTAAGTGTTGATAATTTTGAGCCATTTTCTAAAAATGCAATTATCGCAAAAGTTTTCAGGAAAATTGGATATGCAGATGAATTAGGCTCTGGTATTAGAAAAATAAATGATGTTTGTATGAAATATTTTCATTCTACGCCAATTTTCTTTGATAAAGATATATTTGAAGTTGAGGTTTCATTTATTAGTAATTCTCAACAAGAATTAAATAACAACAATCAAGAACAAATGATTATTGATTTTATCAAAAAAAATGGAACAATTAATAATGAAAAATGTAGAAATTTATTAAATGTAGAAAAAATACACGCGACAAAATTGTTATCAAAATTATTACAGAATGGTAAAATAGTTCGTCATGGGTATGGGAAAAATACTTATTATGAATATGTAAAATAATGTATTTGAAAATGGTTAGTATTAATAAAAATTTAATCAATTAATTTCTTTTATTTATACAAGTTTTTTAAATAAATCGATATCTTCGTCAAATGTGATTTTAAAATTAAAAAATGAGCCTTCAACTAAATGAATTTTATAATTTAAACTTTTGACTAATGTTGCATCATCGGTGAATAAATTAAAATTATTCGCATATTTTAAATGAGCATTATAAATAATTTTAAATTTAAATGTCTGAGGTGTTTGAACTTGATATAGTTCATCTCTATTTAATGTTTGTTCTAAAATATCCTCTTCATTTACTTTTATTATTGTATCTTTTACTTTAAGCGCGGTTGAAACACCATCATATTTTTCACTTGCCTTAATATTATTTGTAATAATTTCTTCTGAAATTAAAGCTCTAACACCATCATGAATTAAAATGATATCATCATCTTTTATTTGATATTCTTTTAAATATTTTAAAGCATTATAAACTGATTCTTGTCTTGTTTTACCACCTTCGACAATACTTATTAATTTAGTGATTTTATTTTCTAAACAAATTTCTTGCATTAAAGAAAAATATTCTTTGCTTGTGACCACTAAAATTTTATCAATTTTAGAGGCATTTTGAAAAGTTTTTAATGTATAAGCAATTATTGGTTGATTTTTTATAACGATAAATTGCTTTGGTAAATTATAATTTCTTATTCTTGTGCCTTTACCAGAAGAAACAATAATTGCAATATTCATAAGCGGTGTTCCTTAATATAATCTTTATATCCTATAGTTAATGATAATCCTTTATTATGGTGATGACCAAATTGTTTATCAATAGGTGGTAATTTCATATAATCATTGAATAGTAAAGTTAAATATTTATCATAGTCATAAGGAACGTTAACTTCAATGCCTTCAAATAATACTTTTTTTGATGATTCAAAAAGTGATTTTGGCATAGCTTCTTTTTTGTGATTATTTCCCACTAAATTGCCAACAAGATAAGCTTTTTCATAAGGAATTCTTTTCATATAATGATCAGTCCATTTATTTCTTAAATGACAGATATTAAGCCAGAAGAAAAGTATAGAAACTAAAGATAAAGAAATATCTTTAAAAAATGTTTGTTTACGTATTTTTCTTCTTAATCCAGGTAAATACATCATAAATGTATTCCACCAAACATATCTTACTTTATATGCTAAAGAGGCAGGTTTTTTATTTTTTTTAGACATCCCATCAAGAGGAAATACATCAATCCATATTCCATGATTTATTTGAAATGTACGATAAAAGTCCTCGATAAATGTTGTCGAGGAATCTCTTAATTTGGCAAAATTTAAAATATAATTTTTATCTGTTTTGTATGTTTGGATGAAATAATTTTTTTTAAATTTATGTTGTAATGTTAAAAATTTTTCATAATCAGGGCGAGGCATAGCTACATCGACATCATCATCCCAAGGTATAAAGCCTTGATGTCTTATAGCACCAAGACAAGTACCACCTACAAGAAAATATGTTAAATGTTCTTCTTCACATACTCTAATAAATTCTTTTAATATTTCTAGTAATTTCTTTTGTAAATCATTCATAAATTTTAACTTTCTAATTTACTTTCTTTTTTTGATAATTGCTCAGTTACTGCGGTAGCATCAATAATCAATTTAGCGTATTTTTCTAATTTAGATCCTGAACGATAATCAGCATAACAATAAAAATTTATTCTTTCATCAGCATAAAGTTGTTTAACTTTTTCTTCTTTACCCTTTGGGCAAACAGCAATTGCTCTTCCACCTTTTTCTCTTACTATAGCCATACATGGAACATCGGTCATTCCATCACCTAAATATACAATATTGCGAAAAGGTACTCTTTTTGTTTCAATTCGTTGATTGACTTTTTCATCATCATTAATATCTAAAGCACCTTTAGAAATGCGGTATAAATATTGTGTTTTAGAAGTGTAATTTATTGTATTTTTAGGCCATAAAGCAATACCATTTTCATCATAAATGAATTCACATCCAAAAATTCTTGTAAATTCTTTAGCGATTGAAGTACCTTCAATTATTTCTTTAGTTCCAGAAGATAAAATATAATGTTCTACTTTAATACCTTTTTCTTCACCATAAGAATTGATTCTTTCAAACCAAGTGGTAACTCCATCATAAAACTTAACATCTTTTCCTAAAGAGTTTAACCATTCACGAGAAATAGCAATGTTTTTCTTTTTACAACAGTAAATCATCATATACATATAGGATAAAATTTTTTCCACACCATATCTTTCCGAAAAAATTGCTGTTTTTTCCCAAAATTCATGTGGTTCCATACCTAAAGATGGAATAAAAGAAAAATTTTGCATATCATCGCTACAAAGCGTTTTATCAAAATCGTAAACAAATGCAAGAATAGGTTTATTTGGCATAAAATAGTAATTCTCCTTTAATAATTGTATCAAAAAACAATAAATTAGTAAAATTTTATTTATTTCTATAAATACAATTCTAATTTATTAATACTTTTTTAAAATAATTATTAAAATATCCGCTTTAATAATAAAAACAATATTAAATAAACATAATTTTAATTAAATGAGTGAAAATTTTCTTTATTAATAAAATGTTGATGTAGATAAATATTACCATGTTGTAAATTAAATTTTGTTTTTTTATAATTTAAATAATATTAATAGTTAACGAGGTATTTATGAATTTAAAAAAACTTACATTATTTTTTTTCATAAATTTATTATTTATATCAAGTTGTAATTTTGTTAATAAAAATTCTAATATTGATTCTTTTAGTCAATCTTCTAATACATCTAGTAATATAGATACATCAAATACTTCTTCATTTTTATCATCATTTGAAGAAGATGATAATGAATATACTAATGATGAATATTTTAATTTTATTAATTTAGGAAGAGGTTATGCTTTAAGTATTAAAAAAATTCCTTCTTCTAATAAAGTAATTATTCCTTCTTATTATAATTCATTACCTATAATTGCTCTTAGTGATAATGCTTTTAAAGATTGTTCTACATTAACAAAAATTATTTTACCTGATTCTATAGAATATATAGGGGATAATGCTTTTTATAATTGTTCTTCTTTACAAACTTTAATTTTACCTAATAATTTAAAATATTTATCAAGTGAAGTTTTTACTTCATGTAGTAATTTGATTTATCATGAATTTGATAATTGTTTATATTTAGGTAGTTTAATTAATCCGTATTTAGTTCTTGTTTCTTATAAAGATAAAGAAGTTAAAAATATAAATGTTCATAAAGATTGTTCTTTAATTTATGAAAAGGCCTTTAGTGATTATTTAAAATTAGAGTCAATATCTTTAAGTGATAATTTAATTTATATTGGTGATTTAGCTTTTAATAATACACCATCATTAAAATATAATGAATTTAATTCATGTTCATATTTAGGAAGTAAAAATAATCCTTATTTATGTTTAATTAATGCAGATAAGTTAGTTAATGAAACTGATTTAGCTTATGATTTAAAAATTATTTATTATCAAGCTTTTAATGAAAATAAATTAATTAAACATTTAAATTTTGAACAAATTGTTTTTATAGGTGGTTCTTCTTTTGCTAATTCTAGTTTGGAATCGATTTCTTTATCTAATAATTTATTAACTTTATCTTCTTATGCATTTGAAAATTGTACTTTTTTAACTGATGTTATTTTGTCTAATCAACTTTTAAGCATTGAATATGGAATTTTTTCAAATTGTACTTCTTTAATTAATGTTAATATTCCAAATAATGTGCTTTATGTTAAAAATTCAAGTTTTTCAAATTGTGAAAATTTAAATTTTTATGAATATGAAAATTGTTATTATTTGGGAAATGAAGAAAATAAAAATCTTTTATTAATAAAGGCAAATAAAGATATTGTTACTTGTCATACTTTAAAATATACAAGATTTATTTATGAAGAAGCTTTTAGTGATTGTTATGAATTAAATTCATTTTATTTAAATGAAGAAGTTGTTTCTATTTTAGATTCTTGTTTTATGAACTGTTCTTTATTAGAATCAGTAATTTTAAATGATAATATTGATGCAATTTCTTATAATTTATTTAGTAATTGTTCATCATTAACAAATATTACTTTAGGTAAGAATATTAAAATTATTGAAGAATATGCTTTTGAAAATTGCACTTCTTTAAATAATTTTAATTTAAACGAAGGTCTTAATATTATTTCAAGTCACGCTTTTTATAATTCTTGTTTAAATGATATTGTTATTCCTAGTTCATTAAAAGAATTGCAAGGTTATGCTTTTTATAATTGTTCTTCTTTACAATCAGTTAAATTTAATAATAATCAATCTTTATCATCTATTGGTAAATTTTGTTTTGCTAATTGTTCAAATTTAAAAACGGTAGAATTTGATGAAGAAACTAATTTAACTTCTTTAGAAGAATCTTGTTTTAGTAATTGTACATCATTAACAAAATTAATTATTCCTCATAGCATTATTCAAATTGGTAGTAAAATAATTGAAAATTGTACTTCTTTAAATTTTAATGAATTTGGCAATTGTTATTATTTAGGTGATGAAATTAATCAATATTTATTATTAATAAAAGCTAAAGATAAATCTGTTAATGAAGTTTTAATAAATGAAAAAACAAAATTTATATATGAAAAAGCATTTTATAATTGTCAAAACGTTATTGATTTTATTATTCCAAAAGGAGTAATGGAACTTCAAGAGTCATGTTTTGAAGGTATGAAAAATTTACTCCATGTGGTAATTGAAGATGATTCTTCTTTGTTAAGAGTTGGAATATATGCTTTTAAAGATTGTTTAAAATTACAAGATATTAATTTACCAGATTCTATTACTTATTTTGGATCGGGAACATTTTATAATTGCCAAAATTTAATTTCTATTATTCTTCCAAATAATATTACCTCTATTAGCTATATGATGTTTTATAATTGTTTAGCTTTAGAAGATGTAATTGTTCCATCAACAATTTCTTATGTGGGACATAATGCTTTTTATCATTGCGATAAGTTAAAAAATAATGAATATTCTTATTGCTATTATCTTGGTAATAAATTAAATCCTCACGTTATATTATTAAAAGCTAAATATACTTTAGTTACTAACGTAACAATTGATAAAGAGACAAAAGTATTATGTGATGAAGCATTTTATGATTGTTGGTCATTAACTTCAATATTTATTCCTAAATCGGTAATTTATGTAGGTAATTATGCTTTTACAGGTTGTTCTTCTTTAACAATATATTGTGAAGTTGAAAGTAAGCCATCTACTTGGGGCGCTATGTGGAATAGTGATAATCTTGAAGTTATATGGAATTATAAAGAAAATTTATCTTAACATTTTTACAATCAATTAGTTGCATTTTATTAAGTTTGTGATATATATTTTAGTTGTAAAACAACTGTGATTGTTATCATAGTCCATCAAAAAGATGGTTGCTATCCTTTACATTGGTAGAGTGATGTTCTTGAAGAGTTATCTTTCAGTAGGTAACTCTTTTTGATTAATTAGGAAATTGTATTTAAAATAATTAAATAAAAAAAGAGAGTTGTTCGAACAACTCTCGTTAGGATAGCTCAAGTCCCTAACTTCATCTTTAATATATGAAAAAAATTAAAATAATGTCAAGATTTATCCTAATTTTCTGTAGCAGCACACGAAAAATTGGAATAATTTTTTAAATTTATAAATCTATCTTCGAAATAAAGATTATATGCTATAAAAAAATCTTGATACATATTCGACTATATGAAACAATGGTATTGTCAATAGGGATTAATGCCTTATTGATAAATGGGGTAAGTCTTCTAACTTCCAGCGATTCAACCCGTTGGGGGTGATAAGATGAAGACATTAAAAAAAGCAATCATCGTTTTATTGATAATTGCATTATGCCTTACTTGTTTAGCGATATAGAAAAATTTAACAAGAAAAAACGCTAAATAAGTCAAGTTTGAAGGCTTGCCCTTCTTGTTAATATTATATGAAAAAAATTAAAATAATGTCAATAATTCATTTACATTATTTTTAACTTAGAAGAGCCATCTTATGATGGTTTTTTTAGTGTTTATCTATTTAGCGCCTCATTTTAGGGTTTACTACCAAAAGTGAGGTGTTATAAAACATTAATATAGAAATGTTATCTTAAAAAATAATTAACTATCTCAAAACACTTCTACTCGTTTTGTAGCAGTACAAGAGAAAAATTTGAGTTAATATTTTATTAAAATATAAAATTTATATGCTTAACTACAAAATACAAAAATTTTATACAAAATCTATCATTTAGCCCAAATTCGTGATATTATTGCCTTGTCAGCAGTATATATTTTTTATCTGTTGACGCTAGAGAAGTTAGGGACTCTAAATACTAGCATTAACAGGTAATTAGCTTGCTGGCTGGAAGGAGTAAATCCTATTATGGAGATTTTGAAACTATTAATAATTTTATTAATTGTAAAAGAAATCAATAAAAAAGAGAGTTGCTCTAACAACTCTCGTTAGTAAACTAATTCCAAAGTCCCTAACTTCATCTTTAGTATATGAAAAAAATTAAAATTATGTCAAGATTTTATTTACATTATTTACATTATTTTTAAGGTTAAATGACAAAGTAAATTCAGTTTATATAAGGCGAAATGACTTTTAGTCTGTCAATACCATGTTTATAATAAAAAAGTCCTTGCTCATTGTAGTAAATAAAGGAGTATAAAAATATGAGTAAGAAAAAGCATATGTCTATCGATGATAGAATCACTATACTTACGGAAATTAAAAAAGGAACTAAATTAAAAGATATAGCAAAAAAGATTGATATGGATCCTACATCAATTTCAAAAGAAGTAAAGAAACATAGATATTTGAAGGAAAGGAAACGAGGAACATTATATGAATCATATTGTTCCAAATGCATACGTGTCAAAGAATGTAATGTTAACTTAGAAAAGCCATCTTATGATGGTTTTTTTAGTGTTTTTATTTAGCGCCTCATTTTTAGGCTTTATTACCAAATTTGAGGCGCTATAAAATTATTTAGAAGTAGATGTTTATTTTTAAAAACCCGCGCGCGATAATCTGTATAAAGTTAAATATTTAAAATTTACATTCATGAAATTAGTTATTCGTTAAAAAATTAGTAAAATAATTTGTAAATTATTTATTAAATGCCTTAAAACGCATTTTAAAGCGCTTACAAGACACGAAAATTAAATTTATGTGAATTTAATCATGAAATAAATTAAAGTGGCTTAAAACGTGCTTTAAATGATTTTTAATTATTTTTATTTGTTTTCTTGAGTGCAATTGTAATATACAGGGCATTTATCTTTATTCCAGTTTGAATCCCATGTACTTGGTTTTTTACTAGCTTCACAATATATTGTTAATGCTGAACATCCTTCAAAAGCATAACTTCCAATGTAGATTATATTTATAGGAATGAATATTGATGTTAATGACCAGCAGCCATAAAACGCTGATTCATATATTATTTTACAATTTTGATGTATTGTTGCTTCAGTTATAATTGTGTGTTTTGCTTTAATTAAAACTAAATATGGATTATCTTTATTACCTAGATAATAGCAATTACCATATTCTTGATAATTTAACAATGTGCAGCCATAAAATGCTTTTGATCCTATTTTTGTTATAGAATTTGGTAAAGTAATATTTTTTAATGATGTACAAGAGAAGAATTCTTGATAATTAATCGAAGTTATTCCTTCAGGTATAGTTATTTCTTTTAATGATGAACAATAATAAAATGTTCCACTTGATGTTTCTTTTAAACTTTGAGGTAAATTAATAGTTTCTAATTTTGTACATTCATTAAATACATAAGAAGATAAAGAGTATAAACTACTTGGTTCTTGAATAACAACTTTAGTTAAGTTTCTGCAATAACCAAATGCTAATTTATTAATAGAGTATACTGAATTTGGAATTGTTATTTCTTTAATTTTGCTTTGTAAAAAACTTGAATCGTAAATTATTCTTGTTGATGGTTTTATAATTACTTCATCTAAATTAGAATTTGTTACTTTGATAAAAACAATGTAAGGATTAATTTCATTACCTAAATATGATCCTCCATCTTCATTATTAAATTCTAAGTTATTTAAATTTGTTAATACTTCTTCATCTATTGTTTCAATATTATTTGGTAAAGTTAAATTTTTTAAATTTTCACAATTAGTAAATGCTTGACTTGCAATATGTTTAAGTTTTGCATCAAAAGGAAATATAACTTTTTTTAATGATGAACAATTTTCAAAAGTATTACTAGATAAAGTAATTAACTTAGATTTATTTTCAAATGTTATAGATTCTAAATTTAAACAATTTCTAAATGCTGCTTGACCTAAGTTATAAAGACTATATGGAATATTAATATCATGTAAATTTAAACAATCTTCAAATGCATAATTATCAATTGAAAGTAATTTATTATTAAATTCTAGATTATTTAACATTTGGCAGTTTTTAAATGCTTCATAATTAATGGTTTTTAAATTTTTAGGTAAAGTAATATTTGTTAAAGAAGAACAAAAAGCAAATGTTGAATCTAAAATATTAAAGATATTATCTGGTAAAATAAGATTATTTAAATTATGACATTCATTAAAAGCATAAGAACCAATATTTATAAGATTCATATGTAAATTTATCTTATTCAATTTTTGACAATTAGAAAAAGCATAAGTATATATAAATTTTGTTTTATCTAGTAAGGTAAATGATGTTAAATCTTGATTAGCTTGATAGATAATTAAATAGGGATTATCTTCATTACCTAAATAATAATTATTATCTAAGTTATTTGTTTTTAAATTTAAGCAATTATCAAAAACATATTCTCCTAGAGATATTAAATTATTATTAAGATTGATAGATGTTAAATTTTCACATCCGCTAAAAGCATAATCTTTAATAATATCAACTTTATCGATATTGATATTTTTTAAAGCTAAACAAGAAGTAAATGTTCCTTCTTCAATAATTGATACTGAAGATGGAAATTTAAAATCATTTAATGAAGAACAATTTTCAAAAGCATAACTACCAATATAATTAACTTCATCATTTAGTGTTAAAGAAGATAAATTTTTACAATTATAAAATCCTAAATGATTAATAATTTTCGTTTCATTAGGTAATTTTATATCAACGATATTTTCATCAGCTTTAATTAAAACTAAATATGGATTATCTTTATTTCCTAAGAATTTACAATCTTCATAAATGTTATATTTTAAATTTAAACAATTAGAAAATAAATTTTTACCAACATATATTAAATTATTTGGCAAAGATAAATTAATTAAATTCAAAGCATTATTAATTGATGATTGATAAATTAATTTAGTATTTGAATTAACATTTAATGTTTCAATTTCATTATTGCTTAAAGAATAAAATAATAAATATGGATTAATTTTATTCCCTAAATAATATCCATTTTCAAATTCTAATGTGGTTAATAAAGAACAATTTAAAAATACATCTTCACCTAAATATTTTAAGGAATTTGGTAAACTTATACTTTGTAAATTAGTACAATTTTTAAAAGCAGAATCACCAATATATTCTATTCCTTCTTCAATAATAATTTCTTGTAGATTATAACAATTTAAAAATGCTTCATCATTAATAGCAATAACAGGCTTATTCTTATAAGAAGCAGGAATAATAATTTTAGTTATTGCTTCATTTATATTATGGTAATTAAAAATATAACCATTATCTAATTCTTGATAAACATAACCTTGATTATTATCATCTTTAACTTCTTCATAAGATGATTCACTTTGTTCGTTATTAGAAGTATTTATTGAAGATGAATTTAAATTATCTTCACTTATAGAATTACTTGAATTTGAAGAAGTTATATAAGAACTTGAATTATTGTTGAAATTACAACTAAATAGTAAGCCTAAAGACAAGAAAAAAATAAATTTTTGTTTTTTCATTTAATAAAATCCTTTTTATTATCTTAAGCGCTTACAAATTCATTATATTTACAATTAAAATAAAATTACAAGTAGCAAAAAAATAAAAAAACATATTGACAAAACTAAACGGGGGGGGGTATTATACAGAAGTAAAGCGCTTACATT
>CANRPC010000002.1 GCA_947632435.1 uncultured Bacilli bacterium | reverse complement strand
AAGATTACTTTTTACTAATTTTAAGACAAATTTTGATAAATAAGTTCACAATTTTACAATTGTAATATTTTTGAGTTTTGAAAGCTTTCTTAACATATATATAATTCTTTTTAAAAAGACAAAATAGTGATATAATAAACATTACTTAGAGGAAATTTAGATGACTAAGCAAAGACGGAAATACATTATCTATATTGCAATTCTTTTAATCTTTTCATCTTTAGCTATATATTTTATCTTTAAAGATAACGCTTCTTTAATTTGGAAGACAATATTAGATGCTGAATGGAGATATCTTTTAGTTGCTATTATAATTACTATTTGTTCTTATGCCTTAAATGCTTTATTACTTTTAGTTTTAACACGTATTTATAATAAACATTATCGTTTTAGACAAGGTGTTGCTAATTATATGATTGGTAATTTCTTTGCAGGAATTACTCCTTCATCTTCAGGTGGTCAATTTGCACAAGCATATACTTTTTCTAAACAAAATGTTAAGGTTACTAATGCTGCATCTATTTTGTTCATGGCGTTTATAATACATCAATTTGTTGCCATCCTTTTTTCATCAATTACTTTTAGTTTAAAATTTTATGCTATGACTAAAATGACATCAACTTTTAAATTATGGGGAATGAGTTTCAATATTATAAATCTTTCTTTAGTAGGATTTGCTATAAATGTCTTTATTTTATTAATTTTATTTGTGTCTGCCTTTTCAAAAAAATTACATTTTGCCTTAGTGCATGGTGTAGCAAATTTTTTGAAAAAAATTCACATTTTTTCTGAAGAAAAAGCAAAAAATTTCAAAAAGGGAATGGATGAAAAAGTAGCGACATTTCGAATTGAATTAAAAAGACTTTTAACTAATTGGCCAATTCTTATAGTAAGTGTAATTATTGTTTTTGTTGATATGGTATTAAGATCAAGTTATCCTTATTTGATGGGATTAGCAATAAATGCTCCTATGAGAGGAGATTTCTTTGATGGAATTTGCATGACTAATTTTACAAATCTTATTACAATGATGATTCCAATTCCAGGAGCAGCTGGAGGAGCGGAACTTGTATTCCAATTTATGTTTAGTAATTTTATGAATGTTGATACTGGAAGTGTGCAGCAATATATTAGTTCAATAAATTTACTTTGGCGAATTTTTTCATTTTATATAAATGTATTTTTAGGTGCTATTGTTTTTATCTTTTATCAAGGCTCACCAAAAAAGGATTTTATGGATGTGGAAAGCAGACCTTTAAGCTCTATAGTTGTTTTATCTTTAACTGAGGAAATAAATATAGGACTTAAAGAATTTAATAAAAATCAAAAACGTAAAAAATATAGACCACAAGTATTGGCTGAAGAAGAAAATATGACATCTCAAGAAGTTGATCAATTATTTATGGAAATTAAAGAGGATTTAAAAGAACAACTTTCTAAAAATGAACAACAAGTACAAAATGATTTAGCAGGTGAAAATAAATGAAAATTGGGATTTTTGTTGATGCTTATGTTCCTGAAATAAATGGTGTTGTTACCGCGGTAAAAACTCTTTTTGATATTTTAAATGAACGTGGAGAAGAAGCTTATGTTATAACCACAAATCCTTTTAACAATAAAGTTATACAAGAAGGTAATGTTATAAGAATACCTGGATTAAGATTAAAACATCTTTATGATTATAGAGTATGTTGGATTTATAATCATAAAGCAGTTAAATTGATTAAAAAAATTCATTTAGATGTGATTCATGTACATACAGAGGCTTCGTTAGGAATTTTTGGGAGAATATTAGCAAAAAAATTTGATATTCCTTTAGTATATACTTATCATACTATGTATGTTGATTATACCCATTATGTAACACATGGTTTTTTAGATCCAATTGCTAAAAGTATTGTTAAAAAGTTATCAAAATTAGTTGCTGAGTCTGCGACAGAATTTGTTACTACTTCAGAAAAAACAAAAAACGCTTTACGTTCTTATGGAATAAAAAAATATATTAATGTAATTCCAAATGGTATAAATATTGATACATTTTCTAAAACAATATACAAAGAAGAAGATTTTATAAATTATCGTAAAGAACATAATTTGCTAAATTCTTTTTTGATTTTATCTTTAGGTAGAATTGCTAAAGAAAAGGCTATTGATGTATGTATAAAAGAATTTGCAATTTTTGTAAAAGAAAATCCTAATATTAATACACATTTTCTAATTGTAGGTGATGGACCAGCAAAAAAGGATTTAGAAAAATTAGCTCTTGATGAAGGTGTATTAGATAAAATCATTTTTGTTGGTAAAGTTGACCATGAAAAAACAGCCTTTTATTATAATCTTTGTGATTTATATATTTCTGCATCGACTTCAGAAACACAAGGTTTGACATTTATTGAAGCAATGTCATCAAAATTATTAGTTTTATGCCAATATGATGACAATTTGAATGATGTTGTTTTTGATAAAGAAACAGGGTTTTATTTTTATACCGAAAAAGAATGCCATGAAAAATTAAAATACATATATGAATTAAATAAAAACGAAAAGTTAAGAATAGAGGAAAATGCTTATAAAAATATTTCTAAATATTCAATGGATATCTTTTATGATAGAATGAAAGAGGTGTATAAACGTGCCATTAGAAAACGTTGGTAAAATTATTAAAATTATAATAAAAAAAAATAATATTGAAATTATATTTGATAATTTTCCCACTTTAATTATTTCTTCTGATACGTATACAAATCATTATTTATTTGTTGATAAAATTTTAAAAGAAGAAGAATATCAAAAGCTTGTTTTAGAAGATAAAAGAAATTTGATATTGAAAAAATTTATTAAACTTTTATCACAAAAAATGTATTCTGAAAAAGAAATAATACAAAAATTAAATGAAAAAAAAGTAGAATTTAAATTACAAAAAGAAATAATTGAATATTTAAAGGCACATAATTTTTTGGATGATGAAAAATATGCTTATGAATGTAAAGAAGTCTTAGAAAGAAAAAATTATTCGAAAAAGAAAATAACAGAATTTTTAAAGAAAAAAGGAATTTCTTCATTTATTATTGATAGTATTTATTTTGATGAAGAATTAGAAATTGAAAAGGCACAAAAGGAATTAAATATTTTATTAAAAAAAAATCTAAAAAAACCATATTTAAAAAAAGTAAACGATATAAAAAATACTTTATATATAAAAGGATTTAGTTTAGATATTATTGAGTTAATTATAGATAAAATCGAAAAAAATAATCCTGAAGAAGAGAGAAAAAATTTATCTCAGGAAGTGTTAAAATTAATTAGTTTAAATTATGATCAAGAAAAAATTTTTAAAAAATTAAAATCTAAAGGATACAATTATTATTTAATAAAAGAAGTTTTGGAGGAAGTAAAATGAATTTTATCGCGGATTGGCAAGAAGGAGAAAATTTTCAAGGAGAAGTATTAATTACAAATGCAGTTAAAGGAGTTTCTAATAATGGACAACCTTATTTATCTTTAACTCTACAAGATAAATCAGGTTCCATAGATGCCAAAAAATGGGATGCTAGTGAAGAAGATATTGCAAATGCTGTTGTTGGGAATGTAGTTTATGTGAATTTAGATGTTATAGAATATCGCTCATCTTTGCAAGCAAAAATAACATCACTTAATTCTATTGATCAAAGTAAAGTAGATTACACTAAATTTTGTTTATCTTCACCTATTCCATTAGAGGAATTGGTACGTAAATTAAATAATTATATCACTTCAATACAAAATGAAGATTGTCGTAAAATAATTGATAGATGTTTTAAAAGACATTATGATGAATTTATTTCTTTCCCTGCAGCTTCAAGAAATCATCACGAATTTGCTTCAGGATTATTGTATCATACAGTTTCGATGCTTGATTTAGCATCCGCGATTCAAAATCTATATGGAAATATAAATAGAGATCTATTATTAACAGGTGTAATATTACATGATATTGGTAAAACCATTGAATTATCTGGTCCAATAGCTACGAAATATACTTTAGAAGGTAAACTTTTAGGGCATATTTCTTTAATGGTCGCCGAAATTAGACATATACAAGAAGAAGCTAATATTCACTCAGAAATTCCTTTACTTTTGGAACATATGATTTTATCTCATCATGGTGAACAAGAATTTGGTTCACCTGTACCACCTTTAACAAGAGAAGCCTTTGCTCTTCATGCAATAGATGATTTTGACGCCAAAATGATAATGATTGATAAGGCTCTAGATGGTGTTAAAGAAGGAGAGTTTTCTACGCGTATACCATATCTTGATGGAAGATCATTTTATAATCATAAAAAATTATAATTAATTAAAATATTTAAGAAAAAAATGGCATAATCATAATGCCATTTTTTTGTTTTTAGCTAAATATTGAAATATTTTTTTTCTTGTAATAATACCGATAAAAATATTTTTATCATCTACGACTGGAACAAAATTTTGATTTATAGCCATTTCCATAATATCTTTTAAAGAACAGTTCGCCGAAACTTCTTTATTATCATGATGTCGTTCTATAGACATAATATTCTCATTTTCACTGGTTATAATATCTAAATTCTTTTTATTTTTTAAATACCATAAAATGTCGCCTTCAGTTAATGTTCCAATATAATTACCTTTTTTATTAATTATTGGGATTGCACTATAGCGATGATATTCCATTTTTTCTAATGCTTGTCTTAAGGAATAATTATCATATAAGTAAGCTACATTTTTTTTAGGAGTAAGAAATAATAGAATATTCATGTATTGCACTCCTTATTTTTTTAAATTTTTGGTAATATCTAAAGCAATTTGCGGTAGATTTAATTTTTCAATACCTTTTGGAGTAAATTCTAATTTAATGTTATCATTAACAGAATATCTAGGTATAACGTGTACGTGAAAGTGCATGATACTTTGCCCAGCAATTTCATTTGTATTATTAATAATATTTATACCTTTTGCTCCTAAACCAGCAGTTAATGCTTGTGCTACTTTTTGAGCCGCTGAAAAAGTTTTTGCCACTAAATCCTGAGGAACATATAAAAAATTATCAAAATGTTCTTTAGGAATGACTAAAGTATGACCAACTGTTGTTTGTGAAATATCTAAAAATGCAAGAACATCTTGGTTTTCGTAAACTTTTGTGCAAGGTATTTCTCCACGAACAATTTTGCAAAATAAACAATTATCCATTTTTCCTCCTCTTAATTGTACTAAAAATAGTTGAAGTACATATATATAATAACAATTTTTTTTGATAAAAAAAAGAAGTTATATCTTTGATATAACCCCTTTTTTCTTTACCATATTAATCTTTTTCAAATATCTCTGGATAAGTAGATTTCATATATTCATAGAAATCATCATCATGATAAGCTAATTCGTAAATTGCATTTTCCTTTTTGAAGAAGTGTACAATAGCATCGTTTTGATGTGATGAATCATCACCTAATAATAATGCAACTTCTAAAGCTTTTGCTTTTTGTTCAGTTGTTGCATTTTCAAAATCTTTGCCTAATCCTTCTTCTGATGTAGAATAATTATAATCATCTACAATGACAACATAATATGTTTTAGAACTTGAATCATAATGTACATAATTTTCTGCATCGACAACGCAATTTTCTAAAGCGCTATAATTAGTTACTGTTCCTTGGTTAGCTTTCTTTTCAGGCATTAAGAATGTTGTATTACCTACAGTTTTAACATTTTTTGCAACATTTACTGCAAAAAGACGATTACGAATAGAACTTGGTAATGATGATAATCCATTCTTTTCTATAAATAAATCATCATCGATAATATCTTTTGAACGAATTTCGCGTTCTGCTAAAGTTACACCCCAATCAATAGGATAAGTATAACTTCCTGTGTATTTTGATAGTAATTCAGTAATGTGACTATTTTCTAAATCAAGACCTTCTTTTAATTCCCATTGACTTGTTTCAAAATTTAATTGAGCAATTTCTTCAATTTCATCAACTATTGTTTCTTGATTTTCGGTATATAATTTTTCTTTTGTTGCATTTGTACCATTGATGAACGCTACTTCTTTAGCTTGTAATCCTGTTGTTTCATCATCGTATACACCTTTCCAAATTCTTGAAAGTGATTCGATATTGAAACTAAAATCCCAAACATCATTAACTTTTTCACATGGGAAATAAGAATCTGGATTTTCAACAGTAGGATTACTATTTACATATAAATAACCACCAATATAATTATTTAAAGTACGAATAGCGGAACCACTATCTTTTGGTTTAGAATTATCAAGAGAAATAACTCTAACATCTCTAGCAGCAGCTCTACCTAATGCTTTGTATTTATTTTCCATCAAATATTTGCTAGTAAGTAATCGTTTATAAATAACTGGATAAACAACCTTTTCACGATATTCTTGATATTTTTCTCTACCTTGTTGAATTTTTGTTGTTTCATCTTGAGCTCCATCAACACCAAATACATCAACAAATTTAATTCCTGGAGTTAATAATTTTGGTTCATTAAAATCTTCTTCTTTGTCACTTCCCTTATTGTCAGTAATTTTATAAAGGGCTTCTCTTTGTTCACGAGCAAATTTTTCTTCATGGAATAAATAGTCTTCAGAATATGAACCAGACATTACTAAATCAACCATATATTCATCTACTAATTCTTCAAATCTTTCTTCAGTAATGAAATTAACATCAGCAAAAGATTTATAAGGCGTTCCACTTACTTTAGCTGAATGTACACCAACTTCTTTTTTAGCGACAATTTGAACCATTTCGTTTACCACATTAGTATTTGTGGTTCCTGCATTGACTAAAGATTCATATAAATCAGTAAATTCATTATTATAAACATCAATGTTCTTATCTCCTTCTTTAACATCAACAAGAACATCTTCATTTTTAACATCTTTTGGTCTTGCTTCTATAGCAGAAGAACAACCAACAAGAAGAAGAGCGGATAAAGTTATAAGCAAATTTCTTTTTTTCATCATTCTTCCTCCTTATTTAATATTGTTAAAGCTTTCTTTAACATCAAAGTTTTCAATAATTATTGACTCATCAATTTTATAATTAGCAAATTGAGCTTGAGTTACTAATTGTCTAATATATGTTTTCCAACTATCTTTATAAGTTGTTTCTTTACTACGTTGAGTTTTATTACGTGTACTTGAAATATATTCATTAATTGATGCTTCAATTTCATCTTTAATTTTAATGGCGTATTTATCAGATGCTTTTAATTGATCATATATTTTTTCATATAATCTGAAATTTACATTGGAATCATAACTTTTAACGGCATTTTTAATTTCATCTGCACGAGTGTCATAATCACTTTGTGTTGCATCAACGAAAGTAACATATCGTTTATCTTGTGTAACATCATCACTATTTTTAGGTACGTTAACACTATAATATTTTAATTCTTCAGCAGATGAATAAACATAATCTGAAGGATAGACACCATTTGTTGCTTTATTTTCATTAATAAGAGGTGAATTTTCAATTACTATAAAGTGAATACCTTGATAGCCTGAATCACCAGATCCAGTTCCAGCTCTTGTTACTAAAATTGGATTTCCTTTTTCATCGCAAAGAATATCTCTTTCATCACCAGTGTAAGAATTTGCGGTAAAGAAATCAGCAAACAAAGTATTTACTTGTTCATTAGATCTAAAGTGTCTACTTGTATTTCCACTTTTTCCTCTAAAGATGAAATTTAAACCATGATTTGAAAAATATTGATTGAAAAGGTAATTTCTTGGATAGTATTTTTCTTTACCATCATATTTATAATCTTCACCTTTATTTTCTTTATCTTTCAAAGTTGTAATATTTGCATTATCAATTAAAGCATCAGCAATAGAGAATGGTATTAATTTCATAGAATTTTTCAAAACATTTTCTGTTGTTTCTTCAACACCATCTACTTTTTCAGGAATATCTAAACTTGTTGATCCATCTTTTACATCTTTATTTAAATATGCATCATATTGGAAAACAGCAAATTTAAATTCATTGACATAAGATGTTGAGCGTCCCATCAATTCATTTAAAGAACCAAAGTTTTCACTTGATCCATCTTCAGAGAAATCAAGAGCAACTTGACCAAATGTTGATGAATCACTAGCCAAATTTTTAATTGTATTGCCAAGCTTGATTGCTTCACTTTCACTTAGTGTTTCTGCTTCTGGCAAAAATGAAGATCCACTTGAACTTGTTTTAATTAAAATGTGTCTAACATGATATGGATTTTCATTTTCAATAAATTCTTTTGACAAAGCGTATTGACCATTAGATGTATCAACTGTTTCATTGTTCATTTTTTTATCATACATTTGTTGATCATAAAAATTGTTCTCAAATTTATTTTTCTTCCAATTTAATTCTTGAATAGATTTGTATTCATCTAAATCTTCAGCGCCAGCACTTTCTAATAAATTTGATTCTTCTTCCTTATAAGAAGTACCATTTGTCGCAGCATTTGTTTTAGCGTTGTTTTGTAAATCTGCGATTGAATTATTAACACTGTTTTCCATTTCTTGAGTACCTTCTACACCAGTGCTGATTAGAACATCATAAACAGCAGAGAAAGCTGCCGATGCACCAGCAGAAGTGGAAAGATAATCATTAAACAAATCATCTGCTGTATAAGTTATTTCTTCGCCATCACGCTTAATTGTAACAATAACATCTTCATCATTTGCGTTAACTTTTGCCTTAACATCTGATGAACATCCTGTTGCTACAAGAGCAAGTAAACTTACTACAGAGAGAGTGAAAATACGTTTTTTCATTAAAAATCCTCCTCTATATAAACATAGCAAAGATATTTTATATCACAGCATTATCTAAATCAAGAAAAAAGAAGTTTACTTTATATTTTATAAATATAATAGATTCATTATTATTACAAAATTAGGCTATGACATGGGCATATAATAAAGAAAATTTTAAAAAAAGTTACAAATTAAAAAAAATATCATAATATAACATGAAAACAAAGGAGGTCAGAGAACTTATGAATCCTATGGCTAATAACTGTAACACATCATGTGGATGTGGCAATGGTTTCTTTGCTTATATACTCATTTTGTTTATCTTAATTGCTATAATTGGCTGTTATTGTCAATGTTACTAAAGGGAGGTGCAAGAGATGAATACTAATAGTACATTTGCGATTATTCTAGTTTTATTTATTTTACTTGTTATCGTAGGTTGTGGTGGATGGTTTTCTAACTGCGGCTGCGGTTGTTAATAAAGGTTTTTAAGGGCAGAGGTTACTTTGCCCATTTTTTTTATTTTTCAAAAAAAAGAGCTTAATAAAATTGTACTTAAAATTCTATTAGTGTAAAATAATAACGATTGAGGACAATATCAATGAAAAAATTAGAAATTAAAAATCTTCACGTTAGCGTTGAAGGAAAAGAAATTTTAAAAGGCGTTAATTTAACTATTAATGAACATGAAACTGTAGCCTTATTAGGACCAAATGGTCATGGTAAATCCACTTTACTTTCTGTAATTATGGGACATCCAAAATATCAAGTTACAGAAGGCGAAATTTTTATTGATGGAGAAGATGTCTTAAAGTTAACTGTTGATGAAAGATCAAAAAAGGGTATATTTCTAGCTATGCAATACCCTAGTGAAGTTCCAGGCGTTATCAACTCTGATTTTTTACGTGCATCAATAAATGCTCATAGAGAAACACCAATTAAATTATTTGAATTTTATCGTGAATTAGACAAAGTATCAAAGAGTATGGATATACCAATGGATATGGCAACTAGATATTTAAATGAAGGATTTTCAGGTGGAGAAAAAAAGCGTAATGAAATTTTACAAATGCTGCTTTTAAAACCTGATTTTATCATGTTAGATGAAATCGATTCAGGATTAGATGTTGATGCATTGAATGTGGTTTCAAATGCAATTGAAGAAATGCAAAATAATAATTCTTCTTTACTTGTTGTTTCACATTATGCAAGATTATATTCACTTATTAAACCTACAAGAGCTGTCGTAATGATTAATGGTAAGATTGTTGTTGATGGAAGTGCTGCTTTAATAGACCGTATTGATAAAGAAGGTTATGAATGGATTCATAAAGAACTTAATATATCTATAAAAAAAGATGAAAACAAAATGAATAATGTTTCTATAGGAACATGTGCGGTTAAAAATGCTATAAAAAAATAGAAAAGAGTCAATTATGATAGATTTTTTGAATAAAAATATTGATGGTATTTCAAAAGAAAAATTGAATAATGTCTGCAAAATAAATATAAATAATAATTTTGATGATATTTTATTAATTAATTGGGAAAATTTATCTTTGGATTGTAACTTAGAAATAATAATTAAAGAAAATGTCAAAATAAAATTATTAGAAATGGGTACAGTAAAGGGAAAATGTATTTATCGAGTAAAAGAAAATGCAACATTAATTCATAATTTTATTTTTTTAGCAAGTGGCGGTGATGCTTTTAAAGAAATATTTCTTGATAAAGATGCTAGTTGGGAAGGTATAAATGCTGATTTAAGTACTGAAAACGTACACTTTATATTGCATTGTTATTTAAAAGATGAAAATAGTAAAGGTTATTTTAAATTATCAACATTAAGTAAAAATCAATGTAAAAAAGTTTTTGATATAAATTTTATTCATGAAACTAAAAAAACAATATCTTCTATGGAAAACTATGGTGTTGTACAAAATGAAGCTAGTTTATCTTTTTTAGGTGTAGGACATATTAAAAAAGGTACTAAATCTTCACAAGCACGTCAAAGTGCTAAAATAATGATTTTTGATAAACTTTGCAAAGCATCAGCAAGTCCAATTTTAAAAATTGATGAAAATGATACTATTGCTTCACATGCCGCGGCACTTGGTAAAATAAATGATGAGCATTTATTTTATTTAATGTCACGGGGTATAAGTGAAAGCGAAGCAAAAAAAATTATAACTTTAGGATATTTAAATCCAATATTACCACATATTTTTGATGAAGATTTAAGAAAAAGTGTCGAAAAATACATTCTTGAGAGGCTTTAAATATGTTTGATGTAAATGAAATTAGAAAAGATTTTCCAATGCTAAAAAATAAAATGCAAAATCACGATTTAATTTATTTTGATAATGCAGCAACTTCTTTAAAACCTACTTGTGTTATTAAGGCAATTAATGATTATTATTTAAAATATTGCGCTAATGCTCATCGTGGAGATTATGATATTGCTCATAAAGTTGATGAAGAATACGAAAATGGAAGAAACATTGTGGCAAAATTTATAAATGCCAATCCTAATGAAATTGTTTTCACTTCTGGAACGACTATGGGTTTAAATATTGTTGCTTATGGACTTATGGATAAAATAAATGAGGGTGATGAGATTCTTATTACAGAAGCTGAGCATGCCTCGAATGTTTTACCATGGTTTAAAATTGCTAAAGAAAAAAATGCAATTATTAAATATATACCATTAACAAAAGAAGGAAAATTAACTCCTGATAGTTTAAAAAATACTTTATCTAATAAAACTAAAGTTGTTGCAATTGCTCATGTAAGTAATGTTTTAGGTTATGTTGTTGATGCTAAAACTTTAGCAAAACTTACACATCAATATGGCGCATATTTTGTTTTAGATGCTGCTCAATCTGCACCTCATTTAAAATTAGATGTTAAAGATATTGATGCTGATTTTGTATGTTTTTCTGGACATAAAATGCTAGGCCCAACAGGAATAGGAGTACTTTATGGTAAATATAAATTACTTAAAGAAATGGATCCATTAATGTCTGGAGGAGGAATGAATACTCGTTTTGATATGTGTGGAGATGTAGGATTGCAAATACCTCCGCTTAAATTTGAGGCTGGAACACAAAATATTGAAGGTGTAATTGGATTATCAAGCGCTATAAAATATTTAGAAAAAATTGGTATGAATAATATCGAAGAATATGAAAAAGAATTAAAAAAATACGCTGTTGAAAAATTAAAAAAACTTGATAATGTCATAATTTATAACGAAAATAGTGAAAGTGGAATTATAACTTTTAATATCAAAGATGTTTTTGCTCAAGATGCAGGAAGTTATTTTAATTCAAAAGGCATTGCTGTAAGAACAGGTCTTCATTGTGCTAAAATTTTAGTTAATTTTTTGCATACTGAAGCTACAGTGCGTGCAAGTTTATATTTTTACAATACAAAAGAAGAAATAGATGCTTTTGTAGAAGCATGCAAAAGTGGAGGTGACTTTTTAGATGCATTTTTCGCTTAGTCCAGAAATGATGCGTGAAATAATCATGGATCATTATACAAATCCAAGAAATAAAAGAGAAGTTGATGATAAAAATTATCAAACAATATATATGGATTCTACATCATGTATTGATAAAATATATGTTCAAGTTTTAATTAAAGACAATATTCTTGTCGATGTAGTTTGGCATGGAATAGGATGTGCTATTTCATCTGCTTCAACATCTATTATGAGTGAATTATTAAAAGGTAAAACAGTGGATGAAGCTAATAATATTTTAAAAAATTATTTTGCGATGATTGATGAAAAAGATTTTGATGAAAATGTTTTAGATGAAGCGGTTGTATTTATAAATACTTCTCGACAACCAGCAAGAATTAAATGTGCGACTATTGGTTATCGTGGAGTCGATAAAATTTTAAAAGGGGACAAAGACAATGGCTGATATTTTTGAAGAAAAAGAATATGCTTATGATTTTAAAAATGAAGACATTTCTGTACAAAAAACAAAAGTAGGTCTTAGTGAAGATACAATTAGGGAAATATCTAGATTAAAGCAAGAACCAGAATGGATGTTAGAATTTCGTTTAAAATCTTTTCATAAATTTATGGAAATGGATTTACCATCTTTTGGTCCTAAATTGAATGACTTGGATTTTTCTAGTTATACTTATTTTATTCGTACAGCAAATAAAGAAGAAAATAATTGGGATGAAGTACCTGTTGCCATAAAAGATACATTTAAACGTTTGGGAATACCTGAAGCAGAACAAAAATATTTAGCAGGAGTTTCTACACAATATGAATCAGAAGTTGTGTATCATAATATGCTTAAAGAGGTTGAGGAAAAAGGAATTATTTTTTTATCAACGGATATGGCTTTAAAAACTTGTCCAGAAATTTTTAAAAAATATTTTAACACTATTGTTCCTTATGGTGATAATAAATTTTCCGCATTGAATGGTGCAGTTTGGTCTGGAGGATCATTTATTTATATTCCTAAAAATGTACATCTTGAAAAACCTTTACAATCATATTTTAGAATTAATAATGAAAAATCTGGTCAATTTGAAAGAACTCTTATTATTGTTGATGATGGCGCGGATGTTCATTATGTTGAAGGATGTACGGCTCCGATATATTCAAAAGAAAGTTTGCATGCCGCGGTTGTAGAAATTTATGTAGGAAAGGGTGCAAAATGCCGTTACTCAACTATTCAAAACTGGTCAAATAATATTGTTAACTTGGTTACTAAACGTGCTTTGGTGGAAGAAAATGGTTTAATGGAATGGATTGATGGAAATATTGGTTCGCAATTAAATATGAAATACCCATGTTGCATTTTAAAAGGTGATGGTTCTAAAGGATATTGTATTTCTATTGCTGTTGCCTCTAAAGGACAATATCAAGATGCTGGTGCAAAAATGATTCATCTTGGTAAAAATACTTCCTCTACAATAATTTCTAAATCAATTGTTAAATGTGGAGGTGTAGCAAATTATCGAGGTAAAGTTAGCATATTACCTACAAGTTTTAATTCAAAATCTCATATTGAATGCGATACTTTAATTCTTGATGATATTTCTTCTTCAGATACAATTCCAACTAATGAAGTAAAAAATGATTCTTCCTATCTTGAACATGAAGCTACTGTTTCAAAAATTAATGAAGATCAATTGTTTTATTTAATGTCACGAGGCTTAACAGAAAAAGAAGCAACTCAAATGATTATTATGGGTTTTATTGAGCCTTTTGCTAAAGAATTGCCTATGGAATATGCAGTTGAATTAAATCAATTAATTAAATTAGATATGGAAGGAAGTATTGGATAATGACTTACGACTATGATGTCATTGTTGTAGGTGGTGGTCATGCTGGAATGGAAGCTGCTTTTGCTGCTTCACATATGGGATGTAAAACACTTTTAATTTCTTTAAATATTAAGATGATGGCAAATATGCCTTGTAATCCATCTATAGGCGGTTCAGCAAAAGGAATCGTAGTTCGTGAAATCGATGCTTTAGGTGGCATGATGGGTATAGTTGCTGATAAAACCTATTTGCAAATGAAAATGCTTAATACTTCTAAAGGTCCAGGTGTACAATGTCTTAGAGCGCAAGCTGATAAACTTGATTACCCCAAAACAATGCAAAATATTGCTTTAAGTACTGATAATTTAACTATTTTAGAAGGAATGGTTATTTCTTTACTTAATGATGAAAATAAAGTATTTGGTGTAAAATTAATTGATAGAGAAATAACTTCTCAAGCGGTAATCTTAACAACAGGTACTTATATGGAATCCACTATTCTTGTTGGACATAATGTAAAAAAAGCAGGTCCAGATGGTGAAAAATCTTCTCTAGGATTATCACCATATCTAGCAAAAATGGGTATAAAATTAATACGTTTAAAAACTGGAACTCCTCAAAGAATTAAAAAAGATTCTATAGATTTTTCTGTTCTTACTCCTCATTATGGAAGTTTAGGAGAATATGCTTTTTCATATACTACCAAAAAATTTAAGCCTATTGAAGAGCAAATTCCTTGCTATATGACTTATACAAATCAAAAAACACATGAAATAATAAATAAACATTTAAAAGATTCGGCATTGTTTGGAGGATTTGTAACTGGTGTAGGTCCAAGATATTGTCCTTCTATTGAAGATAAAGTCACAAGATTTAAAGATAAAGAACGTCATCAATTGTTTTTAGAGCCAGAATCTATTCATACAGATTCTATTTATTTACAGGGATTTTCAACTTCAATGCCTGAAGATGTTCAATTAGAAATGGTTCATTCTTTAAAAGGTCTTGAACATGCTGAAATTTTAAAATACGCTTACGCTATTGAATATGATGCCATTCAAACTGAAGAATTTGATAATACATTGATGATTAAAAAATGGCCAGGATTATTTATTGGCGGTCAAATTTGTGGCACTTCAGGCTATGAAGAAGCAGCGGGATTAGGATTAATCGCAGGAATAAATGCTGTTTTATGGACTAGACATAAACCACCATTTATATTAAGACGTGATGAAGCATATATTGGTGTAATGATAGATGATTTAATTACAAAAGGGACAAAAGAACCATATAGGCTTTTATCTTCACGTGCCGAATATCGCTTATTACTTCGACATGATAATGCAGATAGAAGATTAACTAAATATGGCTATGAATTAGGCTTAATATCACAAAAAAGATATGATGAATTTGCTCAAAAAGAAGAAAATTTAAAAGATTTAAAATCTAAAATAGAAAATTATTATTTTTCTGATAATAAAGAACTTTCTTCATACGCTTTAAAAGTAAGTGGAAGTGAAGTCAAGCCATCATCTAATGCTGCAAGTGTTTTAAAAAGACCAGGAATTAAACTTGAAGAATTAAAAAAATATTTACCTTTTGATTTTTCTAATCTTTCTTCTCAAGCCCTTTTTCAACTAGAAACCGAAATTAAATATGAAGGTTATATATCTAAAGAACTCAAAGAAGCAGAAAGGTTAAGAAAACTTGAAGAAATTGTTTTGCCTAATTTTGATTATTTATCTTTGAGTGGATTGGCTTTAGAAGCAAGACAAAAATTAGATAAGGTAAAACCTAGAACTTTAGGTCAAGCTTCTAGAATTTCTGGCGTAAATCCTGCAGATATTGCCTATTTATTAGTTAATTTAAGAAAAGAAGGAATTAAATAATGTTAGAAGAGTATTTTTTTTCTTCTTTAATTAATGAAGGATATAATATAGATGAAATTAAAAAAGATAAACTTTTAAAATATCTTGATTTAATTCTTGAATATAATAAAGTGATGGATTTAACTGCTAATACAACAAAAGAGGAAATATTAGAAAAAAACTTTTTTGATTCTATAATGTCTTTAGATAAATTTGATTATAATAACAAGTCATTAATTGATGTTGGTTCAGGTGCTGGATTTCCAGGAATCTTATACGCTATTATTAATCCTAAATTAAATGTTACTTTGTTAGAACCAATGCAAAAAAGAGTTTCTTTTTTAAATATTGTAAAAGAAAGATTAAAATTAGATAATATAAATATTATTTGCGCACGTGCTGAAGATTATGCTAAATTTGGACGCGAAAAATATGATTTTGCTTCTGCTAGAGGAGTTGCTAAATTAAATATTTTATTGGAATTAATTATACCTTTATTAAAAATTAATGGCATTTTTATAGCTTTAAAGGGTAAACAAGCTTTACAAGAAGAACAATTAGCATTAAATGCATTGGATATTTTAAAAGTTAAGCGCATTAAACTTTGTGAATTTTCTTTACCAACTAATAAAGAAACAAGAATAAATCTTTATTATCAAAAGCAAGAAGTTACTAATAACAAATATCCAAGAAACTATGCAAATATTAAAAAGAAACCTCTATAATTTATAAGGAGTAAGTAGTTATGGCACATATCATCGCAATTGCAAATCAAAAAGGTGGAGTTGGTAAAACAACAACTACAATATCTTTAGCTGGAGCTTTAATATCGCACAACAAAAAAGTATTGGTTATTGATATGGATCCTCAAAGCAATTGTGCCAAAAGTTTAGGATTAGATGCTAGTTTATTTAATCATAGTGTATATGATGTTTTAGTATCTAATTATGATATTTATAAAGCAATAAAAAAAACACGCATTAAAGATTTGGACCTTTTACCAAGTAAAGTCGATTTAACTATTTTAGAAACAAAAATTAAATCTAAAAATCCTTTATTATTGTTAGGTAAATGTATTCGTAATTTAGATGCATATGATTATATATTGATTGATACGCCTCCTTCATTTGGCTTTTTACAATTATCATCTTTAATTGCATCTGATGAAGTTATAATTCCTGTGCAATGTGAATGTTTTGCTCTTGATGCAGTTTCCCACATGCTTGCAACCATTTCAAATGTTCAACTCCATTATAATAAAAATTTAAAAATTCTTGGTTTTTTATTAACAATGTATGATTCAAGATTAAGACTTGCAACAGAAATTACTATTGAGATAAGAAAATTATTCAAAGAAAAAACTTTTGTAACACAAATTCCTAGAAATAATTCTATCGTTGAATCTCAAATGGTTGGAATACCAATAACTATATATAGACCTAATTCTACAGGAGCTCAAGCTTATAATGCACTTGTTAAAGAATTAAATTTAGATAAATAACTTTACATTAATTTGTAGAGTTTTTTTATGCAATACTTCTTGACAAATTTAAACGGGGGGGGGGTATAATTAACAAAAAAACATTTGTTAGGAGATTTATTATGGAAGAAAAAGAAATTCAAAAAAAAGTAAATGGTTTAGGAATTGCTGGATTTGTAATAGGCTTATTGTCCTTATGGTCTGGTATGTGGTTTTGTATAACACCAATCTTAGGTGTTATTTTAAGCGCTATTGGAGTTAGTAAAAAGGATAAATATTCCTATAGTGGCTTAGCAATAGCTGGACTCGTTTTAAGCATAATTTCACTTGTATTTTGGGGAATAATTTGGCTATTTTTAGGTGGCATAGGTATTGCAGCATCAAATTATTAATTTTAAGTTTAGCTATAAATTTAATTTATAAAAATAATTTTTATCAAAAGTTTAAAGATTCAAATATATAAGAAAATAAAAATTATAAAATTCTTTGGTAAACAATCTTTAAACTTTTTTAGTGCTTAAATTTTTTTATTTTTATCTTTATTTAGAAAATTAAGTGTGCTATTTTAAGTTTTAAATTACATATATTATTTATTAATTATTATTTATTAATAAATAAGTAAATAAAAATATTAATTTTACTTAATGTAAACCGAATTTACTTTGTCATTTAACTTTTTTGAGAAAATTGAAAGCGCTTTTATTGACTATAAAATGTAGATTTGATATCATGGCTTTGTATTTCGTTTTTTTGATTTGGTGTTTTTAAAAGTCAAAATAGTAAGCGCTTACATTAAAACAAAATACTTAGGAGAGATTAAATTATGAAGACAAAAAAATGGAAAATAACCTTATTATTCTCTTTGATTGTTGGTAGTTTTATCAGTATGAAATTTCCATTTCACAACAGTAGTGAAGAAATGCCTATCAATGCTGTAGCGGCAGAAGATAAGTATAAAGACTATAACTGGGATATGAGTATGGGAGCAAAATTGCCTAGTCAATTGCACTATATTAATGAAAATCAAGAAGATGATGCAACACCTGATTTTGATGAAACAAAAGGTATACATTTATCTAAAGGTGGTAGCCCTACATGGAGTAATTCTAAGAGCACATATGGTAAAAAGAATATTCATTTTAAATTGTTTGAAAATGTTAGGGTTGAATTTTGTTTATATTCTGAAGGCAATAAAAAATTTTTGATTTATGATCGTGATAAAGGAGATAAAATTCTTACACAAGATGTTAATAAGCAAATGGTGATTGTAACATATGAATTTACTGGTATAGGTGCAGCTGGTAAAGAATTTCAAATTGCTGGAAATAGTTCTGACCTTTATCTTCAATATATAGAATTTGGCGCTAGTGAAAAAGCAAGATTTAATGCAAATGGAGGACAATTTTCTGATGGTACATCTATGAAAACTGTCGTAAGAACAGATGATTCAAGTGATGCTGTAACTCCTCCAGAAAATCCTACAAGAAGCGAAAATGGTAAGGATTATATTTTTGCAGGTTGGTCTGAAAATCCAAATAGTTCAGAAACAACTACATCATTTGAATTTGGTAAAACATATTTTGCTGTATGGAGAAGTTCAACTGGTATAACAATTTTCCTTGATGCTATTTCTGTTATGTTAAAACCTTTAGAAACTCATCAATTAACAGTTACTACACTTCCTATGACTACTGGTATACAGTTTAATTGGCAAAGCTCAAATCCACAAGTTGCAACTGTTGATCAAACTGGTTTAGTTACTGCAACTGCTCAAGAAGGATCAACAAACATTACTGTAAGTTATGCAGGAGAATCTGATACATGTAGAGTAGATGTTGCTAATATTGTCGAATATGTTGTGGATTTTTATGAAAGCTATGATGCATTAAAAAATGATCAAAATGGTGAAAATAAATATTCATCAGTACCTGTTACAAAAGGAGAATCAATTAATAATGTTCCTGTTTTTGGTTCAGGAAAAGGATATGACATTACTTGGATGGATGATAATGGTTCACCGCAAGATAAAAGTGATGATAAAGAATTTGATGTAACGGCACCAATTACAGATAATCATACAGTATATGCGGAAATTACCATTGTTCCTGTTGCTACAAATTTAGATTTATCTATTGATGAAAATAGCAATATTATAAAGACATCAGATAGAGAATACTATATTCAACCAGGTACTAAATTTAAAATGAACGCAACTCCTTCAAGAGATGATGGACATTTTGATGAAATAAAAGATAATCCAGAATATACAAAATATAAAAATGATATTACTTGGTATACTTCTAATGCTGATGTAGCATCTGTTGATCCAAAGACAGGTGAAGTTACAATGCATAAAACAGGTAAAGCAGAAATTTCAGCTAGAATGTATGAAAATACTCCAAAATATCAAAGACATTCAGTATTATCTTCACCATTACGTGTTTCTAATTTAGAAAAAGAAGTTAATAGAGATGGAATAATAATCAATACTCAAGTTGGCTTAAAAGCTGAAAAAGGACGTTTTGAAGAATTATCTGGAACCGAAAAAGCTGTAAGATTTATTGGTTATATTAACGAAGACTTCTTTCCATATATAACTGCAGCACAATTTAAAGTAGAAGCTATAAATGATGAAGGTCGTGTACAAAAAACGTTTGAATATACTGCGACAAGTTTTTCACGAAAGATTACTTATTATAGTAAAACACCTTCCCAAGCATATTTTAAACCTTGGGAACAAGCTGGGAAAGTTGGAACAGCATTTACTATTACTAGATTGCCAGATCAAGAATTTATAGGACAATTTAAAGCAACATTTATTGTTACAGATGGTGTTTCTGAAATTAGTGTTCCTTGTCAATCATCAGTAAATTATCGTGGCGTATAAGATGGAGAATTAATATGAAAAAAATAAAGTTATTTATTATTCCATTAATAGTTTTATGTGGTTTATGTGCTTGTGCAAATAAATCATCAAGTAGTGACTCAAGTATAAATACTTCTCAAGCAACTTCAAAAGTTACTACAGAAAATAATAATCCAAATTCTCAAGGAGGTAATAACTCCAATGGTGGAGGAGAAAATACCTCTTTAGATACATCATTACCTGATAATCCAAATACTAGCTCTAGTTCTTCAAGCAGTTCAAAAGTATTAAGTAATTCAAACTTTGAATTAAATGAAGAAGGAGAAGGCGGTATAGTGTCTTGGAATGATGTTAATTAATCTTATTAATAATAAATAAAAGAAAAAATAATAGGAGGATTAAATTCATGATTGATGAAGAAAAAGAAATTTCTCAAGAAAAAAAGGAAAATAAAAAAGAAGTTTCAAAAAAAGATAATGAAGGCAATAATCTATTAAAATATAGTAAGAAAATAGTCATTGAAAATTTTATAAAAGCTTTAATAGCTGGTATATTGGTTTCAATAATTATCGCAGGTCTTATGAATCTTATTTTGACACCTATATGTAATGCAACTGGCTTTTCATATCGTTCAATCGTTGTTCTTGTTTTAGCTATAATAGCTATTCCAGTTAGCGTAATCTTATTACTTAAAAAAGTATTTAAAACAAGAGATGAATTAGTTGCTCGTAGAGTTGATAATTTAGGTCTAGAAGATAGAGTTGTTACCATGGTTCAATTTAAAAATGATGACAGCCTTATTGCTAGAAAACAAAGAGAAGATGCTAATGATAAATTGGTAACTGTTGACCCAGGCATGGTCAAAATGAAATTCCCAAAAATTTTAATTGTTGGTGCTGTGGTAGCGGTTTTACTCGGTGGTAGTACTTTCTTTATTCCTGAAGCAACTCCACGTGCTAAAGAAGAACCTACAAGTTATAAAGTTAGATTTTACTCAAATGGTGGAAAATTTAGTATCAACTTTGTTGGTGGATATAACATTATATATGAGGAACAATTTTATCAATATGCAGATCCAGTAGCAACTGAATATAAATCAATTTCTAGCACAGATTGGTTTGATCATGTAAACGGACAATATATCGATAGCGATGGTATATGGCATGATTTATATTATTATATTGAATTAGATTCAAATGCAAGCTTTGATTCAGTGAAGACAATTCCAGGTGCCTTATTTGCTAACAATGATCAAATTCATCGTGAAGGATATTCATTAGTTGGTTGGAATTATGCTGAATTAGATAATGAAGGTAAACCTATTACCAAAAATGATAGAACAGGTTTGGATATTACTGAAACTATTTTCTATATGAATGGTTTAAGCGTAAAAAAAGATACTTATTTCTTTGCAGTATGGCAATCATTTGATGAAATAATTGCAAGATTATTAAATGAATTAAGAGCAATTGTTAATTCAGCAGATATTGCACAAAGCATTAAAGATTCAATAAATGCTTTAATTGATAACTTTGAAAAAGAAATTAATGCTTCTCATTTAACAAATGATGAAAAAATTGTTAAAACTGAAGCATTCTGTGATGAAATATTAAAAATTTTAGAAGAAGCTTTAAAAAATGCTTCTGAATCTCTTGATGGTCCAGGACAAGTTTTAGTAAAACATGGTGAAGAAATGCCAAGTGATGCATTAAAAGATTTAGGAAATGGTATAATCGGAGCTGAAGTTGAAATTAAAGAAGATGGGACACATGTAATAGATCCTAATTATATGCTTGATGTTAATAAAGGCTTAGATGAAATCATTTCAGAAACAGAAGGTTTAAGCGGCCAAGAATTATCTGCAAAATTAGATAAATACATTAAAGCATTAGAAGAAGCAGCTGCAGCAGCAGTAAATAATCCTCAGTTAAAAGCGGCTTTATTAGATTTAGCAGACGCCTTGAGAACTGCAAAAACATCTGCAGAACAAGGTAATACTGAACAAGCTAAAGGTGAAATTCAAGATGCTGTTGAACAAGCTAAAGAAGAATTCAAAGATGCACTTAAAGGACCAAGCAATATCGAAGATGTTGATAAAGAATCTAAAGATGTCATTAAAGATGCACTTGATGATTTAAAAGGACAAACAGGTAAACCTGAAGATAATAAAGATATTAATCCAGATATGCCTCATTCATCTGGTTCTGGAAGTTTATCAGGATCTAATTCTGGATCAGGTTCACTTTCTGGCTCGGGTTCAGGATCAGGCTCTGGGTCTGGTGGCTCAGGTTCAGGTTCAGGATCAGGCTCAGGAGGTTCGGGTTCAGGAGGCTCTGGATCAGGTTCAGGTTCAGGATCAGGCTCTGGCTCTAATTTAGGTTCTCATTCAGGTTCTGGCTCGGGCTCAGGTTCAGGATCAGGCTCGGGTTCAGGATCAGGTTCTGGTTCTGGCTCAGGTTCTGGTTCAGGTTCAGGTTCAGGATCAGGTTCCGGCTCAGGTTCTGGTTCGAATTCTAAATCAAATAATGGTAACAATCCAGGAAATCCTGATGGTAGTGATGTAAAAAATCAAGAATATGTTATTGATGGTCAAACGACTATTGAAGATGGTCTTGGTCAAAACAATGAAGGCTTCTATGGCAATGATGATGGTGTAATTCCTGAAGGCTGGGAAGACTATGCAGATTTATTAAAAGATTATTTAGATGGTATTAGATAATATTAATAGGTATTTATAGGAGGAAAAAAATATTATGGTAACCGAAGAAAATTTAACTCAATTCAAAGAAAAATGTGAATCAATTTTTGAACAATTAAGTCGTGATATTGTTGGACAAAAAGAAGTTGTTTATGGAACAGTTATTGCTATGATTGCAGGTGGTAACGTTTTGCTTGAAGGTGTTCCAGGTGTTGGTAAAACACGTTTAATTAGATCATTAGGACGTGTATTTGATTTACCATTTTCACGTATTCAATTTACACCAGATTTAATGCCTGCTGATGTTACTGGTACTAATATTATCGTAAGAGATGAAAAAGGAAATTCTAAATTCCAATTCCAACCAGGTCCTATTTTTGCTAACATCGTTTTAGCAGATGAAATTAACCGTGCTACACCAAAGACTCAATCAGCTTTGCTTGAAGCTATGGCTGAACATAGTGTTACAGTTATGGGTGAAACTAGAAGACTTGAAGAACCATTCTTTGTCTTAGCAACACAAAACCCAATTGAACAAGATGGTACTTATCCTTTACCAGAAGCTCAAATGGACCGTTTTATGTTTAAGTTAATTATGGAATATCCAACAATGGAAGAATTAAAAGGCATTGTTGCTATGACTCAAAAAACTATGGCTGAAGTTGCTGATGCTGTTTGTAGTGCAGAAGAATTATTAGCAATGAGAGAAACTGCAAAAGAAATTTTAGTTGCTGATGATGTTTTAGAATACGCTATGAAGTTAATTGTTGCAACTCAACCTGAAAGTGCTGCTCCTGCTGCTATTACTAAGAAATACATCCGTACTGGTGCATCTCCTCGTGCTGCTCAAGCTTTAATTACTACTGCTAAAGTTCGTGCATTAACACTTGCAAGATATAATGTTGCTAAAGAAGATATCAATGCACTTGCTACCTTTGTATTAAGACATCGTTTAAAATTAAATTTCGAAGCTGTTACAGAACATGTTTCTGCAGATGATATTATTAAAGAAATTATTCGTGAAATTTCTGGTGAAAAAGTAACTGAAAAGATGTCTGGTGAACAAAAAACAAAAAAATCTTTATTTGGTAAGAAAAATAAATCTGAAACTGAAGAAGAATAAAAGAGAGTAATATTATATGAAAAGGCAAATAATCACTGATAGCTTTATTAATCGATTAGAAGCCATAACATTTAATATGAAAACTTTTATGCGAGGATTTTTTGGAGGTATTCATAAAACTAATTCTTACGGATCTACAGTTGAATTTGCGGATTTCCGTGAATATGTTTTAGGTGATGATATTAGACGTGTTGACTGGAATTTGTATTCACGTTTTGAAAAGTTTTTTATCAAGTTATTTACTGATGAAAGACAAATGCACATACAAATATTAATTGATTGTTCTGCTTCTATGGCATTTAAAAATTCTAATAAAGATGAATTTGCTATACAAGCTGCAGCAGCACTTGGATATTTGGCTATTCAAAATATGGACAAAGTTTCAATTAAGTTAATTCACGATAATCGTATAGATGATTTATGCGGTGTTATCTCTGGAAAAAGTGCTTTTTTAAGAGCCCTCACACAATTAGAAGATATTAAATTTAGTGGAACTGCTCAAATTGATAAAGCAATTACAAATGATCTAAATCCTGGATATAGTGATGGAATGACTGTTATTATTTCGGACTTTTTGACAGATAATAATTGGAAAACTGCTGTTGATTTTCTTTTATATCGTCATAGAGAAGTAATGCTTGTTCAAGTACTTGATAATGCAGAAGTTTCTCCAAACTATAAAGGTAGACACATCTTAATTGATTCTGAAACTGTAGATAGACTTGATGATAGAAATATTAAACTTAATATTACAAAATCAGATTATGAAGCATATTTAAAAGCTTTAGATGACTATTTAAAGGATATTGAAACTTTTGTTAAAAAGAGAAATCTCTCATATTTACATGGAATTTCAACTGATCCAATTGAAAAATTGTTCTTTGAACAATTGTATGAAAGTGGGGTAATTAAATAATGAATTTGCTATTACCACTTGGTTTATTGGGATTACTAGCAATTCCTTTAATCCTCTTAATACATATTATTAAACCAAAATATCATGAGAGAACTATTTCATCTACATATATTTGGTTCTTAGCTAGAAAATATCGTAAAAGAAAAATTCCTTTTGAAAAATTAACACAATTCTTCTTAATTGCCCTTCAATTTTTAATTGTTGGTGCTATTGCATTCTTATTAGCAAAACCATTGATTACTACACCTAATAAAATTGTTAATGATCAAATTATATTGGTTGATTGTTCAGCATCTATGAACACTGTTAATAAAGAAGGAAAAACACGTTATAGCAAAGCTGTTGAAATGATTGTTAATTCATTTGAAAAATTTTCTGAAAATAACAAATTTTCTCTTATTTTTGTTGATGATAATCCAAATGATGGTAATATTATCAATTCTTCAAATAGAACTGAATTAGAATCAGCTTTAAGAGAAGAAGGAAGATGTTCATTAATTGAAGTTGCAGATTCAGAATATAATACCGCGATTGAACAAGTAAAATTAGTTTTACAACAAAATAAAAACGCAGATGTAACAATCTATACTGATCACAATATGCGTATAAGTGGCGATATTAAAGTTGTAAATGTTGCAGATTCAGAATGGAATGTTGCTTTATTATCACCAGTTATTGAATTAAATAGAGAATCTGGTTATTTTGAATTTAAGACTTCTGTTTGCTCTTATAACAAAGATGCTGATGTTGTTTTGGAATTAAAAATTGTTAATCCTTATAACAATGCTAATTTAGTTACAGATGCAAGAAGATATTATGAAAATAAAATATTGCATTTAAAGAAAAATGTTGAAACAGAAATTAGCTTCGAAGGATTAGATGTTTATCAATTTGATGAAGCAAGTTTCTCTTTAAGACCAAACGAATTTTCAACAAATTTAATTCAAGATAACTTTGTTGAAGACAATGAATTTTATGCATTCAATGGTAGAGATGAAAAATTTAGAGTGGAAATTATTTCAGAATCTAAACAATTCTTCTCCGCGGCAATTAATATTCTTGGAACTTGTGAAGATATTTATGTTGCTAAACCTGGATCTGCTAAAGCTTCAGGATATGATTTATATATATATGATGGAGGAAAACCAACAACATTACCTACAGATGGTGCTGTTTGGATTGTAAATCCTACCGAAAGATCATCATACTTACAAGGAGCAATTAAATTTTCTGATCCAGTATCGCAAAAAACTTATGCTCATGTAAATCAAAATATAACTAAACCAAATGTTTCAACTATTGTAAAAGATATTACTGTGGAAAATCCTTTCTATGTTACTCAATATATGGGTATTGAAGATTATGATCATGAAATATTTGATGCCTGTATTGTAACAAATGAAGAAGACCCAAAACCATTAATTTTAGCAGGTAAACAAGGACAAACATTCTTAAGTATTTTTGCTTTTGATTTACATAAATCTTCTTTACCAGTAAAGATGTTTATGCCAATTCTTGTTAAAAACTTAATGGAATATTCTGTAAAAAGAGTTGTTGAAAAACATTTCTACAATGTTGGTGATATTGTTGAATTAAATGGTAATTCTTCAATAGAAAAAATTAATTTAGTACACAATGGTGAAACAATTGTTTATACTAAAGAAGCTTTACAAGCTGGTGCATCTTATCCAATTAAAACAAGTGGTGTTTACACTGTTATAATTAATCCTGATGATCCTGCGACAACAAAAAATTATTCGTTCTTCGCAGGTGTTGCTAGCAGTGAGTCTAAAGCAAATATAGTTCATAGTTTAGCTTTAGGTGATAGAGTTGGTAACGAAGGAACAACACAAGAAGTTAAGAGCGATAGTAAAGATATATCAATGTATTTTGCAATTGCATTGCTTGTATTATTAGTTATAGAATGGGGGGTACAATATCGTGAACAATATTAGTTTAATGAAAATCACTTTTGATAACCCTTACTTATTATTATTGATGATTCCAATCATCGCTTTGGCCTTTATCCCTTATTTACGTCTAAAACCAAAAAGACGTCATACACGTAATAAAGTTACATCTTTAATATTGCACTGTTTAATTATTGTTCTAGCTTGCTTTGTTCTTTCTGGAATTGAAGGACATAGTGTAGAAAATGTTGATAGTGAAATTATCTTTGTTTCAGATTATTCAGATTCAACTAAAGAAGTTCATGATGAAATGAACGAATATGTTACTTCATTTATAGATGATTCAAGAAACAAAGGAAGTAAAGTAGGATTAGTTTATTTTGGCTATGGTGAATGCAAATATGTAAACCCTGCAAAACCAAGTGAATTAAAGGGCAAAAATTTGACTTATCAAGAAGCTAAAATAGATTCTACTGGTACTGATATTGAAGGTGCTCTTATCCAAGCAACAAGTTTATTTGATGAAGATAAAGATAGTAAACTTATTAAACGTATTGTTCTTTTATCAGATGCTATGGATACTGATGGACAAATAAATAGCACACTTGCTGTATTAAATCAAAATAATATTCGTCTTGATGCTATTTACTTTACTCCAAAAGATTATAATGGAACTGCAGAAGCTCAAATTGAAAATATTGAAATTGATGCAAGTACTGTTCCAAACAAAGAAACAACAATTTCTGTTTCCTTTAAATCTCATAGTATTACATCTGTAGAATTAACAATTACTGATAATGGTGAATCTATTTTTACAAATGCAAAAAGTCGTACTGAAAATCTTGATGGTACAAGTCAAATTCAAACCATTGAATATAAACATACATTTACTGCAGGTATTCATGAAATAAAAGCAAATATTAAAGCTATAAATAGTAATGATGTTGTTGAAGATAATAATGTATTTTACACTTATAAATATTTAGAAGCTGAAAATAACATTTTAATTATAGCTAAAGATCCTAAACCTGAAGGTGAAACCAAAAAACTACGTAGTTTCATTGAAGAAAATGGCTATAATGTTGAAGTTGTAGAACCATTTAGTGCTCCAAAATTTGCATTATTAACTGAATATAAAGAAGTTATTTTAATGGATATTGATATTGCATCACTTCCTGCTTCTTTTGCTAAAGACTTACGTTCATATGTGGAAAAAGCTGGTGGAAGTTTATTAACTGCTGGTGGAGAAAGTACTTATGCGAATGGTAACTGGAAAGATTCCCTTTACGAAGATTTGTTACCAATCAATTTAACACCAACGGCTAATAATCCTAGGGCTATTGTTCTTTGCTTAGATTACTCTAACTCTATGGGTATGAAAGATTTCGCTGGTACAGAATTCTTTAATTCTAAAAATGCTAAAGTTCAAACACCAGATTTCAATGATGGTAAAGAAACAAGAATTGAAACTGCTATTAAAGGTATAGTAGAATCAATTAAATCATCATTAAATCCTTATGATTATTTATCTGTTATTACATTTGGTCCAACTAAATATAAAAATGGAGTAATTGATTCTGATGAAACTAATGTATTATTTGGTTTAACTCCTGCTACTCAAAAAGATGCTATGATTGAAAGAGTTATGTCTATTACTAAACCAACTCTTACAGGTGGAACAGATTATGATATTGCTCTTGAAGATGCATATCAAATGCTTTCTCAATTTTCTGATAAAAAAGTTAATAAAAAATCTGTTGTTTTAATTAACGACTATGATAGCGGTAATGATGATGCAAAAAGATATATGACAACTATTCAAGATATGAAAAACAAAAATATTGATTTTTCAGCAGTTGTCATTGGTAATCAATTTTCTAGTAACGTAGAAGAAATGAAACAAATTATCGGTCAAAATAATGCTTATTTAACTAAAACCGAAACTGAATTTGCTATGGTAATTAAAGATTTATGTAAATCACTTCCTACACAAGTCGTTAATAAGTTAAATGGTGGCGATGATAAATTTGAATTTGAAGAAGGTTCTAGAATAGGAATTGGGGTTAATACAGATAATTTACCTATTATTAACACTTATAATGGTGGAGTTGCTGTTAGAGAAGAAGCTACATCACATGTATTCTTCCATAATACAGAAACAGTTAAAGATGAAACAGGTAAAGATTTAGAATTAGATAATCACGATCCAATTTATGCAGAATGGTCATTTGGAATTGGTAAAGTTGGTAGTTTAATGATAGATCTTAATGAAAAGTTCTGTCCTGGATTCTTCGAAAATAGTGATGCGGTTAAAATGCTAGAAAATATTATCGCAGGTCTTGCACCAAAAACTGAAGTTGACACAATGAAAATTACAGTTGATGGATTCTTAATAGAGCAAAATCCAGAAGATATTAAAGTATTTAACGCAAATTATACAAGAAGATTGGAGATTGAATTACTTGATGTTGGTTCTGATGAAGAAACTGAAGATGGTAGTGCTCCTATTGAACAAAATATTTCTCTTGATGTAACTATATCAAAATATGAAGTAATGGAAAATAAGAAAACAAACCCTATCAAGTTTACAATTGATAGTAAATCTGGCGATAAATACGAAAAAGAATTTAAAACTAGAGATCCAGGTATTTATATTATTGAAGTTACAGAAAAAGTAGATGGAACGGAAACCGCTTCTAAAACTGCATATACAGCATTCTCTTATTCTGATGAATATGATACTTTCTACGATAACAATTCTGAAAAATTAAATGGACTATCTGAATTATGTGCTCAAACTTATACAGAATCAGATGGTGAAAGAATTAATGGACGTGTTTTCTATGGCACAGCAGGTATTGAAGAAAATGCTGATAAAATGACAACCGCGATAAATAAAACAATTAATTTCCAATTACCTCTTATGATAATTGCCTTGTTATTATTTATCCTTGACATTTGTGTCAGAAAGTTCAACTTCTTATGGCCACACGAAATTATTCGTAAATTGCGTCATAAAGACGAAGAAAATATTTAAAAGCTTATAAAAAAGGCCTAATTGAAAAATTAAATCAATTAGGTCTTTTTTTCTTGGCTTATTTATTTTTAAAATAAAAATTTTAATAATCTATAAATTTAAGCACGATTGAGATTTAAATTAGTGCTACTTCCTAATACACCATCATTTGGTAAAACTAAATCTTGAACTTGACCAACAGTATAAGTTGAAGACATCCATTGTTGACTAGAAAATTTAATAACGTTTGCGCCTACTTTATTATTTTGAGTGATATATAAAAGTTCAGGCTCATATAAAATATATTCATAATTTAAATCATTTTTAAATTGTTGAGTATCAAAACTAAGGGGTACCATTGGAAATGGCCTTAATAAATTATTATCTTCACCTTTTGTTGAATGTCCTTTGAAGGTATAACGACCATTAAAATGTACATCAGTGTTCGTGGTTTTACTATAATCCCAAGTTCGAGAAATATTTTGGCAAGTATAATAGGTATATAAGGCCTCAATAGAACCAACATATTGAGTTTCCACTTTTTTCATGTTATTTCTTAAAGGTGTATTTATTCCATTAATGTAACAATTTTCCATTAAAGTTTGACCATAATTAGTACTTTGAGTCCCATTTTCGGAAAAAGCTAAAGCAGATGGCCAATTAGATAATGAACGTACTTTTAGTTTTAAAGATTCTGTATTTGATGCATCATAAATATTGTTATATACATGAACTTTACCTAATCTTAAACGAGGTAATCTTTCAACACAATCTAAATAATAGTTATTACAATAAGTTACTTTTATATTTTCATCACCTTTATTGTTGTCAGAATGACCAACTAAATGAACTTTTTTATTTATAGAAGCATAATCGATCATATCTTCAAAACTTGCACCAGAATTTCTCGCAGCTTTATAATTTGGATAATCTGATTGGTTATTTTCTAAATGATTCATCATATCCATAAATTCTTGGTCATTTTTGTTATAAGGAATAAATGAGCACCAAGAAATAGTAATATTTGTTGCTCCATATTTAATATCAATTGTGCCATCATATGTTTTATGGAATGTACAATGATCAATCCAAATATGGTGTACAGGGTTTTTATCACCGCGAATTGTGAATTGATCCCAATCGTTATTGTCGTATTTTCCTGTATCATCCCATTCCCATATGCCATCAAAAGATAGATTTCTAATAATTATATTATTTGTTTCAATACTATCACCCGCGCGTATTTGAAAACATGCATGTGATAATTTTGAACCATTTTTTGAATATATAGTTAAATTTTGTCTTCCTGTAATATACACAACAGAAACACCAACTTTTTTTAAAGTAGGATGAGTAGATGGATCATTTGCTTTTATTACATCGGCATAGTTTTGAGCTTCACTATCCAAAGTATTCCAACCTAAATCAATATCATTCATAACTTCAATTACAGTCGGACGAGTTGCAAAATCTGTATCTGTTTTATCAACATAATTTTTTCTACCGATTGCTTTTATAAATTCTTTTGCAGTACTTACTTTAATATAATCTTTGCTTGATTCATCAATAATACCTCCACCTGTTACTCCTTGAGCATAACCTTCGCAATTAAAACTTGCTAGTGAAGCATTAACTTTTGTTCCTGTCATAGTTTCTTGATTGGAAAAAGTATATTCATACTTTGGAAATTCACGAGGATTTTTTAAGGTATTATCATCATTTTCGATATTTTGATTAAAACTAGTTGAACTTGATGAACTAGAATTCGAACTAGAAGAACTATTTTTAGATGAATGAGAGCTTGTATTACTTTCTTCACTTTGTGTAGTAACGTTTGTGCTTGAAGAAGTTTCTAAAAATGAAGAAGTTTCTGATGTTGATTCAGAAGTTGCTGCAGCAGAATTAGAATCACTTTCAGTTGTTTCATTTGAATTTGTATAAGAAGAATCAAATGAACTAGATAAAGAATTTTTATTGGTAACGCAGCTAAGTAAAATCATGCTAGAGAATATTAAAATTAATCCTTTTTTCATAAAAATATCATCCTTTAAACTTATAATTACATTATAAAAATTGATATTTTATAATTCAACAAATCTTAGTTAAAGCATTAAAAAAGGCCACAAATGTGGCCTCATCCTTAACGGGAAAAAGGATTCATATTTTGTCCCATATTTGGCATTTGATTCATATTAGGTTCTTGTTTATAACCTTGACCTTGACATAAAGGAGGTTCACAAACATTTTCTTCACATTGAGAATATGTATGATAATAAACTGGTTTTGGAACAAAATGATTTACAATTCGTTTTTGAACTGGACAAATGATTGGTTGCTCAACGCAATAATAACGATCACAAACGCATTCTTTAACAGGCATAACAACTGGTTCGTACTTGCATGGGCATTCTTTATTTGAATACATATTTTACCCTTCCTTTCACCATAATTTATGCGCTTTTTTAATTATGATATAGAGGATTTGCCCATTCATCTATTTGTCTTTTTCTTTTTGTTGATATTCATAATATGAATAAGTACTTCTTGTAGTAACGCGAATTACCATTGCATTATAGATTTCATTTCTTAATTTTTCTTTTGCTTCTTTTAATGGCAAATTTTGATCAGGAAAAAAAGGTCCATCAATATATGTTGTAACTTTTGGTTTTTTAAAAAATTTTCTTTTTTGATAAGTTGTTGTCATAGCAAAACTAGGCACATTTAATTTTATAGGATAAGAAAATGAAGCACTAGGAAAATTCCTTATTCCTGTGTAATAAGGCCAAATATGAGCTTCAGGATAAATAGTTATACTTTTATGTTTTTTTATATAATCATTAATTGTTCCTAAAAAATTTCTTTGAATTTTATAAGTATCGGCGACAGGAATTGCTCCTAACATCATAACAATATTTTTGAGCCCAGTAATAGAAACTGCATCAGGATTTACAACTATATAGTTTTTTTTATGTCTTAAACGATTTGGTTGAAAAGCATCAATCATTCCGCCAGTATGATTGCCATAAATAAAAAGACCACCTTTGTATTTTTTTATAATTTTTTTATTAATGATTTTTCCACCATGAAAAAATTTCATTATTACACTGATTATAGGTTTAGCAATTACATGATATAAAGTAAATCCTGCAAAACGAAAAGTAAAATGTTTATTTTGATATTTAAAATCTTCTTTAAGATCTTTTCTTTTAATGTGATAATTTACTAAATCATCTGTTTCTTTTTCGTAATAAATTGTTTTTTTATTCAAAAAAATCACCTTTTTTATTATAGCATTAATTAAGTATAATAATGTTATTAATTTGTTAATATTTTGCATAAAAAAAAGAAAATAACGCAAAATTAAATTTGAAAGAAAAGGAAAATTTAAGATGCCAAATATTGAAATGATTTATGCACGAGAAATATTAGATTCAAGAGGAAATCCAACAGTTGAAGTAAATGTTAAAACTATAAGTGGAATTCAAGGAAGAGCAATTGTGCCTTCTGGTGCCTCTACTGGGATACATGAAGCACTAGAATTAAGAGATAATGATAATTTAAGATATAATGGAAAAGGTGTTTTAAAGGCTGTAAATAATGTTAATAATATAATATATAAAAAATTATTAGGTGTAGATGTTAGAAAACAAACATATATCGATAAATTATTAATAGATTTAGATGGGACAGAAAATAAATCTTTTTTAGGAGCTAATGCTATATTAGGTGTTTCTTTAGCGTGTGCAAGATGTGCAGCAAATTATTATCATATGCCATTATATAATTATTTAGGTGGTTTTGATAATAGAATAATGCCCATACCAATGATGAATATATTAAATGGTGGAGTACACGCAGATTTTACCATTGATTTTCAAGAAATAATGATTTTACCTATAAAGGCAGCATCTATTAAAGAAGCAATTCGTATAGGATCAGAAATATTTCATTCATTAAAAAATATTTTAAAAGAAAAAGGTTATGCCACTTCAGTAGGTGATGAAGGTGGTTATGCACCGAAATTAGAATCTAATGAAAAAGCATTTGAATTAGTTATAGAAGCGATAAGAAAAGCTAATTATGTACCAGGTATAGATGTTTACTTAGGAATTGATGTTGCAGCAAGTGAATTTTATGATGAAGAAACTAAAACTTATACTCTAAAAGCAGATAATAAAAAATATAATTATATAGAACTTGTTGATAATTATTATATTGAATTAATAAAAAAATATCCTATTATTTCTATTGAAGATCCTCTTGCAGAAGATGATTTTGATGGTTGGAAATATATTAGTGATAAACTTAAAGATAAAGTTCAATTAGTTGGTGATGATTTATTTGTAACTAATACTAAACGTTTAAAAAAAGGTATAGAAAATGGTTTAGGTAACGCTATTTTAATTAAAGTTAATCAAATTGGTACTTTAACAGAAACAATTTCTGCCATTAAAATGGCTCAAAAAGCAAATTATGGTGTTATTATTTCCCATCGTTCAGGAGAAAGTGAAGATACTTTTATTGCCGATTTATCTGTCGCAGTTAACGCAGGCCAAATTAAAACTGGATCTTTATCGCGCATTGATCGCATAAGTAAATATAATCAATTAATAAGAATAGAGGAAGAATTAAATTGTTTAAAAAATGATACTTCTTTAACTATTTATGATAAACAAGCTTCATTTTACAATTTAAAAAAGATTTAACTATTATATATTTTTTAAACATGGTAAGATTACTATGGTGTTAAAAAATGAAAAAATATAAATTAGTTGCTACAGATTTGGATTTTACTCTTGTTTACGATAGAGATAAAATTAATGAAGAAAATTTAATTTATTTGAAAAAATATTTATCACAAGGTTATCCTTTTGTCATTATAACAGGAAGACCACTTTTTACTTGCCTTCCTCTTATGGCAAAACTTGGATTAGATAAATATTCTTCTTTAGCTTTAATTTGTTATAATGGTATGGTTTATTATTCTTTTAAAGATAAAAAAGCTATTGATATCGCTACAAAAATTGATTTTCAAGAAATAGTAAAATTACATGATTTTACTTATAGTAAAGGATTAAATCTTTTGATGTATTATGATGAAAAAGTTTTTGCTCAAGAAGTATTTGATTTTCAAGATAAAAAAGAATCAATAGATCATTTACCATTAATAATTGATAAAAATATTACTAAAGAAAATAAAAAACCATTATATAAAGCAATTATTGCTTATGATAGAGAGAAAACAGAAAAATATGTCGTTGATTTAGAAAAATTATTCCCGAATTTAGATTTTTATTTTTCTCAACGATTTTATCTTGAAGTTATGCCTAAAAATATTAATAAAGGTTCAGCAGTGGAATATATATTAAAAAAATATAATCTTTCTAAAGATGAAATCATTGTTCTTGGAGATTCAGAAAATGATGTTTTTATGTTTAAAAAAGTGAGTACTTCTTTTGCAATGGCTAATGCTTCTAAGGAAATTAAAAATCAAGCAAGTGAAGTTTTAAAAGATGTTAAAGAAGCAAATTTTAAATTCTTATTTCAAAAATATTTTTCAATTGATTAACATAATTCATAAAAAAACATATTTTAACTTAGAAGGAAAGGTGAATTATGTTTTTTTATTTTGTAAAGAAAAATGATACTTTATCAGATATTGCAAAGGAATATCATGTTCCTCTTGCTGAATTAATTTCAGATAATGATATTGAAAATAAAAATGAATTATCAGTTGGTCAATGTTTAATTATTGATCCTAAATCATTTATATATACTGTTAAGAAAAATGATACATTAAATAAAATTGCTTCTGAGTATCATGTTTCACAGAAAGATATAAAAAAATGGAATCCTACAATTAATGATAATTTATCTATTGGACAAAAAATTAAAATAAATTATCAACCAAGTGATAAAGATAATATTAAAGTTAATGGCTATTGTTATGAAGGTACAAATTTGACAACAATAGAAAAAACTTTACCTTATTTAACATATCTTTCTATTTTTGCTTATAAAGCAGATGAAAATGGGAATTTGGATAATCTTAATGAAGATAAAATTATCGATTTAGCTTTAGAATATAATGTTGCTCCCTTAATGGTTGTTACAAATATTAAAGAAAAGGGTGGATTTTCAAGCAAAATCGCAAGTTCAATAATCAATGATGAAACTAAAATTAATAATTTATTTAATAATATTTTAAATATAGTAAAACAGAAAAAATATTATGGTGTAAATATTGATTTTGAATATGTTTATCAAAATGACAAAGATGCATTTGAATCATTTTTGAAAAAAGCATATATGTTTTTTACTTCACAAGATATATTTATTTCTACAGCGTTAGCTCCTAAATATTCTGATAATCAAAAAGGTCTTTTATATGAAGCTCATGATTATGAAACGGCAGGGAAAAATAATGATCTTGTAATATTAATGACTTATGAATGGGGATATACTTATGGTGAATCTATGCCTGTTGCACCATTAAATAATGTAGAAAATGTTATTAGTTATGCTGTAAAAGAGATACCAAGTAACAAAATTTTAATGGGTATACCAAATTATGGTTATGATTTTATAGTGCCGAAAATTCCTAATAAAGGAGCCAAAAGTTTATCTTTAAAAAATGCTAATAAACTTGCTTATGAAAAGAAAGCAGAAATAAAATATTATGAAAAACAGCAAACTCCTTATTTTAATTATAGAGAAGATAATTTATTGCATGAAGTTCAATTTGATAATGCATATTCTTTTTATAAAAAATTAGAATTAGTGGATAAATATAATTTAGCAGGAATTTCTATCTGGACAATAACTACTTATAATGCTCAATATTATAAACTTCTTAAGCGGTTATTCTTTATAGATAAAGTAATTTAGATGAAAAAACTGGAATTATTAATTTCAGTTTTTTTTGTGCAAATAAATTTACTAAACTTGTAAATACTTGTGTAGTATATTAAACTTATTTATAAGGTTGGAGATTAAACTTATGAATATAGCTATTATTATTGCCGGTGGAATTGGTTCAAGAATGGGACAAGATATTCCTAAGCAATTTATAAATGTTTATGATAAACCAATTTTAATTTATACTTTAGAGAGTTTTGAAAATAATTCTTTAATTGACGCGATTGAAGTAGTGTGTTTAAAAGGTTGGATAGAAGCATTAAAAGCATATGCTAAACAATTTCATATTACAAAATTAAAATGGATTGTCGAAGGTGGTAATACTGGACAAGAATCGATAAGAAATGGTGTATATAATCTTGAAGGTATTTGCAAAGATGATGATATAGTTATTATTCATGATGGAATAAGACCAATTGTTGATGATTTTGTTTTAAATGATGTTATCAATACCTGCATTAAGTATGGAAATGGGGTAACTTCTTTGCCTTATAATGAACAAATATTTGTAATAAATGATGAAATATCGACAAAAAAATATATTCCTCGAGAAACACTTAGAAGAGTAGCAACTCCTCAAGCATATAAATTTAAAATTGTTGATGAAGCATATCATAAAGCTTTTAAAGAGAATATTGGAATTCAAGGAGCTTCATATACAAATACTATGATGGTTGAACTTGGTGAAACTTTATATTTTGCTAAAGGTAGTGATAAAAATATTAAACTTACAACACCAGATGATATTTATCTTTTTAAAGCACTTTTAAAATTAAAAAAAGAAAAAAACAATGAATAGAAAGGAAATATAATATACTTTAAAAAATATGTATATAGCAAGTTATTTAGAGGAATTAAAACGATATCAAAAAAAATATTCTTGTGAATTTTTAAAAAATAAAACACTTTGTTTAAGTGGAGGAACAGGTCTTATTGGTTCGTTTTTTGTCGATTTAATCTTAACACAAAATATTAATTGCAAGATTATTTTATTAGTGAGAAATGAATTAAAGGCCAAAAAAAGATTTGAAAAGTTTAATTATGATTCACGATTAATTTTTAAAGAATGTGATTTGACCAAAGAAATTAATATTGATGGAAATGTAGATTATGTCTTGCATTTAGCAAGTTTAACTGATCCATATAATTATGCAAATCATCCAATTGAAATAATGATGACAAACTTTTTAGGAACAAAAAATCTTTTAGACTTAGCCAAAAATAAAAAAGCTAAATTCTTTTTAAGTTCATCAAATGAGGTTTATGGAATAAGTGATAAAAAATTATTAAAAGAAGATGATTATGGTTACATCAATATTTTAGATCCACGTTCTTGCTATAATGAGTCTAAAAAAGCTGCTGAAACTCTTTGCTCCTGTTATAAAAAAGAATTTAATTTAGATATTGTTATTGCCCGTTTTAGTAGAGTATATGGACCCACTATGAAATTAGAGGATACAAAAGTTTTGTCGCAATTTATTGTTAAAGTTTTAAATAATGAAGATATAGTTTTAAAAAGTGATGGTAAACAATTATTTAATTATACATATGTTGGTGATATTGCTATTGCAATGTTAATTTTATTAGAACAAAATCATAATTCTTTAACTTATAATGTTAATAATTCTGACTTGATTGCCTTAAAAGATATCGCTTCATTTTTAGCAAATTTATCTTCAAAAAAAGTTATTTTTGAAATTCCTGATGCTCAAGAAAAAGCAGGCTATTCTCGGGCTTTAGTATCTTCTTTAAATCCTGAAAAATTTGAATCAGAATTTAAATTTAAATTAGATACTTTATTATTTGATGGTTTAAAGAGAACTTTATTTATTTTAAAAGAAATAATGGCAAATAAAAATTAATTGATTTATCATAATTTTGATGCCGACTTAGCTCAGCTGGTAGAGCAACTGAATCGTAATCAGTGGGTCGCGAGTTCAAATCTTGTAGTCGGCACCATTTTTTTGACCCTTAATTAAGATTTTAATAGATTAATATAAAAAAAATAATTATACATTTGTAGGAGGTTATTTTGGATATAGTTGTTATTGGTAATGGCAAAATTGGACAATCTATTGTTAAAAATGCCTCAAAAGAGGGACATAATATTACTCTTATTGATACTAATGCAAAAATTATTAACCAACTAGTAGATTCTTATGACGTCATGGGAGTAATTGGTAATGGAGCAAGTTTAGATATTCAAAAGGAAGCAAATGTTCAAAATGCTGATCTTGTAGTCGCGGTTACCTCTAGTGATGAAGTTAATTTATTATCTTGCCTTTTGGCACATAAATTAGGCGCAGGAGATACAATTGCTAGAGTTAGAAACCCTCATTATTTAAAACAAATGGAATTTCTTAAAGAGGATTTAGGCTTATCAATGTCAATTAATCCTGAATTAGAAGCAGCAAAATCTATATTCCGTAATTTAGCTTTACCAGGGGCTTTAAATGTTGAAACATTTGCTGAAGGTAAAATGGAACTTGTTGGATTAAGAGTGTTAGAAAAAAGCCCTTTGGATGGCTTGACTTTAATTGAAGTTGCTTCAAAATTTAAAATAAATATGCTTGTATGTGCTGTAGAAAGAGCAGAAGAAGTTATTATTCCTGTTGGTAATTTTAAAATTTTAGGTAATGATAAAATTTATGTGGTAGCTTCTCATCAAGATTTAAATCATTTTTTTCATATGATTTATAAAATGGAAAAATTACGTTCTATTATAATGATAGGTGGAGGAATGATTTCATATTACTTTTGTAATTTAGTATCAAATAGTAAATATAATATCAAATTGATTGAAAAAGATTTTGAAACATGTAAACAATTAAGTTTAAGTTTTCCTAATATTGACGTTATTGAAGGTGATGGAACTGATCAAAATGTTTTAGAATCAGAAGGTATAGAAAATATTGACGCTTTTTTAGCGCTTACTGGTAATGATGAAGAAAATATTATTACATCAATGTTTGCTAAAAGAAAAAATGCTAAAAAAATTTTTACTAAAGTTAATAATTCAAGTTTAAATAGTATGATGGAAACTATAGGCATGGCAAGCGTATTTTCACCTCAAGAAATTATTTCTAATCAAGTAGTATCTTATATTCGAGCAAAAGCTAATAAAAGAGGTAGTAATGTAAAAACTCTTTATAAACTTGTCAATCAAAAAGTTGAAGCCTTAGAATTTAATGTAAAAAATAAAGCTAAAATTGTTGGTGTACCACTTAAAAAGTTAAAGTTAAAAAAAAATATTATTATTGCAGGGATTTTACGTGATAGGGAATTAATTATTCCAAATGGTAATACCCAAATACAATTAAATGATAGAGTTATTGTTATAACCACGAATTCTTTTTTGGAAGATCTTGCAGAAATTGTAGGCTAATATGAATAATTATAAAAATATTTTAAATATATGTGGTAAGATTTTAAAAGTTGAAGCTGTGTTAATGCTTATTCCACTTATTATTGCAATTGTTTATAAAGAAGAATATTCAACCACGATTATGGGATTTTCGATAACCATTATTATTGAGTTCTTATGTGGAGTTTTGTTAAACATAAAAAAAACTAAAAATCATCGTATTCTTCCAAGAGAATCTTTTATAATTGTTACATTTTCTTGGATTTTAGTTTCTTTTTTTGGATGTTTACCCTTAGTGATAAGTCGTGAAATTCCAAATTTTTTTGATGCTTTTTTTGAAATGTGCTCGGGATTTACCACGACAGGTGCGACAATTATTCAAGATGTAGAGGTAATAAAACATAGTATTTTGTTTTGGCGTTCTTTTTCCCATTGGATTGGAGGAATGGGCGTAATTGTCTTCATTTTAGCTATTTTACCAGATAATAAAGAAGGCTCAAATATGCACATTTTACGTGCTGAATCTCCAGGTCCTCAAGTAGGTAAATTAACTACCAGAATATCTGTAACCGCGCGTATTTTGTATTTAATATATGTAGTTTTAACGGTAATTGAAATATTAATTTTATATTTAGGCCCAGATAAAAAAATGGATCTTTTTTCTAGTGTGACTTTATCTTTAGGAACTGCAGGAACTGGTGGTTTTAGTGTATTAAATGATAGTATCGCTTCATATGCACCATTTTCTCAATATGTTATTGCAATATTTATGATTTTATTTGGAATTAATTTTACTTTATTCTATATGATTCTTATTGGTAAATTTAAAACCGCTATTAAAAATGAGGAATTAGGGATATATCTTAGTTTAATCTTTGTAAGTGTTTTAATTATTACTATAACTTTAAATATCAATAAAGTATATCCTGGCTTTGAAGAATGTTTTCGTCATGCATTATTTCAAGTTGCTTCAATAATATCCACCACTGGATATGCTACGACTGATTATGTTGGACAATTCCCTTGGCCAACAATTTGTTATATGATAATTATCTTTTTAATGTTTACAGGTCCTTGCGCTGGTTCAACAGGTGGAGGTATTAAGATATCAAGAATTAGTATTTTATTTAAATCTGCGATAAGAAAAATAAAACAAATGGTTTCACCTCGTAAAATTGAACCATTAAAAGTAAGTGGTGCCCTTATTGAAGAAGATGTTATTCAAGGTGCAGAAAGTTTTTTTGTTTTATATATAATGATATTATTTTTTGCAACATTTTTAATTTCTTTTGATGGTAAAGATTTATTAACTAATTTTACAGCCTCTTTGAGCTGCATAAGTAATATTGGACCAGGACTTGGCAATATTGTAGGTCCTGCTGGAAATTTTTCTTCATTTTCTTCGTTTTCTAAATTTGTTTTATCTCTTACTATGATTACAGGACGTTTAGAATTATTTCCTATTTTAACTTTATTTAATTATAAAACTTGGAAACCAAGATAAAATTAAATACATACGAAATAAAAAAGATTACTAAATAAAATAAATCCTAATGATATGTAAGTAACAATAGTTAAATACTTATTCTTTTTAATTTCTTGTAATTTATTATGTGATGCACCAAATAATATTCCATAACCTATTACAATTGGAACTATATATCTAAAGTCCATTGTACATCCGTAAGGCATTGTTAAATTAAAATAAATCATAGAAATAATTTGTGATATGATAATTGATAAAGATGTTATTTTAATTAATATATCTTCTTTTTTAGAATTTAAAAAATATTTAATAAATAAAACCAAAGAAGTAAAAACAAAAGCATAGTTAAATAAGATAGCTAAAAAAGCAAAAGATTCGCCTTGCCAATAAGAAAATTCACCAAATATGGCACTTTTTAAAATATAATTAAATAGGCCATAATCATCAAAAGGATGACAATAAATATGTGAAAACATTTCATCAAAATTTATAATAAGTAAAAAGCGTTCAAAAAAATTGTGATGTGAAGTTGATAAAGCTCCATTTAAATTATGAAATACAAATCCTAATGGTTGATGAAATCTTATGTAAGCATAAACTTGGAACCAAAGTCCTATTGGAGCACAAATTAAAAGAAAAACAATATATTTTAAACTTAAATCTATTATCTGTTTTTTATTTTTTGATTTAATTACTTGAATATAACTAATTATAAATATTATTGCGGGTGTAATACAAATTACAGCTCCAGAAATTTTGCTGCACATTGCTAGACCAATAAAAACCGCTAGTAAAATGATATTTAAAAATGTCTTATTATGATACCACTTTAATGTATAATAAATACTTAAAAAACAAAATAATATACATATCAAATCATTATTTAATTGCCCAGATAATTGTATAAATCTTGGAAAAAAACAAATAAAAATAAATCCAATTATTAACCCTTTTCCTTTAATATTTAAAATTTTAAGAATCTTATAACTAATTACGCTTATTATTGTCGTATAAAAAACACTTAAAATTTGACAACTTTGATATAAAACATGAATATTACTAGTATCAAATTTGTTTTTGAATAACAATAAAATATTTTCACTAAAATGCATAAAGCATGACTGGATAAAAGCATTTAGAGGTGGATGATAAAATTGATAATTATTACTATTAGGCAATTTGCCTGTACTAAATATAGTATAAGCATAGCCTTCATGCCCATCCATAGCATCGACAATTGTATCATATTGACGACAATCGTATTGGGTATATAACATATAGCCTAAATGTATAAAATAACTTATTAAGATTAAAAGCAATATAGTTATATTTTCATTTAATTTATTATGTTTTTTTAAAATTATAAATATAGTTATTGTTATTGTTACTAAAGAAAGAGAATATATTTGAGCCATTACACCATTTCTAATTGCTGATTGCAAAGGCTTAAAAATAATATAAGAAATAAATGTAAAGCAAAAAATGGATATATAAAATATAAACTCAATTAAATGTCTTTTCATTTTTAATTTTTTTTCAATCATATTCTTTTCTCCAACTACTTAATTATATCGTAATAAATAAATTTTATAAATAAGACAAGATTTTAAGAAGAATTTCTTAAAGAATGTAAGCGTTTACAACAAAATAATATAAAAAAACCATTGACACAAGCTTACGGGGGGGAATATTGACATGCATTAAGGTGGTGAAATTATGAAAAAAGAATACAAAAAGCCAGAAGCTGAATTCGATGAAATCAATTTAAATGTTATCATGAATGAAATTATGACAATTAGTAATGGTGATGGTGGTGAAATTGATGCCGGAGAAACTGGTTGGGAATAATTAATTATCATATTTAAAAGTAAGAATTCTAATAATTTTATTTATTATTATGACTTATAACTATGGGTATATATGCTCATAGTTTTTTATTTGATTATTTTTAAAAATAAAATTTTTATTAAAACATATCTTTATACGTGTTATAATTGTAAAGCAAAAAGAGAAATGTGAAAATTATGAAAGATTTTTATTTAGAAATATTACATGTTGACAAAAATAGCGGGGCTAGATATGGCTATCTACATACACCACATGGAAAAGTAGAAATACCTATGTTTATGCCAGTGGGAACTCTTGCTACAGTTAAAACACTTTCTACAGAAGAAGTTAAAGCATGTGGAGCAGGGGTTATATTAGCTAATACTTATCATCTTTCTTTACGACCTGGTGAAGATATTGTTTACAAAGCAGGTGGTTTACAGAAGTTTATGAATTATGATGGACCAATGCTTACCGATTCTGGAGGCTTTCAAGTATTTTCTCTTGCGGAAAAAAGAAAGATAACAGAAGATGGTGTCACATTTAAAAATCATTTAAATGGGGCAAAATTATTTTTTTCGCCAGAAATTGCTATAAATATACAAGAAAAATTAGGCGCGGATATTATTATGTCACTTGATGAATGTGTACATTATCCTGCAACTTATGATTATATGAAAAATTCAGTTGATAGAACTTTAAGATGGGCAAAAAGAGGACAAAATGCACATAAAACAAATCAAGCTTTATTTGGTATTGTACAAGGTGGAGAATTTTCAGACTTAAGAAAATATTGTGCTGAAGAATTGACTAAAATGGATTTTCCAGGTTATGCAATTGGAGGAACATCTATTGGAGAACCAAAAGATGTTATGTTTAAAATGATTCATGATACTGTACCATATTTACCTTTTGAAAAGCCTCGATATTTAATGGGTGTAGGTTCTGTCGATGCCATATTAGAAGGCATTGCAAGTGGCGTTGATATGTTTGATTGTGTCTTACCTACAAGAATTGCTCGTCATGGTGCTTTAATGACATCTAAAGGCAGAGTTAATATTCGTGATAAAAAATATGAAGAAGATTTTACTCCATTAGATAGTGAGTGCGATTGCTATTGTTGTAAAAATTATACTAAAGCGTATTTAAGACATTTATATAAATGTGATGAAACATTTGGTAAAAGATTATTGTCAATTCATAATATTAGATTTTTGATTCATATGATGGAAGAAGCAAGAATAGCAATAAAAGAAGATCGATTTTTAGAATTTAAAGCAGATTTTTTAAAAAAATTTAATAATGAAAAAGGATTTTAAAGGTTTCTATTATGGATGATAAAAATATATTTGATATAAATAGTTATGATTTTCCACTTGATGAATCATTAATCGCTCAAACTCCAATGGAAAAAAGAGATAATTCGCGTTTAATGGTTTTAAATAGAGAAAATCAAACAATAGAACATCGATATTTTCACGATATAATTGAATATCTACATGAAGGTGATGTTATAGTTCGTAATAATTCTAAAGTTATTCCTGCACGTTTACTTGGAACAAAAGAAGAAACTGGTGCTCATGTAGAAATATTGCTTTTAAAAGATAAAGGTAATGATGTTTGGGAATGCTTAGTTGGTAATGCTAAAGTTGTAAAAGTAGGTACAGTTATCACTTTTTCTAATGGTATTTTAAAAGCCAAGTGTTTAAAAGTGCGTGAAGAAGGCATAAGAATCATGAAGCTTTTATATGATGGAATTTTATTAGAAATATTAGATCAACTAGGGAAAGTTCCTTTACCACCTTATATTCATGAAGAAATTGAAGATAAAAATCGTTATCAAACAGTATATGCTAAAGTAAATGGATCCGCGGCAGCACCAACAGCAGGATTTCATTTTACAAATGAACTTTTTAATAAATTAAAAGAAAAAGGGGTAATTGTTGTTGATGTAACTCTTCATATTGGTTTAGGAACATTTAGACCAGTAAAAGTAAACAATATTTTAGAGCACAATATGCATAGTGAATATTTTGAAATGACTCAAGAATGTGCGGAAATTTTAAATTTAGCAAAAAAAGAAAATAGAAGAATTATTGCTTTAGGGACAACATCAGTACGTACTTTAGAATCAGTAATTAATAAATATCATGAATTTAAAGCCTGTAAAGAAAACACAAATATTTTTATTTATCCAGGATATAAATTTCAAGCAGTAGATGCTTTAATTACTAATTTTCATTTACCAAAATCTACTTTAATTATGCTTGTTTCTGCTTTTGCAGGAAAAGATTTTATTATGTCTTGTTATAAAGAAGCTATAGAAAAAAGATATCGTTTTTTCTCTTTTGGAGATGCAATGTTTATTTATGGAAAATCAAAAAAGAACGAGATTTTATGATTGGTCGATTGAAGAATTAAATAAAAATAAAAATTTGAAAAAGAAAAAAACTATAGCAATTCATACTTGTTGCGCTCCATGTGCACTTTATCCTATAGAATTTTTATATGAAACTTTTCATATTGTTTTGCTATTTGATAATTCTAATATATATCCTGAAGGTGAATATGAAAAAAGGAAAAATGAGTTAATTAAATATATTAACGAATTCAATAAAGATAAAGAAGATAAAATTGAAACTGTTTTTTTTCCTTATAAAAACAATGAATTTATGGAAGATTTATATCCTTTTAAAGAGGAAAAAGAAGGTGGAAAACGTTGTTTTATTTGTTATGAAAAACGTATGGATGAATGTTATAAATATGCGAATGAAAAAAAATATGATTATTTTACCACAGTAATGTCTATTTCAAGACAAAAAAATGCTGAAAAATTAAATGAAATAGGTTTAAAATTATCTTACAAATATCCGAATACAAAATATTTTTATAGCGATTTTAAAAAGAAAAAAGGCGATGATAGAGCTCATTTTTTAAAGCAAAAATATAATTTATATAATCAACTTTACTGCGGTTGCATATATTCTTATCAACAATTTTTAAATAAAAAAATCAATAAATAAAATTATTTTCATTTCAAAAGGTTAATTATTAATCTAAGTGCAACAAATATAATGAAAAAAATAATTATTTATCTTTTAAATTACAAAAAGAAACAAAATACTACAATTTATTTTTTTAATTTGATAATATTTAATAAAGGAGGCAATATTAATGGCTAAAACAATTTATCATGTTTCTAAAAGAGATAATGATGGAAGAGAATGGAAAGTTTTTATTCAAGGATCTGATAAAGTTATAAAATTATTTTCAACTCAAAAAGAAGCTTTGGAATATGCTCAATCACTTTGCAAAAATAAAGGTGATGGATCAACTGTTATGCTTCATGGATTAGATGGAAAATTAAGAAAATATTAATAACGAGGGAAACCTCGTTTTTTTTATGACCTTAACATAATCTAATTATATATTCATTGTTGATTATTGCTTTTGTTATAGTTCATTTCTTGCTTTTTTAGATAAAATTTATTAGTATTTTTATAGATTTAAAAAGTAAGAAGGAGGGTAATAGTTTTGGATAAAATAAAAAAGATAAAAAAAACAAAATCACCCTTTGTCATCTTATTAAGTGGATTTGCTATTTTAATTTTAATTGGAACTTTATTACTTTTACTTCCTTTTGCTACAAAACAAAATCAAAATATTTCTTTTATAGATGCTTTTTTCTTATCAACGTCTGCAGTTTGTGTAACGGGATTAGTTTCTACGCCCTTACCATTAAGCGATTTACTTTCTCCTTTTGGTGTAGGTGTGTTATGGCTTTTAATTGAAGTAGGTGGATTAGGATTTATAACTTTAGTTACATTTGCTTTTTCCTTTGCTAAAAAGAAAGTTAATGTTTCGACAAATTTATTACTTAAAGAAGCTATGAATCAAAATAGTTTTCAAGAACTTATTCCCTTAGCTAAAAAAATAGTAATTGCTTCATTTTCGATACAATTTGTTGGTTTTGTCTTTATTTATATATCCCTATTAATGGAGGGATTTAATCCTTTGAAGGCATTAGGGTATTCTTTTTTTCATGCTGCATCATCTTTTAATAATGCTGGTTTTGATATATTCGGTTCTGATTCATTAGTAATTTATAAAAACAATATTTTATTAATGATTACAACTAGTTTATTAATTATTTTAGGTGGCATTGGTTTTGTTGTTATGTTTGACGTTATGAAAAAAAGAAAATTTGTTCGTTTAAATTTACATTCAAAAATAGTAATTAATACGACAATTTTAATTTTGATTGGTGGAACATTAATTGTTAAATTATCAGATTGGAATATATCTTTATTTGATGCTTTTTTGCAAGTTGTATTTGCTAGAACAGCAGGTTTTTATTCGCTAAATTTAGCTACATTAAGGAATTCCACAATTGTTATTTTAATGATAATAATGTTTGTTGGAGGTTCACCTGCATCTATTGCAGGTGGTGTTAAAACAACTACATTTTATACAATTATGCGTTCAATTTTTTGCTTTGGTAAAGGCAAAAAAAATATTATTTCTCATAATCGTGAAATAAAACAAGAATCAGTATTAAAAAGTTATGTTTTAGTTACATTAGCGTTTACATTTATTATGCTAATGTCTTTGTTGATTTTCTTTATAGAGGATAATCTGCAAACAGATTTGAGTAAGCATCCATATTTCTTTAAAGAAGTATTATTCGAGGCAGTTTCAGCTTTTGCTACATGCGGAACTTCACTTGGAATTACCAATTTGTTTTCTATTCCATCAAAAATAATTATTATAGTTTTGATGTATTTTGGAAGACTTGGACCTATCACTTTTATTTCTTTATTAAATAAAGGGTATGGAAGTAATGATGAACGTATTCAATATGTAAAAAGCGATATTATCATAGGTTAGAAAGGAAAAATATATGAAAAATAAAAGTTTTGCAATTATTGGTTTAGGAAGATTTGGCCTATCTTTATTACAAGATTTAGCATTATTTACAGATAATATAATTGCTATTGATAAAGATGAAGAAGCAGTAAATGAAGCCGCAAAATATGTTAATCAATGTTATATAATGGAATCTGCAAATGAAAATTTTTTAAAGGAAAAAGGTGTAGATAATGTATCAACTGCGATAATTTGTTTTGGCTCTAATTTTGAAGCAACGATATTAACTTTAGTATCATTAAAAAATATAGGTATTAAGAATATTGTTGTTAGATGTGATCAAACTTCATATAGGCCAATTTTAGAAAAACTTGGAGCAACAGATATTGTTTCACCACAAAAATTAGCAGGTAATAGTTTGGCTAATTCAATTTATTTGGAAGTTGATGATTATTATCGTTTATCTGGAGATTATTGTATTATAAGAAAAAAAGTTGAAACAAATAGTTTTAATGATATAACAATTCAAAAGTTAGATTCACGAAATAAATATGGTGTTAATATTCTTTTAATAAGAAGAACTTCTCAAGAATTTGCACCTAAAGCAAGTGATGTAATTAAAAAAGATGATATTTTATTTCTTGTTGGAAAAAGAAATGATATCGAAAAATTTGCTAAAAAATTAGAAAATTAAATTCATAAAAAAAGGAACTGTTGAAAACTCAAAAATAATAATTGAGTCATAAACAACAGTTCCTTTTAATTTAACCTTTTTTATAAATCACTTAAAAATACTTTATAAGCTTTATAAGCTTCGTATAAATCAGCTTTAGAAACAATTTCCATAGGAGCATGCATATTTAATACTGCAAGACCTGCATCAATTACATTCATGTTATAATTTCCTAATATGTATGCAATTGTGCCTCCACCACCTTGATCAACTTTACCAAGTTCAGCAGTTTGATAATAAACATTATTGTTATCCAAAACATTTCTTATTTTGGCAAAATATTCTGGCATTGCATCATTGCACCCAGATTTTCCTCTTGATCCTGTGTATTTATTAAAGGTTATTCCTCGACCAAAATATGCAGCATTTTTGGGATCGTTAACTTGAGCATATAAAGGATCAAATGCTGCACTTACATCACTAGATAACATTAATGTATTTTCAAAAGCGTGTCTTAGTTTTAAATCATTATATTCTGTTTGAAGATTGATTAATTCGGCAATAATATTTTCAAACCACATTGATTGAGCTCCAGTAGCACCAATTGAACCAACTTCTTCTTTATCTACTAAAACAGTTATAGATGTATATTCACAAGTTTCAACATCTAATAATGCGCGCATAGAAGCATAAGCACATACTTTATCATCATGTCCATAGCCTGCAACCATTGATTTGTCTAAACCATAATCTCTAGCTTTCATTGCAGGTACAACTTCTATTTCTGCTGAAAGAAAATCTTCTTCTTCAAAATTATATTTTTCTTTTAAAATATTTAAAATATTTTGTTTTGCACCATTAGCTTCACACTCTTTTAAAGGAATTGAGCCGACTGTAACATCAAGATTTTCTCCCTCTACAACTTTAGCAGCAGTTTTTTGTAACTGATCTTGTGATAAATGTACTAATAAATCTGAAATACCAAAAATTGGATCATTTTCATCTTCACCAATACAGATATCGATTGTTTGACCATCTTTTTTACAAACAACTCCATGTAATGATAAAGGAATTGTTACCCATTGATATTTCTTAATTCCACCGTAATAATGAGTATCTAATAAAGCAAAACCATCTTTTTCATATAATGGATTTTGTTTTAAATCAAGTCGAGGTGAATCAATATGTGCACCTAATACTCTTACTCCTTCTTCAATAGGCTTTTTTCCAATTGTAATTAAAGCGATATTTTTATGTTTGTTAATTACATATACTTTATCTCCTTCTTTAAGATGTTTATAAAAAGATAATTCTTTATATCCTTTTGCTATTGCTACTTCTTTAGCTAAACTAACAAATTCTCTTTCTGTTTTAGCTTTACTTAGAAATTTCTTGTAATCTTCTGCAAAAGACATAACATTTTTTAAATCTTCTTCTTTATAATCTTTCCAAACATTTTTTGAATACATTTTTTTAACCTCCTTAATTAATAATACTATTTTTATTGTTTTTTATAAATAAAGATTTTTATTTTTACATTATCTTTAAAATTATTTAAAAAAATCTTTATTTTCTTTTTTTTAACCCATTTTAACTTTATTGATTTAAAAAAATCTGCATGCTAAAATTTATTTAATAAATGGAGGGTTAAACATGGATGAATTTAATGCTTTTATAGAGGCAAAAAGATGCTTATCATGTAAAGAGCCTAGATGTCAACAAGGTTGCCCCACAGAAATAAAAATAAGAGATTTTATTAAAAAAATTAAAGAAAATAACTTAGAAGAAGCATCAAAAATAATTCGACAAAATTCTAGTCTTTCCACAATTTGTAGTGTAGTATGTCCTCATGAAAAACAATGTATAGGACATTGCATATTAAATGTGAAAAAAGCACCAATAAATATTGGAAAATTGGAAAAATATGTTTTTGATAATGTTCCTTTTAAAGATGAGATAACAAAAATTACTAACAAAAGAGTTGCTATTATTGGCTCAGGACCTGCTTCTATTGCCTGTGCATTAGAATTAGTAATTAAAGGTGCAGAAGTAACAATATTTGAAAAAGAGCCCTTTTTTGGTGGTGTTTTAAGTTATGGAATTCCTGATTTTAGATTAAGTACGGAAAGAATAAATAGACTTGAAAATCATTTAAAAAATTTAGGTGTAAAAATTATTTATAATAAAATGTTGAATGAAGATCAAATAATTGATTTAAAAAAAGATTATGATGATGTATTTCTTGGAATTGGTTTAGCAAAAGGAAAGAAAATGAACATTCTTAATGAAAATAATGAAAAAGTATATGATGCTTTAAATTTTTTAAAAACAGCAAATTATTTTTTTCGTTATCAAAAAGGTAATAAACCAATTTTAAAAGGAAAGACAATTGTTGTAGGAGCAGGGAATGTTGCTATTGATGCTTCTAGAATGGCTCTTAGATGTGAAAGTGAAGAAGTTGTAATTGTTTATCGTCGTTCTTTAGAAGAAGCACCTGCAAATAAAAGTGAAATAAAAGAAGCCGAACAAGAAGGTGTTAAATTTAAATTTTTAACTAATCCTACAGAGATAATATTAGAAAATGGTATCGTAAAAGGCGTTAAATGTGAAATAATGAAACTTTTTGAAAAGGATGAAAGTGGAAGAAGTAAACCTATTGGTACAGGTAATTATCAAATAATTGATTGCGATAATATTATTATGGCTATTGGACAAATTCCTGGACTTGAATTTAAATTAATAAAAAATAATCAAGGCTATTTAGATTGCGATGAAGTTAAAACATCTATTGAACACATTTATGCAGGTGGTGATATTGTTTTAGGGGCAAAAACAGTAGTGCTTGCTCAAAAAACAGGGAGAATTGCCGCGAATTATATAATTTCTGATAAAAAATAAAAAAAGTTTAATAGATAAAAAAGTAATTTAATATTTTTTACTTTAAATTTTTAAAAATTTAGTTATTATAATTCATTTATCAATTTAATAAAGGTATAATATTTAGTTGAGGTGAAAAAATGTTTTTTCATAGAAAAAAGAAAGTAAAAGATGTTGAAGTAACAGCTACAAATATAAACCATATTGCTTTTATTATGGATGGTAATGGTAGATGGGCAAAATCTCGAGGTCTTCCTAGAACAATAGGTCATAGAGAAGGTTGCAAAAGAATTAAAGAAGTGGCTTTATTATGCTTAAAATATAATATTAGAGTAATGTCTTTATTTTGTTTTTCTACGGAAAATTGGAAACGTTCAAAAGATGAAATAGATAATTTATTTAAACTTTTAGAGCAATTTTTTCATAGCGAAATAAAAGAACTTAATCAAAAAGGAGCAAAAATAATTACTTTAGGTGATTTATCACCATTACCTTTATCTACACAAGAAGTAATTAAAAAAGCTAAAGAAATAACAAAAAATAATGATAAATTTATTCTAAACATATGCTTGAACTATGGTGGAAAAGATGAAATTGTAAGAGCTTGTAAAAAACTTTGTTTAGATGTAAAAAATAATACATTAAATCCTGAAAATATTGATGAAAAATTATTTGAAAGCTATATGGAATCTAAAGAACTTCCACCTATAGATTGTATGGTAAGAACATCTGGGGAAATGCGAATATCTAATTATATGCTTTGGGAATTAGCTTACGCTGAACTTATTTTTGTTAATGAACATTGGCCAGATTTTAATGAAGAATCATTTAAAAATGTTCTTAAAACATATGCTTTAAGAGATAGAAGATATGGAGGAGTTAAATAATGGAAATTAATCCAGTATCTAAAGAAATGAAAAAATCTGTAAAAACTCGCCTTCTAACTGCACTTGTTTTAACTATTATAAGTGTTCCTTGTATTCTTTTAGGTGGTTTCTTTTTTGCTTTTTATATTTTGATTGCCACGATTATAATGACATATGAATTTGTGCATATATCAACAGAAAAGAAATTTCCTTTATTAACATACGTTTTAATTTATTTAATGATGGTATCTTTTGTATTTTGGATTTTTACTGATGCTGCGATTGATAATGGAATTGTATCAATTGGTAAAGGTGGAATTTTTGCAAATATTGGAATGAAAGATATTAAAGTTTCAACTTTAGGATTATCTTTTTTTGTCGCTTTAATTTTCTTATCAGTCATACTTTATGCAAATATAGATATTAAACAAGCATGTTATATTATTACAATGGCTTTAGTTATTTCTTTGTCTTTACAATCTGTTTTATTTTTAAGATATTGTCCTGAATATTTATATAATCAAGTTATCAGTGAAAACCCATTATTAGATTCTATTCATTACGATAATCCTTGTTCTAGTTCATTATTATTATTATTTTTTGCTGGTGGAGCGTTAATAAATGATGCTTATGCATTTTTTGTCGGCATTCTATTTGGAAAGCATAAACTTAATCCTCGTATATCTCCTAAAAAAACATGGGAAGGATTTATAGGTGGATGCATTTTAACCACGATAACAGGAATTTTATTTGCTTTTATCGCAGATTGGTGTAATGTCCCGCTTTTAAAAGGAATTCTTGATATAAAACATTGGTACTTTTGTGTTTTGTTTTCGTTAATTATTTCTATAGTGTCGGTTTTAGGTGATTTCATGTTTTCAGCAATTAAAAGATATTTTAATGTTAAAGATTTTTCTAATATTTTACCTGGACATGGTGGTTTATTAGATCGTTTTGATTCAGTGTTAATTACATGCTTAATAGGTAGTGTTTTGATATTGTTTATTGCTTATAACCCTTTATTGAAATTGGTGATTTAATATGAAGAAAATATGTTTATTAGGTGCAAGTGGTAGTATTGGAAAATCAACTTGTGATATTTTAAAAAAATTTAATAATAGTTTTGAACTTGTTGCAGTTTCAATAAATAAAAGCGTAGACATTTTAGAATCAATTATTTTACAATTCCCATCAATAAAAAGTGTTTGTGTATGCAATGCACCTATTATTGAATTGCAAAAAAAATATCCGCGAATTACTTTTTTTACAAAAGAAGATGGATTAATTGATTTAATTGCAAATTCTTCATGTGACATGGTTGTTAATGCTTTGGTGGGTTTTGTCGGATTAAAACCAACAGTGTATGCACTTGAACACGATATTGATGTTGCATTAGCAAATAAAGAAACTTTAGTCGCAGGTGGGGAATTAATTAATGATATTTTAGATAAACATCATTCAGTTCATCTTTACCCTATTGATTCTGAGCATGTCGCTTTAGCAAAATGCCTTATGCATAAAAATCATAAAGATGTTAAACGTCTAATTATAACCGCCTCAGGAGGAGCTTTCCGAGATTTAACTAGAGAAGAATTAAAAGGCGTAACATTACAAGATGCATTAAAACACCCTTCTTGGTCAATGGGTGAAAAAATTACAGTAGATTCTGCAACTATGGTCAATAAAGGATTTGAAATAATTGAGGCGTATTATTTATTTAATTTTGAAGAAAATAAAATTGATGTTTTATTACATGATGAATCGGTTATTCATTCTTTAGTTGAAATGAATGATCATTCCTATGTCGCGGATTTAGGACCAGCTGATATGCGAATACCTATTTCATTTGCTTTATTTGAAAAAGAATATCAAAAAAATGATACATTACCATCATTAGATTTATCTTTATTAGGAAGTCTTCATTTTCGTAAACTTGATTTAAAACGTTATCCAGCATTAGAACTTGCAAGAAGATGTATTAAAGAAAAAGGAACTTTAGGATGCGTTATGAATGCAGCAAATGAAGCTTGTAATCTTGCATTTAGGAAAGGTGAATTAGAATTTGATAAAATTGAAGAAATTATCAAAAAAGTGATGGATGAACATCGAATAATTGATCATCCAACATTGTTAGATTTGATATATGTAAATAATCAAGCTTATCAAGAGGCAATAAATTATATAAAGGAGCTAAAAAAATGAACTTTATAATTAATATCGTAGTATTTATTTTAAGTTTAAGTATGTTAGTAGTTATTCATGAACTAGGACATTTTTTAACTGCCAAATTATTCGGTGTTTATTGTCGTGAATTTTCTCTTGGAATGGGACCATTAATTTTTAAATATAAAGGTAAAAATAAAGAAACTCAATTTTCAATTCGCGCAATACCTTTAGGTGGATTTGTTTCGATGGTTGGTGAAGATGCTGGTGATAGCGAATTAATTGGTGGACAAAAAGATCCAAATGCCATAGAAGAAAAAGAATTAACAGAAGAAGAAAAAATTATTCTTTCTTTACCAAAAGAAAGACGATTGGATGGAATAGCAAAATGGAAAAGAGCAATAATCATGGCTGCTGGTGTAGTTATGAATATGATTCTTGCTATTGTTTTATTTTTAATTACTAATGCAAATATACGTATTTTAGATGAATCTAAACGTGGTTTTGCTATTGTTGAAGAAAATAGTGTCGTAGAAAGAGCAAATATTACTTCACAAGATGTTTTTAAATTTGGTAAATATGATTATAAAATTACTATTTTAAATGAACAAAAAGAAAATGTTCTTAAAGAAGGAACAGTTGAAAAAGAAATTAATGATGGTAATGATTTATATGATTTAATAAATGTTACTTTTAATTTAAAAAAAGGAGAAAGTTTAAATTTACAAGCTAATGATGTTTTATCATATACTTTAATTACTGATAAAAATGAAGAAAGAAAATTTGAATTAAAAACTCTAAAAAATGAAAATGATGAAAATTATTCATTTCAAAAATTTGGAGTTGGTTTTTTTACAAGACATTACACATTTTCAGAAACTTTTTCACATACATTTCAAGATGTTGGTGAATCATCTGTAGCTATAGTTAAAGCATTAGGAACTTTATTTACTAAAGATGGGATTCAACAAGTTGGTGGACCAGTAGCTATTTTTCAATTATCCGCGCAGTATTCGGCAATGGGATTTGAATATTATTGTTTATTATGGGGTTTAATTTCTGTTAATCTTGCCGTAATGAATTTTTTACCATTTCCAGGATTAGATGGATGGCATTTTTTAGTTTTAATTGTGGAAGGTGTTACTAAAAAAGAAATGCCTTCAAAAGTAAAAAACATTGTTTCCACTATTGGATTGATGCTATTATTTGGACTTATGATTTTAGTAACGTTTAAAGATATCATTGGATTATTTTAGGTGTAATTATGGATGTAGTATTAAAAAGATTTTTAGAAAAAATAAAAATTACTGATTTACACCCTTATGAAGATTGTATTTTTACTAAATGTGTCTTTGATAAGGAAAAAAATATACTTGAAGCAACATTGCAAGCTCCAAGAATATTAAATTATCAAGATTATAATTTAATTTTTGAAGGTATAGAAACTCTTCCTTATAATACAAATTTAAATTTTCTTTATAAAAGTAATCCAACTAGCGAACAATTATTTAACTTGTTAAGAGATGAATTTGAATCCATTACTAATTTAAAAGCTGATTCTTTACCACGCTTTGAATATGATAAAAATAAGGATCAAATAACTTTATTTTTTTATGGTACAATACATGAATTAGCTTTTGAACCAGCATTAGAGATGTGGGAAAATCTTCTCGATGATATTTCTTTAAAAACTAGCATTGTTTCAAATAAAATAACAAATTCAAATGAATTATCAAAACGTGAAGATGAAATTAAAAAATTGCAATCAATTATAAATACAACATATACTAATGTTACTAAACAAGCATATAATACAGAAAAAAGAAGAGTAAAAGGTAATTATGAACCAATTCAATTAAAAGATATTAATTTAGATATGAAAAATGTTTCTTTTGATGGGGAAATATTTTTTTGCGAGCAAAGAACTTCTAAAAAGGGTACAGTTTTTCAAACTCTTTATGTATATGATGGAACTTATTCTGTAGAGGTCATAGCGTTTGAAAATCGCCGTAATTTTAAAAAGGATAATCTTGATAAAATAAATAAAGAAGGTATAAGAATCAAAGTTCGTGGTGCAGTACAACAATCTCGCTTTAACGATGAAATACAAGTTGTTGCAGATTATATAGATATATTAGATTCTGAAGTAGAAGAACAATATATAGATACTAGTGAAGAAAAAAGAGTAGAACTTCATTTGCATACAAAAATGTCAAATATGGATGCTGTTTCTACCATTACTGATTATTGTAAACAAGCAAAAAAGTGGGGAATGAATGCAATTGCTATAACTGATCATGGTGTTGTTCAGGCTTTTCCTGAAGCTCAAAAAGCGGCAAAAGAAAATGGCTTAAAAATGATTTATGGCAGCGAAGTTTATATGGTTGATGAAAAATTTGAATACATCATGAACCCATCTGATGTCGTATTGAATAAAGCTAGTTATTGTGTATTCGATTTTGAAACAACAGGTTTATCTGCAAGATATGATAAAATAATTGAATTTGGCGCGGTAAAAGTAAAAGATGGTATAATAATCGATAACATCGATTTATTTGTTGATCCAGAAATGGAATTAAGTGCAATTACAACTAAAATAACTAACATTACAACAAAAATGGTACGTGGCAAAACAAAAATTAAAGATGCTATAAAAATAATGAAAGATTTTATTGGTGATTCGATCTTAGTTTCACACAATGCATCTTTTGATGTTGGCTTTTTAAATGAAGCATTTGTCAATAATGGTGAAGAAGAAATTAAAAATCCGGTCATAGATACTTTATTTTTATCAAGATATTTATTTCCAAATAGCAAATCTCATGCTTTAGGTACAGTTTCGCATTTATTATCTGTTAATTATGATGAAACTTCTGCCCATAGAGCAAATTATGATGCTGAAGTTTTAAATTCTGTTTGGATGGCAATGTTAGCTAAACTTACCAAAAATAACAATTTATTAAAACATTATGAACTAGCTAATTTAAGAAGCAATGATGAAATTAAATATCAACGACCAAAACATGTTACAGTATATGCTAAAAATAAAGAAGGATTAAAATCATTATTTAAAATAATATCGGCTTCACATATTGATTATTTTGCTAGTGTGCCTAGAGTTCCAAGAAGTTTGTTAGAAAAATATCGTAGTGATTTAATTATTGGAAGTGCGTGTTTTAATGGTGAAGTTTTTGATAGTGCTTTGACACGTAGTAAAAAAGTTTTGCAAGAAAAGATGGCATTTTATGATTTTATTGAAGTACAACCAATTGCTAATTATTCATTTTTAGTTAATGATGGTCAATTATCATCTTTAGAACATGCTCAAAGAATTATCAAAGATATAATTTCTGCCGCGGATGAAATTAATAAAATGGTTATTGCAACAGGAGATGTCCATTATTTGCATCCTGAAGATAAACTATATCGCGATGTTTATATTTTTGCAAAAGCTGTTGGTAAAGTAAGACATCCTTTAAATCCATATAGACGTGATGGAACACATTATGAAAATCCAGATCAACATTTTCGTTCAACATCGGAAATGCTTGAATGTTTTTCATTTTTAGAAAAGGAAAAAGCAAAAGAAATTGTTATCGATAATTCGCAAAAAATAGCAAATATGGTCGATGTACTTTATCCATTGAAAGATAAATTATATCCCCCACATATTGAAAATTGTGATAATCGTTTGACTGAGCGTGTATATAAAAAAGCGGAAGAAATGTATGGAAATCCTTTGCCAACGAAAGTCAAAGAAAGACTTGAAGCAGAATTATCTGGAATTATAAAATATGGATTTTCCGTTCAATTTTTTATTGCCTCAGAAATTGTAAGACAAGCAAATAAAGATGGATTTATTGTCGGTTCAAGAGGATCTGTTGGCTCATCTTTTGTAGCCACAATGGCAGATATTACAGAAGTTAATTCATTACCTCCTCATTATCTGTGCCCAAAATGTAAATATTTAGAATTTATTGAGGATGGAAGTGTTAAATCTGGCTATGATTTAGATAATAAATATTGTCCAAAATGTCATACTTTATTAAAACAAGATGGTCAAAATTTACCATTTGCCACATTTTTAGGGTTTAAAGCTGAAAAGGTTCCAGATATTGATTTGAATTTTTCTGGCGATTACCAAGCACGTGCACATGATTTAACAAAAGTATTATTAGGCGAAAAAAATGTTTATCGAGCAGGAACTATTGAAACTGTTGCTGAAAAAACTGCCTATGGATTTGTGCTTGGTTATTTTGAACAATTAGGAATCGATCCTAAAACAATTTCTAATGCTGAAAAAACAAGAATTGCCAAACACTGTCAAGATGTAAAAAGAACAACAGGACAACATCCTGGAGGTATTATTGTTATTCCTGATGATTATGATGTTTATGATTTTACCGCGATACAATATCCTGCTGATGATTTAAATGCAGCTTGGAAAACAACACATTTTGATTTCCATGCAATACATGATAACGTTTTGAAATTAGATTTATTAGGGCATGTTGATCCTACTGCTTTGAAAATGTTAGGTGATTTAACTGGAATTAACCCTTCTACTGTTCCAATGAATGATAAAAAGGTACATTCTATTTTCTCATCGCGAGAAGAATTAAAATGCTCATCTAATTATTTAAAAGAAACAACAGGAGCAATGGGACTTCCAGAATTTGGAACAGCTTTAACTAGATCAATGCTTGATGAAATAAAACCTAAAACTTTTGCTGATTTAGTAATGATTTCTGGATTAAGTCATGGTACTGATGTTTGGGCCGGTAATGCACAAGATTTAATAAGAAATAAAGTATGTGGAATTGATGGAATTATTGCTTGTAGAGATGATGTAATGCTTTATTTGCAAAGCAAAGGAGTTGATAATTCTATATCATTTAAAATTATGGAATCTGTAAGAAAGGGTAAAAAAATACCTGTTGAGTATTTAGATTTACTTAAAGAACATAATGTACCAGATTATTACATTGAATCCGCTAATAAATGTAAATATTTATTTCCTAAAGCACATGCTGTAGCGTATGTTACTATGGCTGTTCGTATTGCGTGGTATAAGTTATATCAACCTTTAGCATATTATGCGACATATTTTTCAACTCGATGTAAACAATATGATATTCTTACAATGATAAAAGGAAAAGATGAAATTTTTAAACGAATTGAAACTATTCGTGAATTAAAGGCTAAAAAAATGCAATCAGCAAAAGATGAAGAAATAGAAAAAACATTAATTGTAACATTAGAAATGGCAGAAAGAGGGTATAAAATTGCCAATTTAGATTTATATAAATCTGACTCTGATCGTTTTGTAATTGATGAAAAAAATAAGCAATTAATCCCTCCATTTATTGTTGTTGATAATTTAGGAAACAGTGCTGCAGATTCTGTTATCGAAGCTAGAACAAAAGAATTTTTATCTATTGAAGATTTGCAATCACGTACTAAGTTAAATTCACAAAATATTGAAACACTTAAAAGATTAGGTGTATTAAAAGATTTACCTGAATGTAATCAATTAACTCTTTTTTAAAGAATACATGTTTTAGTTTATTATTGACATTTTAAGTTTGCTTAATTAAACTAAAACTTGTCGGGGTCATAGCTCATCTGGGAGAGCGCCTCCATGGCATGGAGGAGGTGGCGGGTTCGAGCCCCGTTGACTCCACCATTAAAGATAATCTCGTTCTATTAAAAAAATAATAGGACGATTTTTTCAAAAATCTAAGAAGAAATTTAAGAATATTGTAGAAAAGTTGTTACTGAAATTATTAGCAAAAACGGGAAGATTGACAAATAATCATATAAATTTTACAATAATCATAACTTAGTTTTGGAGGATATATGAAAGTCCTAATCTATTTTGAAAATGAAAAAATAATTAGAAAAAGTGGAATTGGTCGTGCGATGAAGCATCAAATGATTGCTTGTAATTTAGCTAAGCAAGATTTTACCATTAATCCAAAAGAAAAATACGATATGGCTCATATAAATACTTTATATAATAAAAGTTATCGCCTATTAAAAAAATGTCGCAAAAATCATATTCCTGTAATTGTACACGGACATTCTACTTTTGAAGATTTCCGTGAATCTTTTGCTTTTTGGAAGATTGCTAAAATTTGGTTTTATCATCAAATTAAAATAATGTATAAAAATGCAGATGCAATTATAACTCCAACAAATTATTCTAAATCTTTAATTGATTCTTATGGTTACCAAAAAGACATTTATGCTTGTTCTAATGGCATTAAATTAGAGGATTATCAATACTCTGAAGAAAAAATTGTCGCCTTTAAAAAAAGATTTAACATTGAAGATGGTCAAAAAGTTATAATCGGTGTTGGTATGCTTTTCAAAAGAAAAGGCGTTCCAGATTTTATTGAAATAGCTAAAAAATATCCTAATATCAAATTTATTTGGTTTGGCAATCTTGCTCCAATATTAAGATCTCATGTTATTAAAAAGGCCTTACGTTCAAAACCAAAGAACTGTATTTTTCCTGGTTATATTGATAATGATATCATTAAAGGTGCTTACTTATACGCAGATTTATTTTTATTCCCAAGTTATGAGGAAACTGAGGGCATTGTTGTTTTAGAAGCATTAGCTTCAAAATGTGTTTCACTTGTTAGAGATATAGGCGTATATAAAGATTGGTTAGATGATGGTGTAAATTGTTATAAAGCAAAAGATTTAAATGGTTTTATCCAAAAAATTGATTATATACTCAATCACGATAATACTTCCATTAAAGAAAATGGTTATAAAATTGTAGAAGAACGTTCTATTGAAAAAGTGGGCGATAAATTAAAAAGCATTTATGAAAAAATTTATGCTAAATATGATAAAAATTCAAACCAGTAAATGAATTTTTTAACAAAATTATAAAAATCAAAATAGTTTGTTTAAATGAGGTATTTATGAATAAAGATGAAGAATTAAATTATGTTATTGAAATGAACATTCTTGATAAAAGTGATTTCATTTCACCATATTGCTCTAAAACACCTGTAATTAGCTCTGAAGCAGCTTTATATTTGGATAATGCTTTAAAATATGTTTCTCCAAAAAGGGAAATTGAAATAAATATTGTAAGTAATGTTATAGAAGAAAATGAAAAAGAATTTTTTAAAAATGCAATTATAAATTATTATTCTAATAATATTAAACAACATTTTCGTGATTTATTTCATTATAATATTTTATCATTTGTTTTATTATTAATCGGAGTAATTTTTATAGTTATTATGCTTATTGTCGAAACAAATTCTTCTAACCAAATATGGAGTACAATTTTAGAAATTGTTGGTTGGGTTTTTATTTGGGAAGCAGCTTATACTTTCTTTTTTGAGAAACATAAAACAAAAATAGAATTATTGAAATCTAAACAAATAGTAAATGCTAAAATTACTATAAATAATTAAAAATTTAAAAAATCTTCTAGTCTCCAACATGGGTCTGCACTAATAGATAAAGGTGCAAAGACCTTTTTATCATATAAATAAGTTGCTACTTTTGCAATCATAGCAGCATTATCAGTTGTGCACCATAAAGGTGGTAAAATAACTTCGATGTTTTTATCTTTTGTTCTTTTTATAATTTCACTTCTTAAATAAGAATTAGCTGATACTCCACCCGCTAATAAGACTTGTTGGCAATGAAATTCATCAATCGCAGGTAAAGCTTTATCAAGAAGAAGATCTATTGCTGTTTTTTGAAATGAATGTGCCATATCTTCGATGCATACTTTTTGACCATTTTGTTGAATTTTATGTACTTCATTTATTACCGCTGTTTTAAGACCAGAAAAAGAATAATTGTAGCTTTTATCATTTAATGGTTTAGGAAGATGATAATTTGCTTTTCCTTTTTTGAATAGTCGATCAATTTCTACTCCACCTGGATATGAAAGCCCTAAAACTCGTGCAACTTTATCAAAAGCTTCACCAATTGCATCATCTTTTGTTTCGCCTATTATCTGAAAATCAAGATGTTCTTTCATAATAACTAATTCTGTATTTCCACCAGAAACAACAATTGCCAGTAATGGAAATTTTAATGGTGAAACAAATTCCGAAGCATAAATATGCCCAGCAAGATGATGAACGGGAATTAAAGGTTTATTATAATATAAGGATAAAGCTTTCGCAGCTTGCAAACCGACATGCAAAGCACCAATTAAACCTGGTCCACGTGTTACTCCAATTGCCGTAACTTCTTCCATACTAATTTGAGCTTTTTCTAAAGCTTCTTTAATTACCACGCCAATATTTTCTACATGAAGACGAGAGGCAATTTCAGGCATAACACCTCCGTATTTTTTATGTATTTCTATTTGAGTTGATACAATATTTGCTAATAATGTATCATTTTTTATTATTGCACATGATGTTTCATCACAACTTGATTCAATTGCTAATATTATTTTATCCATTAATTTCACCTATTTCTTTAAGCATTAAATATGCATCTTCCCCATCTTGATAATAACCCTTTTTTATTAATTTTTTCGAAAATCCATTTTTTTCATATAATCTTATCGCGGCTTCATTAGATACTCTTACTTCTAAAGAAAATGATATTACATTTTGTTCTATCATTCTTTTCAATGCATCATTTAATAAAATATTTCCTATACCTTTATTTTGCAATTGAGGAATAATGGCAATGCGTGCTATTTCACCTTTTTCAAAAAGAATCCAAAAATCAATAAATCCAAATACTTTTCCTTCTTCAATAACAAAAATGTTAGCAAATTGATTTTCTAATAATTCATATTGAAATTGTTTATAATTCCATTGATGAGATTTAAAACATGCTTTTTCTATGGCACATAATGTATTTAAATCACTTTCTTCACAAGGTCTTATAATCATAATGTATCCTTTAAATAAATTGGTTTAAGAGATAAAATATCTTCTTCTACTTTGGTTATATTAGCAAAAGTCAAAAGACCTTCAATTATTTTTTGACCATCGTTTGGAATATTTAGATAAGTTGTATTACCATATATTTTAAACCCTTTTTCATGATATTCTTTAATAATTTCTAAAACTTTTTCATTAGGTAAAATTTGATCTTTTAAAAGACAATTGCCTTGAGAATAAATAGCTATATAGCTTCTTTTAGAACGGGCATTAATTAAAGAAACAAAATTTTCATCAGCACGACCAAGAATCGCAAGAGAAGAAATTGCTTTTATTTTTATATCAGTTACAGTTGATAAAGTTTTTGCAAAAGTCATGGCAATTCGTACTCCTGTATAAGAACCTGGTCCTTTACCAATAACTATTTCTTTTATATCTTTTAAAGTAATTTTTAAACTATTTAAAGCTAAGACAATTTCTGGAACTAATAATTCTGATTGTCTTTGCCATGCTTCAAATGATTTTTCATAAATCAATTTATTTTCTTCTGCAACACCGATACTTAAATATTGATCTGAGGTATCTAATAGTAATTTATAAAACATTTTTTAATCCTTCTAAATACGTAAAAACTTGTTCATACTTTTTATTTTCGCTTTTAAATGTAAAAACTCTTTCATTTAAAGAAATAATTTGAATGTCAATATTTAAATCATCGAAAATTATTTCTTTGATGTAATTAGGCCATTCAATTACACAGATTCCATTTCCATCAATAACTTCTTCTAATCCAATATCTTTATTTTGAGAATCTTCTAATCGATATGCATCAATATGATAAAATGGTACATTGCCATCAAAATAACATTTTAATATATTAAATGTTGGACTAGTAACATCTTGCTTAATATTTAAACCTTTAGCTAATCCTTTTGCAAAAATTGTTTTTCCTGCTCCTAAATTCCCATTTAAAGTTATTATAGATGGAATTGGTAAATATTTTATTAATGAACTTGCAAGATTTAAGGTTTCATCAGCACTTTTTAAATGTAAAGTTTCTTCCATATTAAAACCTTCTTTCTAATAAAAATATAAAATTATTAATTAATATTAAATACTTTCTTGATGTTTCCTTAACTTTTCAAATATAGCATAATAATCCATGATTTTTTTATCATCAAAAGGAAATAACCTATTTGCCATCAGTGATTCTACTTTTTTAAAACTATGTTTACATACAATATTTAATTCATCAGAATAATTATATTTTTTTCGATGAAATTCATATTCTTTAGCATCAAGACCAATGATAGAATTATCTGGTAAAAGTTTTAAATCTAAATCGTAATCAATATATTTAATAACTTTATTGTCCACGATAGAAGGTGAAGCAATATTACAATAATAATAAACTTCATTATTTCTTATCATAGCGATGATATTATACCATTCTTTGAAAAAAAAGACACTTACTGCAGGCTCTTTAGTATACCAAATTCGTCCATCACTTTCGATAACTTTGTTAGTTTTTGAAGCGACGACAATATAATCATCTTGAATATCTAAAATCATTGCAAAATTCCATGTACGATGCAAAGTTGCATCATGTTTAAAACTTTGAATTCTAATCCAATGTCCTTTTTCTAAACCATACATTTTATTTTATTTCCTTAAAAATTTTAAATATTATTTCGGTTAAATTTTTTTGTTTTTCAAAAATTTCTTCTTTAACAGGATCTTTTAATGGAATATCAATTACATCATTTCTACAAGATACAAATGCATAAATTTTACTATCTTGAATAACAAAAGTATAATCTGAAAATACTTCATCTTGTATTAAATTTTCAATATTTTTAATTGCTTTATCATCAAGTAATTTATCAACTATTTCTTCACTAGAAGCATAGCAAATAAATTTATCAGAAAAAACATTATTAATTTCTTGATAATTAATTGGTTTTATAATTCCTTTACCTTTTTCATTTTTTTGATGAATAATTAAACTTCCATCTGTTTCATCAAGATTTAAAGTAAAAATTTTACCATAAAATATTATTTCATTTTTTGTATTATATAATGCCGCGGAATAACTTAAAAAATCATGATTTTGAAATTTTCCTTTAACAACATCATTAGAGTGTAAATCTTCAAAATTATCAAAAATATTAATATTTTCTAAAGTACTTTCTTCTATTTTCTCTAAAGGATTAATTTCCATATTTTGCAAATTTATATTTTTGTAAATATCTTCATTTATTAATTGACGATAATTTTCTACATATGTTGTGACACTTTTAATTCGTTCATTTTTAATTTTTTTAGTAATTAAAAAAGTTCCAAGAAAAATAACTAATGCTGCGATTAAAACATAATGAATTTTATCTGGCATAGAAATAAGAATAATAAAAGAAGCAAGCATTAAAACAATAAAAACAACAAGTATAACAATACTGATTTTTTGTTGCTTGTTATATTCTTTAAGAAAATTTGTTCTTAGAATTTCTAAATTTTCATAAGTTGATTTATTACTTTCTACGTTGTTAGTTTTAATTTCTGACATATTTTTGTTTCCTTTAATCAAAACTATTTTACAAGATTAATTATTAAAATTAAAGTTTTGCAAAGCAAACAACGTATTTTATTATTTTCTTTGTGGTCTTAAACATTAGAATATTGTATATTATATAAAGGTTAACAAAGGTAATGATTATGGAAGAATTAGAATTATATATTCAAAATATGCTTAATGAAGAAATGATAAAATTTGTTATCAGTAAACCTAAATTAAAAAAAGAAGAAATAAAAAAAATTGTTGTTGAAAAAAAACAAAATTATTATCAAATAAGCAAATATTCTGATAAACAAGTATTTCATGAAAATGTTAAAGAAGTTTTTATTTTAGAAAAATTAAAAAGTATAATTCAAAATAATTATTTGCAAGTTAATGCATTTAAAATGAATACAGAACTAATTCTTTTAATTTCTAAAGATGGTAAATGTCATTTTAAAAGAAAAAAATCGGATATTAATCTTGGTATGCAAAATGAACATAATCGTCAAAAAAATTATATTTTAAAAGAGGGTAAAATTATTGAGCCATTAATTGAAATGGGTATTTTTACTCATGATGGTAAAATAATAAATGCAATGTATGATAAATATAAGCAAATTAATCGCTTTTTAGAAATAATTGATGATGTAATTAAGGAAGAAAATTATAAAGAGTTAAATATTATTGATTTTGGATGTGGAAAATCTTATTTAACTTTTGTTGTTTATTATTATTTAAAAGAAATTAAAGGCATAAAAGGAAATATTATCGGTTTAGATCTTAAAGAAGATGTTATAAAAAAGTGCAATGCGATTGCTAAAAAATATAATTATGAATCATTACGTTTTGAAGTTGGCGATATTAATAATTATAATGCACCATTTAAAGTAGATATGGTTTTAACTTTACATGCATGTGATATAGCTACAGATTATGCATTATATAATGCGATTAAATGGCAGGAAAAAATGATTTTTTCTGTACCATGTTGTCAGCATGAATTAAATAATCAATGTCAGCCTACTAATTTAAAAATTTTATCAGAATATGGGATTATTAAAGAAAGAATGTGTGCTTTATTTACCGATGCAATACGGGCAAATCTTTTAGAATATGAAGGTTATAAAACACAACTTTTAGAATTTGTAGATTTTGAACATACACCTAAAAATATTTTAATACGCGCGGTAAAAAAGCAACTTGTTTCAAAAAATTATCGATTATTAAAACTTGAAGAAATACATAAGTTAATGAAGGAATTTAATTTTTTGCCTACTTTATATAAACTTCTTATTAATAATAAAGAAGATCAAGACTTAGAAAAAATAAGTTTTAAATAAGGGGAAAATATGAAAAAAGAATTTTTAGTATTTATTAAAAAGTTATTTTTAGTCTCTTTACCAATTATTATTCAACAATTATTTTTGAATATTGCTTCACTTTTAGACACTTTAATGGTTGGTCAATTAGACGAAAAATCAATTTCGGGTGTTTATATTGCTACTCAAATTGTATTTGTTATCAATTTAATGATTTTTGGCGCGGTTGAAGGAGGCAGTGTTTTTTTGTGTCAATTTAAAGGTGGTGAAAATAAAAATAATTTAACTAAATCATTTGTTTTTAAGTCATATTTCAGCACTTTTATTGCCATTTTAGCAACATTAATTGTATTGATTTTTAATAAACAACTAGTTTCATGCTTTAGCAAAGATAAAGAAGTTATAAAAATTGCTTGCGATTATATTTTTATAGTTTCTGTTAGTTTTATTCCTTATGCTTTGACAAATTCCTTATCAACAAGCATGCGGGAACTAGATCATTTAATTCCTCCAACAGTTATAACATTCATTGGAATATTATTTAACACTTTAATTAATTATCTTCTTATATATGGTAAATTTTCTTTTCCTGCTTTAGGCGCAAAAGGCGCGGCAATTGGTACTTTAGTAGAAAGAATTTTTGAAATATTAGCATTAATTATTTTAACAATTTGGAAAAAATATGAATTTACTTATCGATTAAAAAATAATTTGAAAATTGAAAGGAAAATGTTTTTTACTTTTTTAAAAAAATCACTTCCCCTTTTAATAAACGAAACACTTTGGTCAATAGGCCAAACTTTATTGATTTACTTTTTTTCCGAAGTTGATGAAATTGCAACCATAGTTTTACCAATTTCTTCGACAATTTATAATTTACTTTTTGTTGTATGTTTAGGATTAGGCAATGGTATATCCATCATTGTAGGTGAAAGTATAGGTGGAGAAAAATATAATTTAGGTCAAAAACAAGGATATTATTCTTTACTATTTACATTTTTTGTTTCTTTAATTTTAGGCATTATTTTATTTTCAATTTCTCCTTTAATCGTTTCTTTTTATAAAGGGATTGGCATTGAAGCTAAAAATATTGCCTTAATTTTAATTAAATTTAATGCAATTTATATTGTGTTATGTGCAATTAATAATGCTTTGTTTTTTTTAATGCGGTCTGGAGGAAGAACAGAAATTGTTCTAGCTTTTGATTCACTTTATGCATTTGTAATTCAAGTTCCTGTTTGCTTTTTACTTTTAAAATTTTCTAATTTATCTTTAGTTCCCTTTGTTTGCTTAATTTATTCATTAGATATAATTAAATTATTTTTAGGTGGTTATATTGTAATTTCCAAAAAATGGGTTAAAAATTTAACAAAACAATTCAAATAAATTACTGAACAAACATTTGATTATTATGATATGCAAAATAATTTTTATAACGTAGATACAATTATTACCTTTTCTATAATCAATTTAGCGTATAATATTTAAGTTATTTTGATATTATTTAATTTTATTAATAAATATTTCTAGAAAACAATATTCTTAATATATTACATTATTGTAAGGTTATTGATAATTCTTTTCATGATATAATTATTTACTGAAAGAAGTGAATTGTATGAAAAAAATTATGATTGTTGAAGATGATAAAATAATGTGCGATGAATTAGCAAAATTATTATCGAACAATAATTTTGATCCAATTATTCTGCATGATTTTTCTAATTCTTTAAATGAAATATTAAAGTGTTTACCAGATCTTATTCTTCTTGATATTAATATTCCCTTTATGAATGGAGAAATGTTACTTAAAGAATTACGTAAAAAATCAAATATTCCTGTGATAATGTTAACAAGTTCAAATTCTGAAATTGATGAAGCACTTTCGATTTCATTTGGTGCAGATGATTATATTTCAAAACCATTTAATTCAAATATACTTCTTTTAAGAATTGGTGCTATACTTAGAAGAATGGAAGTTCCAGTAAATTTAATCACATATAAAGATTTAAGAATTAATTTAACTAAATGCACTCTAAACAATAATGGAATTGAAATTGAATTAACAAAAAATGAAATGATTGTATTTCGTTATTTATTAAATCATAAAAACAAAATTGTAACTCGGGATGAATTAATGACTGATCTTTGGAATAATAATGAATTTATTAATGACAATGCATTAACAGTTAATATCTCTAGATTAAGAAGTAAGCTTAAATCTATTAATTGTAATGGATATATTAAAACAAGAAAAGGAATGGGATATATTTTATCATGAATTTTTATGATTATTTTAAAGACAAGTTTTATCAATTTATCTTAACGTTTATTTGCTATGCAATTATTTTAATTATTTTTTTTGCTTTTAAAATTGATATAGGAATAATTATCTCAACTTTTTTTATTTTGATTAATTTATTTATAGTTAGTATTTTAATTGATTATTTTCGAAAGAAAAAATTTTATGATACTTTATTAAAAAATATAGATAAATTAGATAAAAGTTATTTAGTTTTAGAAACCATTTCTAAACCAAATTTTTATGAAGGTGAACTTTTGTATCAAGCTCTTTATGACATAAATAAATCTATGAGTGAAAATGTTAAAACTATTTACCAACAATCAAAAGAATTTAAAGAATATATTGAATTGTGGATCCATGAAATTAAAATTCCTCTTTCCACATTGAATCTGATAAATAATAGTCATAATTATGATAGAAGAATTAAAATACAACTAAAAAGAATTAACGATTATGTTGAACAAGTTTTATACTATTCCCGTAGCGAAAATGCTTCAAAAGATTATTTAATAAGAAGTGTTGATTTATCGACAATAATAAGAAATGTTGGTTTAAAAAGCATTGATGATTTATTAGAAAATAAAATGAACTTTATTGTTGATAAAGTTAAAATAAAAGTTTTAACTGATTCTAAATGGTTGGAATTTATTTTAGAACAAATTATAAACAATAGTATTAAATATAAAAAAGATAATGTTGATTCATATATTAAAATAGAAGTTAATGATGAAAAAAATAAGACAATTTTAACAATTTTAGATAATGGTATTGGCATAAAAGAATCCGATTTAAAGCAAGTAATGAATAAATCTTTTACTGGTGAAAATGGTAGAGGTAAATCAAAATCCACTGGTATGGGATTATATATAGTAAAAAATATGTGTGAAAAACTTTCTCATAAAATAGAAATTGAATCGAAAGAAAATGAATACACTAAAGTTATAATTACTTTTTTTAAAAATAATTATTATGATGTTTTAAACTAAGATTACATTATTGTAATGTTATGTAATATTAAAAACACGACAATAAAATATTTTTAATTTATCTTATTTTTAAAAGGAGAAAATTATATGGACACAATTTTAAAAGTTGACCAGATAGAAAAATATTATGGAAATAATTCCTCATTAACAAAAGCTATAGATAATATTTCTTTTGAAGTGGAAAAACAAGAATTTATTGCTATTATGGGCGCAAGCGGAAGCGGAAAAACAACTCTTTTAAATGTTATATCCACGATTGATAAAGTTACAAGTGGAAAAATTTATGTTGGAGGAAATGATATTACAAAATTAAAAGGAAATAATCTTAATAAATTTCGACGAGAAGAATTAGGGTTTATTTTTCAAGATTTTAATCTTTTAGATACGCTTACAGCATATGAAAATATTGCTCTTGCTTTAGCAATTCAAAATATTAAGACAAATGAAATTGAAAAAAGAATTAAAAAAATCGCTACAGATTTAAATATTAATGATACTTTAGATAAATATCCATACCAATTAAGTGGCGGTCAAAAACAAAGAGTTGCTTCAGCAAGAGCTATTATTACTAATCCTAAATTAATACTTGCTGATGAACCAACAGGAGCTTTAGATTCTAAATCTTCGAAAATGTTACTTGAAAGTTTTTTACAATTAAATCAAAAAATGGAGGCAACTATATTAATGGTGACTCATGATGCATTTACTGCATCATATGCAAAAAGAGTGATATTTATTAAAGATGGTAAAATTTTTAAAGAAATTTATAAAGGCAATGATACTAGAAAAGAATTTTTTGATAAGATCATTGATGTTGTAACATTAATAGGTGGAAGTTTAAATGATGCTTTGTAAAATATCTTTAAAAAACATTAAGAAAAGTATTAAAGATTATGCCATTTATTTCTTTACCTTAATTCTTGGTGTAGCGATTTTTTATATTTTTAACGCTTTGGATAGTCAAACAATCATGATGAATGTTTCTTCATATTCTCAAAAACTAATTGAACTTGGAATTCAAATGTTATCAACTGTAAGTATTTTTGTTTCTTTTATTTTAGGTGCTTTAATTATATATGCTTCGAGATTTTTAATGAAAAGAAGAAATAAAGAATTTGCTATTTATCTTTTGCTTGGTATGAGTAAAAGAAAAATTTCAATGATTTTATTTTTAGAAACTCTTTTCATAGGGATTCTTTCATTAATAATAGGAATTAGTGTTGGTATAGTGTTATCGCAATTAATGAGTATTTTAATTGCAAATATGTTTGAAGCGAATTTAGATAAATTTACTTTTGTATTTTCTTATAAAGCATGTATTAAAAGCGTAATATACTTTTGTTTAATGTACGCAATTGTCATGTTTTTTAATACCTTTAGTGTTAATAAATGCAAATTAATTGATCTATTAAATGCAACAAAAAAAAGTGAAAAAATTAAACTTAAAAATCCTTATATTTGTATAATAATTTTTATTATTTCTAGTGTTGTTTTAGCTAGAGCTTATTATTTAGTTACTGCAGGATATAATCAATTACAAGAGCCAAAAGATATTTTATTAGTTATCTTTATGGGGATAATCTCTACATTTTCTATTTTTTATTCTTTATCAGGGTTAGTTTTAAGAATTGCAATGAGTATAAAAAAATTTTATTATAAAAAACTAAATTGTTTTACTTTAAGACAATTTTCAAACAAAATTAATACCACAGTTGTTTCGACCTCAATTATTTGTTTGATGTTATTTATTACTATTACATTGTTATCTACATGTCTTACAATGAAAGATTCAATGAATGCAAATTTAAATATGCTTTCTCCAGCAGATATATTTTTAACCTCAACGATGAATATGGAAAAAGATTATAATACATATAAAAATAAAGGATATAATGATAACCAAATTAAAAATTCTTCTTTAGGTGTTTTTGATACACTAGAGGTTTTTGACTTTAATTTACATCAATATTTAAAAGAATATGTAGAAATTAATAATTACAGAACTTCGCAATTAACAATGAATCATACCTTAGGTTCAAAACTTGAAGAAATAAGAAAAAATTTTCCTTTTTTAAATTATGATACTCCTGAAATAATTATGAAAATAAGTGATTATAATAAGGTTGCCAATTTATATAAAATTAATCAATATAACTTAAAGGATGATGAGTATATTATTGTATCAGATTTTAAATCCATGATAGAAGTAAGAAATATTGCTTAAAAAGTAAAGAAACAATTAAATTATTTAATCATACTTTAAAGCCAAAATATGATTCTTGCCAAGATGGTTTTGTTGAAATGTCAAGTCAACATATTAATACAGGGATTATCCTTGTATCGGATAAGGTAATTAATGAAGATTTTCTATATCAAAATCAGGTTATAGGTAATTATAAAATTAAAGATAAAGATGAAATAAGAAAAATTGAAGAATGTATTAATAATCTTGCTAATAGTGAATTAAGTAAGGATTATATTTTACCTGATGGTTCAAGTAAATTATCAATTAAAGAATCAACGATTAGTTTAACTGCAATGGTAACTTTTATAGGAATATATTTAGGAATGGTATTTTTAATTAGCAGTGCCGCGATAATAGGGTTAAAAGAATTATCAGAAAGTAATGATAATAAGCAAAGATTTAAAATTTTACGAAAAATAGGAACAGATGAAAAAGAAATTAATAAAGCGTTATTTAAACAAATTGCCATTTGTTTCATATTGCCATTAATTTTAGCTCTAATACATTCAATTTTTGGAATTGTTTTTGCTTTAAAGGTTATTGAAACTTTCGGCAATCAAGAAACATTAGCCTCAATAATTTCGACTTTGTTGTTTATTATTATAATTTATGGTGGTTATTTTTTAATAACATATTATTGTAGCAAGAATATCATTAAAGAAAAAAATTAAATTCTTCATGTATTAAAAAATTTTTTATTTTCCCTCTTTACTAATTTTTAATTTTATGAATAATATATGAGTGAAAGGAAAAAGCATATATTTTATGTTTAGAAATAGTAAATCAAAAATAATATTAGCAGGACTTTTTATGAGTCTATTTTTTACTAGCTGTAGTACCCCAGTTTTCAGCTCAAAAAATTCTACAAATTCTTTTAATAGTACTGATTCTAGTGGTTCTTCATTAGTAACTGATTCTTATGATAATAACTCCACTTCTTATAATAGTTATAGTTCAAATTCTAGTTCAGATAATTCTACTTTTAATTCTAATAGCAGTACATCAAGTAGTTCTAAGGACATTGAACCAACATATGAAAAGCTTAATATTGAAAATCAAGTTACTACCCATGTTGGTCAAACAATGAAAGTTGTTGCTAATGTAGAAAGACATATTCCTGAAACCATGCAAAATGGTGGATTATCAAGATATCCATATTTTGGAACAAAGTTAGAAAATATAACTGATGATGAAAAAAGAGCAATTTTAAATGAAGATGCTGAATTAAGAGCCTCTAGTACTACTTATGATAGCATGGATGAAGAGGGTAATTTATATTTAAATAATGTTCCAACAGGTACAAAATTGTATAAACACACTTCAAGTCAAAATATGTATTATGGAGATATTTCAGATTCTGAACCTGCTGTTAAAAAAGAAATAACTATTTCGCCTCGTCCATTAGGAAATCATCTAACTGGTTTATATGCACCTGCTGGAGAAGTTATAAAAGTTGAAATAAATGATGATGATTTAAAAGCAACAGGTGGGTTAATTATTTCAATTGGTCAAGTAAGTCAAAGAAATCGTAATAATAATATTTGGTTTGAAAGAAATGACTTTGTAAGAATGCCTAATATTTGTAATCAAATGGAGGTTAATAAAACAGTTGCTTATGTTGGATATAGTTTAGGTGGTCCAATTTATGTAACTCCTAAAAATCCTGTTCCTTTTAAAGTCACTATTTCTGGCGCGGTGGAATATCCTCATTTTATTTATGGCTATACTACAAGAGAAGAATTTGAGGCCATGAAAAAATTAAGCGCTCCTATTTTTGATTTTGAAATATGGGATAATGCTGTTCGTCATTCAGGACCAAAAAAATTTGTCAATATGGATTATGATAATTTAATGAAAGTTGGCAAATTATGGCTTGATATTGTCAAAATTTCAAAACAAGTACCAACGGGTTCGAATAATTCTATAGGTATTACTTTTCTTTATGAACCTTTTGTTGCCGCGGGTGGAGCTGTGGCTTTTGTTGGACAAAATTTCTGTAATCTTCCTTCAGATTGGATATATTCAGCTTTAGATTATCAAAGTTTTACTTCAAATGGAGCATGGGGAACAATACATGAATATAATCATCATTTCCAAAGATATGGTTTATATCCAGGAGATGAAGTAACAAATAATGCATTGAATATTCTTTCTTATATAAGTTACACAAATATTTCTTCAAAAAGAAGTGAAGATGATAAAACATTAACTGATTGGAATCGCTACGTAGATCCATCAAGAAGTTTACGCGAAACTATTGAAAATAGTAATAAAGATGTAGCGCAATCTAGTTTAAATGCTTATGTAGATATTATTCATACCTTTGGTGTTGATAAATTTATTAAAGCAACGCAGCGTTATGCTTATCAAGGTGGAATTGACACATGGTATCAAGCACTTGTGGAAACAACAGGATATGATATGACTTATTATTTTGAAAATATGTTACATTTATCAGTAAGCGAAGAAATCAAAAATAAAGTAAGTCTAGAAAATCTTCCAATGTTTATTCCTGCTGCTTGTTTATATCAAACGGGAAGAAATTATTATGATGGAGAAAATGAAGTTTTTGTAAAAACAGTTAAACCATTTAATATCGAATATGGTAAAGAATTTACTTTTGATTTAAATAAACATTTATTTGTTCCAAATGATTTTACCTATGAGATATTAGATATTAGTAATCCATTACATGGTAAAATTGAAGAAATTTCTAATAAAGTTTATAAATATATTCCTGATTCAAAATATGAAAATTCTGGAGAAATTAAATTAAAAATTAGATTAAATAGTAATTTAGATATTAATACTCCTGAAATTACCTTTACGTTAGAATTTACTCAAGCATATTCTGGTTTACAGGCAGTTAAATATGCTTTTGATGAACAAAAATATAAAACTGTAAAAGAAGCTATTGCAAATAATTTTGAAGGTTATTCAAATAAAATAGAATATAAAAATCATCGTTCAACATTTATGAATGGTGTTTCGCCAAATATGTTTGGAGTAATTGAGGGTAAATTTGCTATTCCTGAAGATGGAAATTATGTTTTTTGTTTTCGATCTGATCGTGGTAATCACGCTTTATATTTAGGAATTAATACACCTAATCTTGAAGAAAAATTAGATTTAAACAATGGCAATAATGCTTTTAGAAGTGATGGTGATCATACTTTTCAATTAACTTTAAAAAAAGATGATCTTATTTATTTTAAAGAGGTTATAACAACTACTTGGTCTTATGATGCATATATGGAAATCGGATATGCTAAAATTGATGAAAATGGAAATGTTAATAATGTCAATACGCTTCCTTCTTCTATGCTTTTTAATTCCAATGAAGAATATAAAAAATATGATTTTAAATATGAAGAAATTTATCAAAGAGAATATGAAGTTGATGCTTTAAAAGCAGATTTAAAAAAACAATCTATAGTAAGTGTTAATTATGATTCTTGGGATAATAATTATTTAATAGATAATATTTTAGATGGAAATGAAAATACTTCTTATCATTCCCAAAATGGTAAAAAAATATCCACAGAGCCATTTAGAGTAACAATTGATCTTCATGATGAAGTTATGTGCGATACATTATTTTTTACAGGATATAATCGTGACATTCGTCATATGCCTATCAACTTTAGGATTTATGGAGGAATTTCTTTAGATAATATGGAACTTCTTGGAAGTTATGAAAATCATCCATATGAAGTAAGAAAAATGATTGCTAAATTCAAAATGAGTAAAATCCGTTATTATACTTTAGAAATCCTTGATACAGATACTCATCAATATGTTGCTATTAGTGAAATGAACGTAGGACTTGAATTTAATGGTAAAGAAGATACATTAGATAAAGCAACATATTACAATTTCCAATACAATAAAGATAATCTTGCAACATATGGACATTTAATAAAAGGAAATGGTTATTTAACATATAATTTTGAAGGAAGTAAATTTGGTCTATATACTTATCAGAATGAAGAATGTACTTTCATCGTGGAAATTGACTCAATTTACAAAGAAGAGATAACCTTAAATGCAACAAATGAAAAAAAGCTTGCTTATCTATCAGAAATCCTAAATAATGGTTCTCATTCTGTAAAGATTACAGTTTTAAAAGGAAATCTTTGCGTCGATTCATTTATTTACGCTTAAAAATATATAAAAAGAAAATAAACGTTTTGAAATTTTATTCAATGCGTTTATTTTTTTTCGATTAAGTAAATTTATAAAAAAGTATTAAATTAAAATAATTTGTCAAACAAACATAAAAAAATAAATAATTTGCTAAGTAATCTTGAAAGAATTATAATTTTAATATATTTGATTTAAATTGCAAAACCTAAAAAAAATTAAATCAATTATTTTTGGAGTAAATTTATGAAGATTTTGAAATTGTTATTTAGCAAAATGATTATTATATTTTTATTATTTTTAATTCAAGTATTATTAATTTTCTATACTGTAGCAATTTTAGAAATTTTTCCTTTATTTCAATGTATAAGTGTTTTAATTTCTCTTTTGGTTTTTTTCAATATAGTTAATAAAAAAGAATCTCCAGAATTTAAAATTCCATGGCTTGTTTTATTAGCAATATTACCTTTTTTTACGATAATGATTTACATTCTTTTTGCTAATAAAAAAATGACAAAAAAAGAATCTAAAAAAATTAATGAAATACAAACAAAAGTAAAAAGTCATATTTCGCAAAATGATGAAAACTGTACTTTATTATTGAAAGAGAATATTGGTATAGAAAATTATCTTTCTAAAAATAGTTTTTTAAAAGGATCTATTAGTAGTAAAGTTACTTATTATAAAATTGGTGAAGATTTCTTTCATGATTTATTAATTGAATTAAATAAAGCAGAAAAATATATTTTTATGGAATATTTTATTGTGCATGAAGGTAAAATGTGGGATTCGATTTATGAAATTTTGAAACAAAAAGTTAAAAATGGGGTTGAAATTAGATTTATGTATGATGATATAGGTTCTGTTGGAGCAGTAAAATCTAATTTTGCTAAAAAGCTTAATAAAGAAGGCATAAAATGTGTAAAATTTAACCCTTTTAGACCAATTGTTTCAGGAGTACATAACAACAGAGATCATCGTAAAATTACTATAATCGATGGTAAAGTTGGTTTTACTGGGGGAGTAAATCTTGGAGATGAATATATTAATGAAAATAAACGACTTGGTCATTGGAAAGATACAGTAATTAAAATAGAAGGAAAAGCTGTAGATAATCTTATCGCATTATTTTTACAACTTTATGATATGAATATAAAAATTGAAAATGAAGATTTTGGTAAATATTTTATAAAAGAACATGTTAAATTTATAAACGAAGGATATGTTCATCCTTTTGGTGATGGACCTAAACCATTTTATAAGGAACAAGTTGGCGAGAATAATTATTTAAATTTGATTAACAATGCTAAAAAATATTGTTACATTACAACTCCTTATTTAATATTGGATTACAATCTTACTACCGCATTAAGAAATGCAGCATTTAAGGGTGTTGATGTAAGAATTATTACACCACATATTCCCGATAAAAAAATAGTTTTTAATATTACTCGTTCTAATTATCCTTATTTATTAAAAGCAGGTGTAAAAATTTACGAATATACACCAGGATTTATTCATGCTAAAATGTTATTAGCAGATGATGAATTTGCTTTTGTTGGCACGATTAATTTAGATTATCGTAGTCTAGTTCATCATTATGAATGTGGCGCGGTAATGTATAAAACTCCTTGCTTGCAAGATATAAAATCTGATTTTTTAGATACAATTAATAAGTCTCAAGAAATATCATTACAAAATTTTAAAATGAGCAAAATTGCCTTATTATTAAACGCTATTTTAAATATGTTTTCACCAATGTTTTAAGGAGGGAAAAATGATTCGTAAAGCTTTTAAAGAATTTTTTACAAATGGCAGGAGTTTTTTGATTTCCTGTGGTGTTATTTACTTATCATTAATTATTATTTTAAGTTCTTTTGCAGGAACATTTATGATTTTAATGAAATCTATATCGCAGGAAACAATTTTACAAATAGAAACATACAATGAAAACTTTTTTGCGGCATTAGAAAGTTCATCTTTTGATATTTCTTCTATTTCTAATTACTTTAAAGAAATTTTTGAAATACTAAGTTCAAATTTGAATTCATTTAAAAATGCCGCTATATTTGTATCTATTATTAGCATTATATTTCTTGCGTGTGGTATAACTTATGCATCTCATTTATGTGGCAAAAATATTAAAGAAGAGGGCCATAATGTTTCTTTTATGAAAACTTTTGGTGTTTCATTATGTCGTTTTTTCATAGTAAGTATATTTTTATCACTTTATATTTTTATTGCTTCAAATTGGAAATATAATATAATTTTTCTTATTATTTTCGCTATTATTTTTATGATTTGTGAAAATTTATTTTCAACTTGGTTATTGTATTTTAATAAAAAACCATTGAGAAAGTATTTAAATTTGAAAAATATTTTTTCGCTTTTGCTAAGTTATATTTTGATTTTATTATGTCTTTCTCTTGTTGTCATATTTTCTTTTGTTTTCTTAGGAACATTTATTAGTTTAATGATTATTTTGCCTTTAATCAGTTACACTATTGGAGTAATGGATGCAGTTTCCAAAACTTATTTTGATAAACATAATTAGTCTAGTTTCTTCTTTTTTCCACAATTTTATCTAATTCATATAAATAATCTATACTCCAGTCATAGCTTTTACAAAATTCACCATGATATGGGCCTTCACCTGTTTTCAAAAAATCCCAGTAATCACATTGAATGTGAGTTTTATCAAGAGTTAACATTGCTCTTTTAAAATCAACGCAATTTAAAGAAATATCTTGTAATGTTCGACGTAATCTAAATACAGCATTTCGATATAATATTTTTGCTTTTTCAATATCATAATTTCCCCATAAAAGGCTTATTGCATCATTCATAGTTAAACTCTTTCCATTATATGTTATTAATAAAGCAAACAATTCTTTTGATTTTGCGGAAGAAAAAGAAACAATTTTGCCATCGACAAAACAATCAAAAACATCGAACATTTTAACATAAAGTATTGGCGTTCTTTTCTTAATTATATTTATAAATTCTCTAAGTTGATTATTGTTATATGGTTTGTACATAAAGCCTATCGTATTGGCTTTAATTTTGTCATTTAAATCATTTATTGTTATAGCCATTCCTGTAATAAATACAAGTGGAATATTTGGATGAATTGTAATGGCTTTTTCTGCCAAATTCAATCCATCAATATTTGGCATACCAATATCTGTAAATATGGCATCAATATTATTCTTTCTGATATAATCTAACGCTATATTCCCATCTTTAAAGAATTTATAATCTATATCGTAATCAATTATTTCACTTAAAAAAGATTGTAAAGATAATATTTCATCATCAATAATAACAATTTTCATTTTTGCCTCTTTTCTTGTTTGTCTAGATTTATGACAATTTTTATATTAGTGCCTTTATTTATTTCACTTTTAATCTCAGGAATAATTCCAAAAGCTAAATTAAATCGCTCACAAGCATTTTTAATTCCATGTGATGAAGATGAAATATTTTCCATATTAAATCCCTTACCATTATCGTTAATAATAATCACAGCGTTATTATCTTCTTTATATGAAGAAATTATTATATTACCATTTTCTTTTTCTTCAACACCGCTATATTTTAAAGCGTTTTCTACAAATGGTTGAATAGAAAAAGGAGGAACATAAAAATCGGTAAAATCGATATTAAAAATAACTTCAATTTTGTTTTGATTATTAATATTTTTAAGTTCAGTATAGTTAAATATATTATTCAGTTCTTCTTCAAAAGGAACAAATTCGTTATCAAAAGAATTAATACTTGATCGCATATATTTAGCCATTAAAGTCAAAGCTTCATCGCCAAGTTCAATATTTTCATGATACAATTCTCTAATTGTTTCTAATGAATTAAATATAAAATGAGGTTTAATTTGTTCTGTTAATGCTTTTGTTTCAAATATTTCGGCTTGTTGTTTATATTCATTTGATTTTATCGCTTTACTATCAGAATGTATTGAAAAATGCATATAAACTATTATGAACATCATAAAAGTTAATGTTGCAAAAAATAATGGTATTCCAATGACAACAGGTAAAATATTACAATAAGCAAAAACGTTTGAATTTTGTGTGCCTAAACTAAAATAAAAAACAATAATCGTTAAATATGTTGTAAAATATATTTTTTGTTTTTCGGTTACTTTTTTTAATATTACAAAAAAGATTGTAATAAAAATAATACTGATAATTAAATGCATGATATATCCATAATCAAAAAATAATGTAATAGCATATAAAATAAAAAGGCTAAATATTAAAATGTGTAAAAAAATAAGCATATTTTTATTTAATTTTAATTTATATAAATAAAGCATATACCAGCAACAGCAAAAAGATAAAATAATAAAAGCAAATTCACTGAATAAGCCTAAAATATTATCTGATAAATTAATATTTATACTTGAAAAAAACAATTTTGTATCTGTTGAAAATAAATAAAGCAAAAAAAGAGATGAAGCAAGTACAATTGTATGGTATGTAGAATCATCGATTGTATAAACAGAAACTATTTCTACAATTATGACAATAATTAATAATAATAAAACTACCATATAAACTTCACCAACAGAAATATTTGGAATAGAAACAATATTTAAAGATAAAAAAATAAGTTGCGCTATTATGCCAATAAAACTTATAAGTGTAGTTCCTAAAAAAAGTAATTTATTTTTCATATTTTTATTTTAGCATATTTTAATTTCGATTTACAAATTTAAAAAAAAATAGTAATTTTAGCACTTTTTTAACACTTTTATTGATAAAATAAGTATGCATTTTTAACTATTTAAATTAGAAATGCATAAAAAAAATAAATGTGATTTATATACTTGTTTTTGACCCTTTTTAATAAAATAAATATGCAAAAGGTGTTAAAACATAAAATGTTCACTTTTATTTTTGTTGATATTAGAGGTACTTGAGGTTTATAATATAACATATTATAAGATGTAGATTTGGAGAGTTTTATGCAAATTAATAAAAATTTTATTAACTTAAAAATATCAAAAGAAATTAAAAATGTTTATTTAGAGGATAGTTTATCTAGATTAAATTCAAAATTAGATTCTATTGCTAATAATAATGAAGCTTTAATTAAAAGTTATCTTTCGCTTGCAAATTTAAGTTCTGGAAAAATTGATTTAAAATGTTTTGCAAAATTACAAAAAAATCCAAATGATATTAAAAATATTACTTCATCTTTAAAAGAATTAATGAGTGTTTGCGATGCATTAAATTCTCCTGTATTCAAAAACTTAAACAATCCATTGTTAAAAACAAGTTTAGGAAAAAAAGATTCATTAATAAATATTTTTCAACAATTTTCGAAAATTGTAGATAATTATGATTTAGGAATAGATACTCTTGAATTTATTGATAATGTTAATAAAACCAATGCATTAAAAACTGCAACCATCTTAGATAATATTAAACTATTAGATCGTTCCAAAACGGAATTTGTCGATAAATTAAATAAAAACCATAATTTAGAAACAACATTTGATGCATTTTATAAGGCCACAAACAAATTAATTGATCAAAAGAAAGCTTTAAATTGTATTTATGTTCCTAAAGATATTATGACTATTTATGAAGAACTTTTTAATCTTGATAGTAAATTATCATCTGTTTTTGCTCATAAAAAGCAATTAAATAAAGCTGTTGAATTTATAGATGGAGTTAATAATTCTAAAAAATTATTTACCACTGATATTGAAAAAAGCTTAAAAATTCTTGAAAAATCAAAAGTTGAATTTATTGATAAATTAAATAAAGACGCTTCTTTAGATACTTCAGTAAATAAATTTTATAAGAGTGTTACAAATTTAAATAATATTAAATTAGAGTTAGAAGATAAATATGTCCCTTCAGATACTTTAAAAGATTATCAAGTTTTGTATGCATATTATCAAAAACTTTCAAGTGCATTAACTAATAAAACTGCTTTAAATAATGTAATTTCTTTAGAAAATAAGATTATTGATTACTTCAATAAATACTCTTCTCAAATTAATCAACTTGTAAAAGAATATCAGAAATCTGTTAAACAATTTTTTATAGATTATCGTAAAAAAGAAAAAGATTTGGAATTATTAATTAGTGACACAAATAATATATTAAAATTATGTTCTGGTGAAGAATTTAATCTTGTACATGATGAACAAAAACAAAAAATTAATGTTTTAAAAAGTGATTATAATTCCTTAACTACTTATTTAAAGAGTAAAAAAGATGTATATATAGCTTTAGATACTGAAAAACAAATTACAGAAATTTACGCACCTTATTTAAAGGAATTACAAAAATTACATAGTAATTACGATAAAGATAAAGCAAAAATGCTAACAGAATCTAAATTCTTAGTTTCTAAAAAAAGTGTTTCCGATATTGAATCAGAAGTGGTAACACTTGAAAAATCTATTAATAATAAATCAAAACCATTTATTAGTAATATGGATGTTTTAAATAAAATTCATAATGAAATTGATTTTATTAATGAATTATTAAGAATGCAAAAATATGTTCTTTTTTACAATAAATATATTAATGCTAAAAAAGATGACAAAACTGTTAAATTATTTAGAACTACTGATAATCAATATAAAAAGGAAAAATTTAAAAATGCTTTTCCTTATTATAATGAATGGATTAAATTAAGAAATTCATTTGCAAAAGCAGAAAAGAGCAATTCACGAAAATCTAAAGTTGCTTCATTCTTTTCAAAAGTTAAAGATGTATTATTTTCACCTGTTAGTTTATTTATTAAAATATTTTCTGGTGAAACACAATTCATTTCTGTTTTAGTAACAATATTAGGTATTGCAGGTATTGCTGCATTATTTATATTTACAAGAACTATCTTCCCAATAGAAATTTTATGTGTTACAGCGGCAACATTTGTATTAACAACTATCTTTTCTCAAATAGGTATTTTTCTTAATCATGATTATCAAACAAAGCCGTTATTCATATTAAATCTTTTATATCCTTTATTATCATTTATAATTCTTGCATGTCCATTTGTAATGAACGATGATTATTTATTTTCAAATTTATTTATATCATCTATTCTTGTTTCTTCTAGTGTTGGGTTAGCATTAGTTATAAATTCAGTCATGTTTGTTTTTGAAATTTGGCAGAAAAAATATTGTAAAAGTATCTTAGGATCATTGTTAGTTAGATTTATTTATATCTTATTAATAATTCCTTTATTTAATTTATTGGTTCAAAATAATCCAGATATTTCAGCATTTATTATTTTAGCAGGAGTTGGAGCATTAGAAATTAATTATCTAATTAGATTATGTGTTAAAAAAGATGATGCTACTTTTAAAATGAATTTGTTAGGTAGCATTGCTTCTGCTCTTACTCTTACTGCACTTTCACTTTTATTTATGATTCCAATTTTATCTATAATTTTAGGAATTATTTCTATTGTTTTACATGTTGGTTCATATATTGAAGATTTTGCTGATTCAATTATGGATAAATTGAATGGCTTAGGAGCATTTATTCCTTTTGCAATTTTAGAAGCTATTGCAATTTTAATTATTGTTTTAATGATTACAAAAGTTATTCCTTATGAATATAGTTCTCATCTTTCTATGACAATTTTAACTTTTATTGTTACTTCAATAATTTGTATAGTTGGGTTAAAACGTAATAGTGGCGATTTCACAATATTTACTTTGATATTTAATAGTTTGCTTCCTATGTTAACTTTAACTATGTTATTAAATCCTCTTATTGGAAATATTAATACAGCAAATACTGTTTATATGGCATTTGCATTCATTGCCTTATCTTCATTAACAGTATTTGAAACTCGTTATTTAGAAAATGCATATAAATTATTTATAATATTAACTTTAGTATTTATATATTTAATACCAATTGGTTATCTTGTAATTCGTATAAATGGTGGAATTGCTCTTGCAAAAATCTTCTACTTTATCTTTAATACTGTTAATGTTTTGTTCTTAATATTATCTATAGTATGGCAAAATGAAGAAAGCTTTGAAAATGTTCCTGCATTATTATTTGGTTTTGGCGGAATGTTTGTTTTGATGCTTTCAATTGTTTCGTTTGTATTTGGCGGATTTAATATATTCTTGGGTATAGTTGAAATATTTGCAGGCTTTGGTTTATGCATAGCAAGTATTACAAAATATGATCTATAATTTGGTGGTGAATGGGTATGAAAATTAACGATTTATTAATTGAAATTGAACAAATCATGAATTCCTATTATGGGGAAATAAAATATTTAAAAGATACTTTTGATAAAACTGAAAGCAATATTAAAAAAGATATTGCTGATATAACTAAAAAAGGAATTGATAAAGAAATCAGTCAAAATTATCTTGAATTAGCAAAAATATTTCAAAATATTATTGATGATTTGATGAATGTTCAAAAAGAATTTCCTTTTGAAAGTTTTTTAAGCAATGCTCAAAAAAAGATTGCGAGTAAAAAACCAAGAGTTAATCTTAATTTAAAGAAAAACACTGAAGATTGGGCTCAAAAAATTCAAGATGAAACTCTTGATGCGATGAATCAAATTAATTCAAATAATAAATTAGATATCGAAACTCTTAATAAATATTTAGATGTAATTTTCCAAGCATATGTTGATTCACAATATATTAAAGATAATATTATAAAATTATTAAAAGATTCACAAGTTTATCAAAGAGAAATGAATAAAATAATTTCTACTTATGAAGATAAATTAACTGCTGAAAAAGAAAAATATAATGAAATCTCTAAATTTGAAAACTTAGATTCTTATTATAAAATTCAACAAATCAAAGAAGAACTACACGATATACGTTCACGAGAAAAAGAATTTAGATTACATAATGGTGAAATAGAATTCGGTAATGGATATAATGTTTCATTTTTAATGGGTTTACATAGAAATTCACCACAAAAAAAGGAAGTTGTGGATTTTTCTAAGAAATTTTTAAATGATGATTTACATGGTTTTGATGAAGAAAAATTATATTGGGAATTAGATAAAAAACAAGGTTCTCTTATTATTGATTTACCAACTTATATAATGTCTGATCGTAGTGCAAGTAAATTCTTCGAATATTTCGAACAATTATTATTTACATTATTTAGAAGAATTCCAGTTCGTAAATTACAAATTGCTAGTATTGACTGCCCTGCTTCTAATAATCAAAGTTTAGCTTCACCTTTTGTGCCAATTCTTCAACGTGCAGAAAAATATTTAGGCTCAAATATAATTTACATGCCTACAGTAAGAGATAAATCAAAAATTTCGCAAGTTATTGATGCATTATTTTTAGAAGGACAAAATAGATCCGATACTTATTTTTCTGAAGGATATGGTGATATTTTTAATTACAATAAAGCAACACCTGATAATCAACATGATTTTAAATTTTTAATTATTAATAACTATCCTTTTGGTTTCAGTGATCAAGAAATAGTTGCTAAATTAAAATCATTAATAAAAGATAAAGATACTGGTATTGTTCCAATTATTTTCCAGGCTAGTGAGAAAAGCGTTTATGAAACTAGTAAAAATTCTTATTCTAATGAACCAGAATATACTTATTTAGATCCTAAAGAATTAGGCGCAGTATATGTAAATAATTTTGATTTTGAAAGAAAAACATTTACATTTAATAATAAAGATGCAAGTTTTGCTTTAACTGTACCTAATTTTAATAATTTAAAATATTGGGAAAATATAAATCAAGGATATAAATCTGCGACAATACTTTATCTTGAAAGTTTCTTGAATCAAGTTGAAAAAGCAAGTGATGCAGAAAAATATTCTATATATGATTATAAATTGAGAATTCCAATTGGTAAAATAAATGGCGATACATATGATTTTACAATTAATACTAAAAATGATTCATCTGCGATTATTTTAGGTACTACTGGATCTGGTAAATCATCATTAATGCATACATTAATTTTTGCCGCGGCTAAAACATATTCACCAAAAGAATTAAATATTTGTTTAGTGGATTTTAAAGGTGTTGATGCATCTACTGAATTTTCACAATATAAAAAGGGCGAAGATTTATATTTACCACATATAAATTATTTATCTTTAAAAAGTACGACAGAAAATGCTTTAGATATGTTAGACATGTTAGAGAATTTACAAAATGATCGTATGAAAATCATTGCTAAAAGTAAAGTAGCAAATATTGTTGAGTATAATAATTTACCAGGCATTAAGAATACTACAAAAATTATGCCAAGAATATTATTTATTATCGATGAATTTAATACCATGTTACAAGGTGGTGCTTCAAAAGGCGATGATTCTTCGATAAATGATGTTATCGAAGAAAGAATATTTTCTTTGTTAACCAGAGTTAGAAGTTCAGGTATCACAATTATCTTCTCAGGTCACTCTACAGCAGGTTTAAATGAAAGATCTATGAGTCAAATTAAAATTAGAATTGGTTTAAATGGCTTTGTTGGTAGACTTTTTGAAGAAAAATATAATGAAATGGATTTTGATGCGGGAAATATTTTAAGCGAAAAAGGAAAAGCTTTAATTTCTACAGATTTAGGTAAAAGTAAATCAGTTGTAAGTTTAGCATTCTCTGGAGAAACTGGTTCAGAAATGCAGTTATCTTTAGCGGATACTATTCGTAAAAAATATGCTTCATTAGGAAATAATTTTGAACAAGTTATTGCTGGAAGTACAGAAATTATGCCAATTAGTGAAGTTAAAAATCTTAAAGATATTATTCTTGAAGAAGCACAACTTGATAAAGATTCATATTCAAGCTATATTGGTGTAACATCAACTTCTTCTTTACCTGTTGCAATGCGTTTCTCATCAGAACAATCAGCATTAAATTACATTATGAGTGGTGAATCTAATAGACTTGCCATTTATGAAAGAAACGTTATTTTAGGTTTTATGTACATGCTTAAAGTACGTAAATTATTGTCTGATAAAGAAAATGTAAGTTATATTCGCATTGAAAGCGGTATAAAAGATAAATTAAATGCACTTTTAGATTATGTTAATTATGATTTAATTAATAAACATGTGGTAATTAAAGATAGTGAAATTGAAGCTTGTAAAGAAATTTTAAAAGTTCATAGTATATTTCAAAACAGAAATAAAAAAGCTAATAAAGATACTACTCCATATTTACTTGTTGTTCACAATGTAAGTTGGTTAAAAGAAACTTCATGGAAAGATGATGATACATCTTTTGAATTAAAGAAAGAAGAAGAAACAGAATCTGCAAGTGATTTAAATAATGCTTCCGCGGACGATATTATTGCTATGTTTACTGGAGGAAATGATAATTTATTAAAAAATCCAAAAACCAATGTGGAACCTATTGATATAAATGATGATGTCGATCCATATAAAGCAATGCAAGCTTTAATGGAATTATATTGCAAAGGGTATCGTCAAAATATTTTCGTAGTATTATCAAGTCCGATTTATGCTGATTTAAATGATTATATTACTGCGACTGAAAGAGATAATACTGCAAATCATTTTGCAATTTCTGATGGATTTAATATCAGAAATGACACTAATAAATATCCAGCATCTTGTTGTCATGTAAATTCTACAAAAATTGTTGCAAATGAAACAACTATTGAAACTAAATTTATTAGTTCTAAGACACGTTTATTTGATTACTCACTTAAAAGTGAAAGTGATTTCTTAAAAGTATTTGAGGAGGAATATTAATATGGCTCAACTTACTGAATTTAATTATGCTAAAATTAAAATGCTCCAGACAAGTTTTGTAAAAATATTAGAGCATTTAAATGATGAATTAAATCGTTTAGAAATTTCATCAAATAGATTTAAAGGGCAACTTAATGATAGAACTTCAGTTGAAGCATTAAAAATTATAAATGAATATAAAAAGATTATTAAAAAAATGAATGAAACTTTAAATGAAAGTTTAAGAGCAGTAAAAAGTGGCTCTGAAAAATTTGCGTATATTGAAGAAGTACTTGCTTCTGAATTGAGAAAGGGGAATTAGTTAAACATGGCTGATGATAATAGTTTAATTGTTGTAAGAATGCATGAAGCTGATGTTGTTGTAAGAAATTATGCAAGAGATATTAATAATTTTCGCGAAAACGCAAAAGCTGATATAAAAAACATAAAAAATAATATTTCTAACATGGGTCTTCACTGGAAAGGTGAAATTTATGATGCATTCAAGAAAAAAATGGATAGTCAAGTTGCTCAAATGCAAAGTTGTATAAATGGCCTAGATGATTTATCAGATCGTTTAGAAGTTATTTCTAAAAAATTCTCTGAAGCTATTGCAACGATGAAAAAATCAACGGGTGAATAAAAATGTTAGAATCTTTAAGATATTGGAACGATACCTTAGGCGCAAAATTTTCTAATTCCGCAAATAAAGTTAATACGATGTATAATGAAGGTGTTGAAAAAATAAATAACGCTATTCAAAAATCCAATAATGTGGCTGCTCAACGTGTTAATATTAAATCACATGCTGCAGAAATTAATTCTTTAATTGTGAGGTAAATTGTGATTAAATACGATATAAATTTATTACGCAGGGTTAGAGATGATTTTAGCAATTGGGCTAGTTTTATTGAGTCAAATTCATATCAAATTTTTAATGCTTGTATGAAAATGATTAATGCTTTAGAACAAGAAATAAAAGTTGTCGAGCAACAAAGAACGATGCTAAATAATGAAATGAATGCTGCTAATAATGCCTATAAAATTAATTGTGAAACAAGATCAAAGGCTAGAAATACAATTGCTCAATTACAACGTGAAATATCTCATGTTAATAGTCAAATAAGCAGTTTAAATAGTCAAATTAGTTCTGCTGGTGATTCAGAAGCAGCAAGTTCTTTAAAAAAACAAAAAAAAGAATTAAATAATCAACTTGAATCCTTAAGAGAACAAATAAGTGAACTAGAAAAGAAAATAGCTTTGATTGGTGAAAATAATAACCGTTTGGGTTCATTACGTTCCATAATTCAAGATGAATTGTATAAATGTTATAATCATAAATTAGAATTAGAAGATGTTTTAAAAGACATGGAATCTAGTTATAATACCTTTAAAGATAACATTGTTCCTAATGTAAAAAGCGCTATTTATGAAAAAATAATACCAAGCATGGATGAGGCAATTGAAAAAGGAACAGCTCTAGTTAAGGGATTACTTTCTTTAGCGGAACATGAAGGTGGAAATTATTATTCTATGGAAGTTAATATAGATAGTCCAGCAAGTTTCTTTAATCTAGCTGCTAAAATGGAAATTGCTGTTAATGAATTAGATAGAGTTTCTCAACGTTGTGCTAAAGCAACATATAATTTTTCACATAATTTAAACGATCGTGTAAGTAAATACGCAAGTGATATAGTTAGTATGACAAAATATGACATAGATCAAAAATATTTCTATTTTAAAAATCAAGTTTTCAAAATTAGAGAAGTAAATCGCTTGTGTAAAGAATATGAAGAAGTAATTGTTTATTAAACATGAAAAACTAAGAATATTCTTAGTTTTTTTATCGAAATTTAATATAATTTATTAAAATAAAAGAATTAAAAATTTGGAGGTTATCATGGAAACAGCAATAAAAATTGATAATATTTCTAAAACATTTCATTTATCAAAAAAGCAAATGAAAATAAATAAAACTAAAAATCCATTAAAAGTTGCTCTTAAAAATTTTTCATTAGAAATGTATAAAGGTGAAGTATTTGGACTTTTAGGGCCAAATGGTGCTGGTAAAACTACCACATTAAGAATTTTATCAACTTTAATTAAAGCTGATTCAGGTGATTGTTATATTGATGGTATAAGTGTAACAAAAGATTCGTTTTTAGTAAGGAAAAAAATAGGTTTTTTAACTAGTGAATTAAAATTAGAAGATTTTTTTACACCAAATTATTTATTTGATTATTTTTCAAAATTATATGGTATACCATCACAGGTTGCTCAAAAAAGAAAAGAAGAATTATTTAATAATTTTGGGATAAATGAATTTAAAGAAATTAAAATTGCTGAACTATCAACTGGTATGAAACAAAAAGTTTCTTTAGTTTTATCTTTAGTTCATGATCCTGATTATATTATTTTCGATGAACCTACAAATGGATTAGATGTTCTTGCTACGAAAATTGTGATGGATTTTTTGCTTGATTTAAAGAAAAAAGGAAAAACAATTATTTTATCGACACATATTTTTTCTTTAGTGGAAAAAATTTGTGATCGTGTGGGCATCATTATTGATGGCAAAATTGTCAAAGTTGACTCTTTAAAAAAACTTACGGAAGAGAAAAATTTAGAAGAAGTATTTTTTGATATTTACGCTAAGGAGGTTAAAGAATGAAAAATATAATTACCATTGTTAAAAAAGAATTATTTCGTTTTTTTACTGATAAAAGAATGTTAATTAGTTTAATTTTACCTGGATTTTTAATATTTATTGTTTATTCTCTTATTGGACCTGCCATTTCAAATATGAGTAATGTTGATAGTGAATATGAATATCATATTAAAGTTTTTAACGCTAATAATGCTTTCGATTTTTTTAAAATTGCTCAAGGACAATATATTGTCAAAATTGATGAATATAGTGATGAAACAAATTTAGAAGAAGCAAAAAAACAATTGCACGATAATGAAAATTTGGATTTAATTATTGAATATTCTAAGAATTTTGATTTAAATAATAAAACTTCTTCAATTTCTTTATATTATAATTCTACTTCAAAAGAATCATCTACGATTTATGCATTTTATTATGCTTATATATTTAATGAAAGTAAAGTTATTGAATCACTTTTTCAAGTTAATGAAAATTTAAATATAAAATACGATGTAGCTACTGATGAAGATACTTCAAGTCAATTTGTATCAATATTACTTCCGTTTTTACTTTTAACATTTTTATTTTCTTCTTGTCTTTCTGTTTCCACTGAATCCATTGCTGGTGAAAAAGAAAGAGGCACTATTGCTACTTTATTAATTACTCCAGTTAAAAGAAGTGAAATTGCTATAGGTAAAATTATTGCTCTTGGAATAACTTCTATTGTTTCTGCGATAACTTCATTTATTGGATTAAGCGCTTCTTTACCTAAAATGGCAACAAGTATAAATTTTGATTTTTCTATGTATCATTTTGAACACTTTATTGCACTTTTTGCTTTGATTTTAGTTATTGTTTTTCTTTTTATAACATTGCTTTCAATTGTATCAGCGTTTTCAAAAAGTGTAAAAGAAGCTAGTGCTTATAGTGTACCAGTGATGATTTTAGTGGAAGTATTAGGTATGACATCTATGTTTTCATTAGGAGAAGTACAAGAAAATTTAATTATGTACTTAATTCCTATTTATAATGCGACTCAATGTATGAAATCAATTTTAATGCTTAAATTTGATTTATTGCCATTTGTTTTTACAATAATTTCTAATCTTCTTTTTTGTGGCTTAGGAATTTTTGTTCTTATAAAAATGTTTAATTCAGAAAAAATAATGTTTAACAAATAAAAAATAAAAAAAATAAATTTTTAAGAAAATATTGACATACAATTTATTGATGAATAAAATTAGTTTGTTAGTTGTGTCTAACTTTTTATTTTTTTAATATTGTTAGTTTTAACTAACTATAAGGAGGAAGATGTATGCCAATTGTTTTAGCACCAACAAATAAGGAATTAAGAATTGTAAGAATTGCTACTGATGAAAAAACAAAAAAACATTTAGAAAGCTTAGGAATTACACTTAATTCAATCATTACTGTTTTATCACATAGTGGAGGTAATATCATTTGTGTTGTTAAAGAAGGTCGTCTTGCCTTAGATCAAAACATCGCTACTAAAATATTTGTTGCGTAGAAAGGAAGGATAAACGATGTTGAAAAAATTAAGTGAACTCGACATAGGCGAGACTGGCCTAATAAAAAATGTCGAGGGTGAAGGAAGAATTCGTCGACGATTGTTCGACATGGGAATTACTCCTGGTGCTGAAGTGTATTTAAGAAAGAAAGCACCACTAGGTGATCCTTTAGAAATTACATTACGAGGATATGAATTAACTTTAAGAAAAGTAGAAGCATGTAATGTAATTATTTTAGTAAAGGAGAATAACAAATGAAACGTTTTGCTTTAGCAGGTAACCCAAATTGCGGTAAAACTACACTTTTTAATTCTCTAACAGGATCAACCGCGCATGTAGGTAATTGGCCAGGTGTTACAGTTGATAAAAAAGAAGGAGTATATAAAAAGGGTGAAGAACCAGTAGAAATAATTGATTTACCAGGTATTTATTCACTTTCTCCATATACTCCAGAAGAAGTTATTTCAAGAAATTACATTCTTGATGAAAAACCAGATTGTGTTATTAATATTGTCGATGCTACAAATTTAGAAAGAAATCTTTATTTAACAACACAACTAATGGAAATAGACGTTCCTATTGTAATAGCACTTAATATGATGGATGTTGTTCGTAAAAATAAAACATCAATTAACATTCACGAATTAGAGAAAAAAATTGGAATTCCTATCGTAGAAATATCGGCATTAAAAGAAGAAAATATTGATACTTTAATGAAAATAGCAATTTCTGAAGCAAAAAAAATTAGAAAAGGTGTTACTGTATTAAAAAATAGCGCTTTGCATCATTTGATTGATGATGTAAAAATAGCTTTTCAAGCAATTAATGTCGAAAATTCATTATTTCATGCCATTAAATTAATAGAAAATGATGAAATTGAAGTTTCAAATCATAAACAATTAACTTCTACTGTCGAAGCTTATAAAAAAACTTTTAATGATGAAGTGTTTGGAAATGATTTTGAAGCAGTAGTTGCCGATGCAAGATATAAATATATTTCTAGTAATTTTGCTATATACATTAATAAAGAAAATAAAGCAGAAAAAGAAAAATTAACAAAATCTGATCGTATTGATAAAGTATTAACAAATAAATGGTTAGGTATACCAATTTTTCTATTAATTTTATTAGCTATATTCCATTTGACATTTTCAGAAGATTTATTTTGTTTAAATGCGATTTATCATTTTATTAATAATATTTTGAAATGGTGTCATTTAAATTATAATTCAGGAGATATTTTTTCTTCATTTGGACCTTCTTTTGCTAATAGTCCATTTGAAGGTTTATTATGGACAGAAAGTGGTATTAATTCTCCAGGAGTTATTTTGTTTAATTTTTTAGATGCTATCACATCAAGTATTAGTGATGGAGTTTCTTCATTACTTGAAGAGGGAAAATGGTATAAAGGATTAATAGTTGATGGAGTTTTAGGTGGATTATTTGCTGTTTTAAGTTTTTTACCTCAAATTTTATTCTTATTTCTATTTTTCTCGATTCTTGAAGATTCAGGGTATATGGCCCGTGTTGCCTTTATTTTAGATCGAATCTTTAGAAGATTTGGTTTATCAGGAAGAGCATTTATGCCAATGATAATGGGCTTTGGATGTTCTGTTCCTGCAATGATAAACACAAGAACTTTAGCAGATGATAATGAAAGAGTAGCGACAATTCGTGTTATTCCATTTTTCTCATGTGGTGCTAAATTACCTATTTTAACTGCTATTTCAGGCGCAATTGTGATGCAATTTAATTTTCCTTATGCTGATTTAATTACCTTTTTTATGTATGTTTTAGGTATGACAACTGCTGTTGTCGCAGTTATATTGATGCGAGGAACGACGATGCGAGGGGAAGTTCCACCATTTATTATGGAATTGCCAAGTTATCATGTACCTCAATTCAAAGCGCTTATGATTCATCTTTGGGATAAACTTAAACACTTTATTAAAAAGGCATTTACAATTATCTTAGCTTCAACAATTGTTATTTGGTTTTTAACAAATTTTGGTTGGGATTGGAAAATGTGCGAAATGAATGATTCGATTCTTGCATCTTTAGGTAAATTTATTCAACCATTATTTACTCCTTTAGGTTTTGGTTCGCAATTAACAGTATTTGGATGGGTTTTCGCAGTAGCGGCAGTTACTGGATTAATTGCTAAAGAAAATGTTATTGCCACATTCTTTACGCTTGCTGTATGTATTATTAATTTGGTTGAAAAAAATCCAGGTGCATATACTGGAATTGGCATTGATCCTGAAATTGTTAAAGAAATTTTAGAAGCTACAGAAGCTTCAGAAAATGGTGTTATTGAATCAGTAGCAATGATTCAAGCAACTCAAATTCAAGGACCAGGATTAATTTCCTTTATCGCGTTTAATATGTTAACTATTCCTTGCTTTGCCGCGGTTGCAACGGCAAAAGCCGAGTTACCAAAAAATAAATTTTGGTCAACTATTATTTTCTGGATTATTACTTCATATTTAGTTTCATCATGTATTTATTTGATTGGTACTTGGTGGTGGACATCATTCATTATTTTAGCTATTGTCTTAGGTGTAAGTTTTGCAATTTATTATTTTAATAAATATCGAGATCAAAAACTTGCACGATAAAAAGGAGAACCTTAATGGATTTTATTGTTATTCTTTGTTGTATTTTAATTGTAGGAGGAGTATTTGGTACTTACGTATATAAAAGAATTAAACATCTTCCTACTGGAGAATGCTCTTGCTGTGTTTCTAAAGGTAAAAAAAAGAAAAATAAATTAGTTGAAGAATATCATAAAATGAAAAGAAAAAATCCAAATTATCAAAACAATAACAAAAAAATATAGTCAAAAAGCTCTTTAGATATATTAATAATATTTAAAGAGTTTTTATTTTGCTTGTAATTGAAAAGGAATAATTTTTTCCAAACGCTTAATAATTAATGAAGAAATATAGGCAATTAAAAAACCTGCTATTGAACTAGTAATTACAAGTATAGATAAATAATAAAGTAAGTAAACTGATGAATAAATAATACATGCACATAAAATTTGACCAATACTATGAAAAATTGAACTAGCTATTGATAATGTGTAAATAGATATTTTTTTATTGTATGACAAAATAATAGCAATGAAAGAAGAACAAAGAAATCCGCTGAAACTTAAAAAAAATGAAGATGTAAAGATTCCATTAAATAAAACTCCCACAATAATAACGCGTAAAAAATTTAATAAAATAAACTTTTTTCTTCCAAAAAAATATAAAACAATAAGTCCTATGATATTTGCAATACCAAGTTTAACACCAGGAATTGGAATAAACATCGGTAAAAAATTTTCAACATAATTTAATAAAATACTTATGGCAAGAAATATACTTAGAAGGGAAATAGTATAAATATTTTCTTTTTTCATATTAATAATAAATCTCCTAAACTATGATATTAATATCTTTACTTTGACTAGACTCAATAACAATTATTACAGCATTAGGAGCACATGTAATAGGCATATTAGGTAAAGATATCCAACCTTGTTTTGAACATATATGTAATGGGCTTTCTTCTTTTTCTACGCGAACTTTTTTATCTTTTATTTCGATAGTCATATCGCCTTTTAATGATGGAAATTGATTTTTTTCTTTATCATAATCACCTTTTATCAATATAAGTGTTTGATTTTTATTCAAATCAAGATAATATTCAAGTTTGGTTTGAATATAAATTGATACATATTTTCCTTCATCTTTTGGAATATAATAAAGACAAAAAGAAAGTAAAAGAGCAGAAATCATAATAATAGGTATAAATATTGCATCAATTTTATTTGCCTTTAAATTAAATTTCATAAAAATGCCTCAAATTTATTTTATAACATTTTCTTTCCTTTTTGGCTAAAAAATAAATATAAATAGCTAAATTTAAGCAAAACATAAACATTAATTATATATAATTAACTTACTAAAAATAAGATTCACTTATTTTGGAAATTTTGTTGACATCAAATTTTCTAATGTGTAAAATAGAAATGTTGCGTAAAGAAATTGGCGCTGAAATGGGAGATTGCTAAACGCCTATTGGTGTTGTCATTGAGGCGATTTAGGGAACTCACATGGAGCCATTGTCTAGCCACGATTTAGACAAAGGAGGAAAAAAATGGCAAAAAGTAGAAAAATCAGAATTCGCTTAAAAGCTTATGAACCACAAATTCTTGACGTTTCTGTTGAGAAAATAGTAGCTGCAGCGAAAAATACTGGTGCGGAAGTTATTGGACCTATTCCACTTCCTACAGAAAAACAGGTCTATACAATTTTAAGATCAGTTCACAAAGATAAAGATGCACGTGAACAGTTCGAAATTAGAACACATAAGAGATTGCTAGATATAGTCAATCCAAACAAACAAACAATCGATAGTTTGACCCACTTAGAATTACCAAGTGGTGTTGATATCGAAATTAAATTATAGGAGGCAGGAAACTTATGAAATCTATCGTAGGTCGTAAAATGGGTATGACTCAAGTCTTCGCTACAGATGGTACACAATATCCTGTTACTGTAATCGAAGTACTACCTAATGTAGTTACCCAAGTAAAAACCATTGAAAAAGATGGTTATGTAGCTGTTCAAGTTGGTTACGAAGAGAAAAAAGAACAAAGATGTAATAAACCAGAACTTGGACAATTCAAAAAAGCTGGTGTTACACCAAAATATGAATTAAATGAACTTCAATTTTCTGATAAAGAATATAAAGTTGGAGATGAAATCAAAGCTGATATCTTCGAAGCTGGTGAAGTTGTTGATGTTATAGGAACAAGTAAAGGTCATGGATTTACAGGTGCTGTAAAACGTTGGCATTACACAATTGGACCTAAAGGTCACGGATCAGGCTATCATAGAGGACCTGGTTCATTTGCTACTAATGGACGTTGCAATAACAGAGTTCATCCAGGTAAAAAAATGGCAGGTCATCATGGTAACAAACAAGCAACTATATTGAATTTAACAATAGTGGCAGTCGATGTAGCTAATAATGCTATTTTAATTAAAGGTGCTGTTCCTGGACCAAAAAAATCAATAGTAAAAATTCGTACAGCTGTAAAAAATCCAAATGCTAAAGTTGAAGTAAAAGAATTAGTTAATTACTTGGCTTCAAAAGCTGAATAATTTGAACGGAAAGGAGAATAGAAATGGCAGAAGTTAAGAATATTACATTGCCTGTTGTTGATTTAGCAGGTAATGAAGTTGAAAAAGTCGAACTAAGTGGTGAAGTATTCGCTACTGAAGTCAACAAACAAGTCATGTTCGATGCCGTCCAAGTTTATCAAGCAAACCAACGTCAAGCTACTGCAAAAACTAAAAAAAGAGCAGAAGTTTCTGGAGGCGGTATTAAACCTTGGAGACAAAAAGGTACTGGACGTGCAAGAGCAGGATCATCTAGATCACCATTATGGAGACATGGTGGTATTGTCTTTGGTCCTACAGGAAATCAAAATTTCAAACTTGCACAAAACAAAAAAGCTCATAATCTTGCTTTAAGATCTGCTTTAACTCTTAAAGTTAATGATAAAGCAATGGTAGTTGTAAAAGACTTTACTTTACCTTCTTTCAAAACTAAAGAAATGGTAAAAGTTTGTGAAGCATTAAAACTTCCAGCAAAATCACTTCTTGTTGTTCCAGAAGAAAATGATACGCTTATGATGTCAGCAAGAAACATTCCAGGATTAATCGTAGTTAATTATAATAATGTTTCTGTCTATGATGTCTTAAATGCTGATAGTGTTGTCATGGAACTTGAAGCGGCTAAGAAAGTTGAGGAGGCACTTAAATAATGGCACGTACTAAAAAAGTAGAAGAGAAAAAAGTTGAAACTGAAGTTGTCAAACAATATTCTAATCCAACTAATTATAGTTTAGATTTATTAATTGGACCTGTTCTTACTGAAAAATCATTGAAACTTCAACAAGATCAAAATACTATCGTTGTTAAAGTTTCACCAAAAGCTAATAAGACATCAATTATGATTGCTTTTGAACAAATTTTTAATGTAAAACCATTAAGCGTACGTATCGTTAATGTTTTGCCTAAGGCAAAAAGAGTCGGACGTTATGAAGGTAAAGTAAGTGGATATAAAAAAGCTTATGTTACTTTATCATCTGAAGACAAAATTAATCTTCTAAATGCAAATCAAGAAGAAAATTAATATTATATAAGATTATTAAATATAGGAGAAAAAATATGGCAATAAGAAATTATAAACCAACGACCCCAAGTCGTCGTGCTATGATCAATTTCACATATGAAGAAATTACAACAAATACTCCTGAAAAAAGTTTATTAGTTTCAATTTCTAAAACTGGTGGACGTAATAATACTGGTGTTATTACATGTAGACATATCGGCGGAGGTCATAAAAGAAAATATCGTATCATCGATTTTAAACGTAATAAAGATGGTATTGAAGGACGTGTTGCTACAATTGAATACGATCCAAATAGAAACGCAAATATTTGCTTAATAAATTATATTGATGGTGAAAAAAGATATATCATTGCACCAAAAGATATTAAAGTCGGAGATAAAATTATTTCTGGTGAAGCTTGTGATATTAAAATTGGTAATGCAATGTTCTTAAAGAATATTCCTGAAGGTACCTTTGTTCACAACATTGAATTAAAACCAGGTAAAGGCGGACAAATGTGTCGCGCTGCTGGTACTAGTGCTCAAATTCTTGGTATCGAAGGTAAATATGTAATTTTAAGATTAGCTTCTGGCGAAGTTAGAAAAGTTTTAGGAACATGTAAAGCCACAATTGGATTTGTTGGCAATGAAGACTGGAACTTAGTTAATTTCGGTAAAGCTGGTAAAACAAGATGGTTAGGCGTTAGACCAACTGTCAGAGGTTCGGCAATGAACCCTAATGATCACCCACATGGTGGTGGTGAAGGTAAGTGTCCTGTAGGAAGAGATGCACCAAGAACACCATGGGGTAAAAGAGCTCTCGGAGTCAAAACTAGATCACAAAAGAAAGCTAGTTCTAAATTGATTATCCGTCGTCGTAATGGTAAATAGGAAAGGAGAATAAAATGGGACGTAGTGTTAAAAAAGGACCTTTTGTTGATGAACATTTAATGAAAAAGGTTGAAGCATTAAATAAGGCAAACAAAAAAGAATTAATTAAAACTTGGTCAAGAAGATCTACAATTTTCCCACAATTTGTAGAACACTCCTTTGCCGTTTACAATGGTCATGAATTTATTACAGTATTTGTAACTGAAGATATGGTTGGACATAAGCTTGGTGAATTTGCACCAACAAGAACTTATAAAGGACATACAGGTCACACTGCTGAAGATAAGGCAGCAGCTGCGGCTAAAAAGTAGACTAGGAGGAAATGAGAATGCAAGCTGTTGCTAAAGTAACCGGAGTTAGAATTACTCCTAGAAAAGTTCGCTTAGTTATTGACCTAGTTCGTGGAAAAGATGTTGCAGTTGCTTTAAGTATATTATCAAATATGAATAAATCTTCTGTAACACCTGTTACAAAATTGATTAAATCTGCTGCTGCAAATGCAATTAATAATAATAAAATGGACGAATCAAAATTATATATTGCTGAAATTTATGCTAATGATGGACCAAGATTAAAAAGATTTTTACCAAGAGCTAGAGGTTCAGCATCATCAATTTTAAAAAGAACAAGCCACATTACTTGTGTGGTTAAAGAAAGATAGGAGGGAAGTATGGGTCAAAAAGTAAATCCAGTAGGAATGAGAATTGGTATCAGTCGTGATTGGAATACACATTGGTACGCAGAAAAAAAAGACTATGCTACTTTCTTAGCTGAAGATATTAAAATTCGTAAATTTTTAGATAAAAGACTTAAAGATTGTTTAGTATCTCATATTGAAATTGATAGAATCAGAGGTGGATTAATCACTGTTTCTATTTTCACAGCTCGTCCTGGTGTAATTTTAGGTCAAGATGCTGCAAATATAAAAGATATTACTAAAAAACTTCAAAAATTATTAGGAATTAAAGTTAAAGCAGAAAAAAGAGAAAAAGATATTAAAATTTCTGTTGTCGAAGTTAAAAATCCTGCTCTTGATGCTTCTATTGTTGCTCAAGAAATGGCTAAACAACTTGAAGATCGTGCTTCATTCCGTAATGTACAAAAATCTACACTTCGTAAAGTTATGAAAGCTGGAGCTGTTGGTGTAAAAACAATGGTATCTGGTAGATTAGCTGGTGCAGATATAGCTCGTAGCGAAGGCTACATAGAAGGTGTTGTTTCTCTTCACACTTTACGCATGGATGTTGATTATGCATGTGCTGAGGCATTAACAACTTATGGTAAATTAGGCTGTAAAGTTTGGATTTGTCGTGGATTAGCCAATAAAAAAGTTGAAGAAAAAACAAAAGAAAACAATACCTTTAAAAAGAAAGGAGAATAGTCATTATGTTACAACCTAAAAGAGTTAAATATAGAAGACCACATGGTATTAAATATGAAGGTCTATCTAAAGCTGGTAACGAAGTTTCATTTGGCGATTTTGGACTTCAAGCTGTATCAGGTAATTGGATTACAGCTCGTCAAATAGAAGCAGCTCGTATTGTCCTTTCTCGTTATACAAATCGTGCTGGTCAAGTATGGATTCGTATATATCCACATCTTGCAAAAACAAAGAAACCTGCTGAAGTACGTATGGGATCTGGTAAAGGTTCACCAGAATCTTGGGTAGCAGTTGTAAAAAAAGGACGTGTAATGTTTGAAATCGGCGGTGTCGATGAAAAAATCGCACGTGAAGCATTACGTTTAGCTGCATATAAACTTCCAATTAAGACAAAGATTATTGCGAAAGGTAAAGGTGAGTAATTATGAAAATTGAAGAAATTAGAGCTCTTTCATCAAAAGAGTTAAATGATAAAATCAATGAACTTAAACAAGAATTACTAACTCTTCGTTTCCAACAAGCCAGTGGACAATTGGAAAATGGCAAAAAATTGACTGAAACAAGAAAAACTATTGCTCGTATTAAAACCGTTTTAACAGAACGTGAACGTGGAATAGCTGACTAGGAGGTAAATGTTAAATGGAAGAAAGAAATACACGCAAATCTATTCAAGGTGTTGTTGTATCTGACAAAATGGATAAAACAATTACTGTCTTAGTTGAAACAACAAAAAAACATGCAAAGTATGGAAAACGTGTTAAATATGGTAAAAAGTATAAAGCACATGATGAAGGCAATATAGCTAAAAAAGGTGATGTTGTCTTAATTATGGAAACTAGACCTTTATCAGCAACAAAACGTTTCCGTCTTGTTAAAGTTTTAGCTTCTAATGAGGAAGCTAAATAAGGAGGAAACATAATCATGGTACAAAATGAAACAAATCTTGTTGTAGCCGATAATTCAGGTGCAAAGTCAGTTCGTATCTTCCGTATCTATGGTGGATCAAAAAGAAAAGTTTCTTCAGTAGGTGATATTGTCTTATGTGCAGTCAAAGATGTTATCCCTAATGGTAAAATTAAAAAAGGTGATGTCGTTAAAGCTGTAATTGTACGTACTAAGAAAAATATTCAACGTACTGATGGAACATTTATTAGCTTTGATGATAATGCTTGTGTATTAGTTAATGAAGATGGTTCTCCTCGTGGAACACGTGTCTTTGGACCTGTTGCTCGTGAATTACGTGATAAAGGTAACGAAGGATTTATGAAAATTATTTCCTTAGCGGCTGAAGTTTTATAGGAGGATGAGAATATGAAAATTAAAAAAGGTGATAGAGTTATAGTTATCGCTGGTGCTGATAAAGGAAAAATCGGTACAGTTCAAAAGGCATTTCCTAAATTAAACCGCGTTGTTGTTGATGGTGTTCATCTAGTTACAAAACATCAAAAACCAACACAAAAAAATCCTGAAGGTAGCAGAGTCGAATTATATGCTCCAATTCATGTAAGTAATGTTGCTATTTATGATGAAAAAGCAAAAAAAGCTTCTAGAGTTGGTTATGTGTTTGAAAATGGAAAGAAAGTTCGTGTTAGCAAAGCTAGCAAAACTAAATTAAATTAAGGAGGTAACGTATGGAAAATAAAGAAGTTTACATTGCACGTCTTAGAAAAAAATACAAAGATGAAATCGTAAATGAATTGATGCAAAAATATAATTATTCATCAATCATGCAAGTACCTCATATTGAAAAAATTGTTATTAACATGGGTGTTGGTGATGCAACAGCTAATTCAAAATTATTGGATGATGCAGTAAATGAATTAACTTTATTAGCAGGTCAAAAACCTGTTATAACAAAAGCAAAAAAATCAGTTGCTTCTTTCAAATTAAGAGAAGGACAAGCAATTGGATGTAAAGTTACACTTCGTGGTGATAAAATGTATGAATTTTTAGATAAATTAGTTACTATATCACTTCCTCGTGTTCGTGATTTCCGTGGTGTTTCAAAATCTGCTTTTGATGGTAGAGGTAATTACACTTTAGGTGTTAAAGAACAATTGATTTTCCCTGAAATTAATTATGATAAGATTGGTAAAATCAGAGGTATGGATATTGTTATAGTTACTACAGCAAAAACTGATGAAGAAGCATTTACACTTCTTAAGGCATTAGGTATGCCTTTCCAAAGATAAGGAGAATAGAATATGGCAAAAACATCAATTAAAGTTCGTTGTGCACGTCCTCAAAAATTTAAAGTAAGAGAATATACACGCTGTTCTCGCTGTGGTAGACCACATTCAGTTATCCGTAAATTCGGTATCTGCCGTATTTGCTTAAGAGAATTAGCATACAAAGGTGAAATTCCTGGTATGAAAAAGGCAAGCTGGTAGGCTAAAGGAAAAGGAGGAAAAAAATAATGGGAATGACAGATCCAATTGCAGATATGCTTACAAGAATTCGTAATGCTAATGCAATGCATGAAAGTAAAGTAACCATGCCTTCTTCAAAAATGAAAGTAAGTATCGCTGAAATTTTAAAAGAAGAAGGATTTATAAGCGACTTTTCAATCGCCACCGACGAAAAAGTAAAAGTTAAAAAAGAATTAACACTTGAATTGAAATATGGAGCAAATGGTGCAAAAGTTATCCAAGGATTGAAAAAAATTTCTCGTCCTGGTTTACGTCACACTTGTTCTTGCGATAAACTTCCACATGTTTTAAATGGACTTGGAATTGCTATTGTATCAACATCAAAAGGAGTTATTACAGATAAGCAAGCAAGAAAATTAGGCGTAGGTGGCGAAGTAATCGCTTATGTCTGGTAGGAGGTATTAGATATGTCTAGAATTGGTAGAAAACCTATTGCGCTCCCTGCTGGAGTTACAGTAAATATTAATGATCATCTTGTTGAAGTAAAAGGTCCTAAAGGTTCTTTGAATTTAGAAGTAAATCCAAAAATCAGTGTAGAATTAAAAGATAATGAAATTTATGTTTCACGTCCTGATGATTCTAAAGAAATGAGAGAAATGCATGGAACAATGCGTGCTTTGATTCACAATATGGTTGTTGGAGTTTCTGAAGGCTTTAAGAAACAACTTGAAATTGTTGGTATTGGTTATCGTGCCGCGATGAGAGGAACAAATTTAGTTTTAAATATGGGATATTCTCATGAAATAGTTATTAAACCATATGAAGGAGTAGAAATTTCCGTTCCTGATCCTACACATGTAACTATTACAGGCTTAAATAAACAATTAGTTGGTCAACAAGCTAGTGAAATTCGTGCTGTAAGAGAACCTGAACCTTATTTAGGTAAAGGTATCAAATATATCGATGAAGTTATCCTCCGTAAAGAAGGAAAACGCGCTGGTAAGAAATAATATGGGAAAGGAGAGAATTTAATATGATTAAAAAAGAATCAAGAAATGTTGCACGTCTTCGCCGTCATGAACGTATTCGTAAAGTTGTTAATGGCGTTAGAAAAATTAATGGTACAGCTGAATGTCCTCGTTTAAGTGTATTTCGCTCAAATGCCCATATTCATGCCCAAATTATTGATGATACAGTAGGAAGAACATTAGTTTCATGTTCAAGTACAACTTTAAAACTTGAAAATGGTTCTAATGTAGAAGCTGCTAAAAAAGTTGGGGCAGAAATTGCCAAATTAGCTGTTGCTCAAGGTATTGAAAAAGTTGTTTTTGATCGTTCTGGTTATTTATATCATGGACGTGTTAAAGCATTAGCAGAAGCCGCTCGTGAAAACGGCTTAAAATTCTAGGAGGGAAGAAAATGGCAGAAGAAGAAAAAGTAGTTGCAACAGAAAAAGTTGCTCCAGAAACAAATGCAAATGAGCCTCGAAAAAAAGCTCCTAGAGTTAATCGTTCTAATAAACAAGGTGAACGTGGTGGCAAAAGAATGCCAGCAAGACCTCGTAGAGAAGAAAAACAATATGAGGAAAGAGTTGTAAGAATCAATCGTGTTTCAAGAACTGTTAAGGGTGGACGTAAATTACGTTTTGCTGCTCTTGTAGTTGTTGGAGATAGAAAAGGTAATTTCGGTTTTGGTACAGGTAAAGCTGCGGAAGTACCTGAAGCAATAAAAAAAGCTTTGGAAAATGCAAAACGTAATATGTTTCATATTACTTTAGTAAAAAATGGAACAATTGCTCATGATTATTTTGGAGAATATGGTGCAAGTAGAGTATTCTTAAAACCTGCTCCTGAAGGTACTGGAATTATTGCTGGTGGACCTGTTCGTGATGTTCTTGAAATTGCTGGTGTGAGAAACATCTATTCAAAAATTTATGGTTCCAGAACGGGAATCAATTGTATTCGTGCAACAGTTGATGCTTTAAATAATGTCAAAACATACGCACAAGTACAATTATTACGTAAATAAGGAGGCCAAAAATGAAATTAAATGAATTAAGTTATCAAGAAGGCTCTCGTAAAAAGGGCAAAAGACAAGGTCGTGGCTTAGGCTCAGGCATTGGCAAAAATGGTGGTAGTGGAGTCAAAGGTCAAAAATCAAGAAGTGGTGGCGGTGTACGCCTTGGATTCGAAGGTGGTCAAAATCCAATTTTTAGAAGACTTCCAAAAAGAGGATTTAATAGTCATGTAAAAAATGATTTTAATATCGTAAATGTTTCTTTATTAAATAGATTTAGTGATGGAACAGAAGTTACACCTTCTTTACTTGTTGAAAGTGGATTAATTGATGCAAATTACCAAGGAGTTAAAATTTTAGGTGAAGGAAAACTTGAAAGAAAATTAACAGTTTCTGCTCATAAATTTTCTCGAAGTGCTGTTAAAGCAATTGAAGACGCTGGCGGAAAAACTGAGGTGATTTAATATGAGAAAACTCGTTGCCATCTTTAAAAATAAAGATATCCGAGATCGTATTTTATTTACTTTTGCTATGATGTTGATTTTCCGTGTAGGAGCTGCAATTACAATTCCTGGAGTCAACATTTCACAAGATTCAATGGATACAAGCAATGTTTTATCTTTGATGAATTTGCTTGGTGGTGGTGCATTACAAAATTTCTCTTTGTTTGCATTAGGCGTTTCCCCTTACATCACATCTTCAATTATTATCCAACTCCTTTCAATGGATGTTCTACCAGCTTTAACTGAACTTACAAAGCAAGGACAAAATGGTAGAAAAAAGATTGAAATGGCAACACGTTATCTCACATTAGTCCTTGGCGCTGTACAAGCATATGGTATTGCAGTAACAATGCAAAATACTGATGCAATTACTATTTTAGATTCTTCATTTTGGGGTTATTTAAAAATTGTTGTCTTCTTAATAGCAGGTTCAATGCTTGTAATGTGGATGGCAGACCAAATAACCACAAAAGGAATTGGAAATGGTGTATCAATGATTATCTTTATTGGTATTGTTTCTACTTTACCTAGCCAAATTTATAATGCTTTATATTATTTCTTTGGAACAGAATTAGTTACTCAAGATAGTATGCGTATACTTCAAGGCGCAACAAAACTTGGTTTGTACATTTTAGCGTATTTACTAATTATTCTCTTTGTTTGTTTCATTGAGAAATCAGTACGTAAAATACCTGTTCAACAATCTGGTAAAGGTGGAGCATTAAACGCAAAAATTAATAATGCTTCTTTCTTACCTATAAAAATTAATTCTGCTGGAGTTATGCCTGTTATCTTTGCTAGCTCAATCATGATGGCACCAGCAGTTATTGTCAGTTTTGCAATGAACAAAGTTGATGATAATTTAAATAATATTTTAAAAATCTTTACTTCATCTGAACTTGTTAAAATGCCTTGGTTTGATGGAGGACATTGGTATATGCCATGGGGATTAATAATTTACATTGTATTAACATTTTTGTTCTCTTTCTTCTATTCTAATTTAACAATTAATCCTGAAAAGATGGCTGAAGATTTTCAAAAAAATGGAACTTATATTCCTGGTGTACGTCCAGGAAATGAGACGCATCATTATATTAAAAAAGTTTTAAATAGAGTTACTTTACTTGGAGCAACTGCACTTACTTTAATTGCAGCTCTTCCAATTGTTCTAACTTTATGTAAAGTTGTTCCTTCTTCACTTGCTTTAGGTGGAACTGGTATGATTATTGTTGTCGGTGTTGCACTTGAAACAATGACACAAATTAATGGTTTACTTGCAAGTGGCGATCATGCAAATGTTATCTAGAGGTTGGAAATGAAAGAATTGAAAAATTTGATTATTATGGGACCTCCAGGTGCTGGCAAGGGAACACAATCGGAAAAAATTGTTGAGGAGTTAAATATCCCCCATATTTCTACAGGAGATATGTTCCGAGAAGCGATGATTCAAGGAACAGAACTTGGGAAAATGGCTCAACAATACATCAATGAAGGAAAACTTGTTCCTGATGATGTTACAATTGCACTTGTTAAGGAAAGATTATCTCGTCCTGATTGTGCCAATGGATATTTACTTGATGGATTTCCAAGAACATTATATCAAGCTGATGCTTTAGATGAATTGCTTAAGGAAATAAATCGCCCTGTTGATAAAGTTCTCAATATCGATGTAGATAAAGAAGCTTTGATTAACAGAATAAGTGGACGTAGAGTTTGTCCAAAGTGTGGAAATTCTTATCACATTTCATACAAAAAACCGCATAAAGATGGAATTTGTGATGCATGTGAAGGAGTTTTGATACAAAGGAAAGATGATACTCCAGAAAGTCTTAAAGTTCGTTTAGATGCTTATGAGAATCAAACTAAACCTTTAATTAATTATTATCAAAGTAAAAATTTGTTAGCATCTATTGATGGACTTCAAGATATTGAAAAAGTCTTCTCTGATATTCTTCTAGTTTTAAAAGGAGATGCAAGATGATTATCATCAAATCTGAACATGAAATTGCCTTGATGCGTGAAGCAGGAAAGGTTGTTGGGAAAGTATTTGATGCTTTAAAACCATTATGCAAAGAAGGAATTAGTACTCTTGAACTAGCTAATGTTGCTGAAAGAGTTATTACTTCCTTCGGTGCAAAACCTACATTTAAAAATTATAATGGTTTTAAAGGTTCAATTTGTATTTCAGTAAATGATGAAATCATTCATGGAATACCATCACATCGAAAATTGAAAAATGGTGACATTGTTTCTTTTGATGTTGGGGCTACTTTGAATGGTTATTGTGGTGATGCTTGTCGTACATATACAGTTGGTAAAGTATCACCAAATGCTGAAAAACTTATTAAAGTAACAGAAGAATGTTTCTTTAAGGCTATTGCTCTTGCTAAAGATGGGGAGCATTTATCAACTTTATCACATGCAATTCAAGTTCATGCTGAACAAAATGGATATTCGATTTTAAAAGATTATACTGGTCATGGTATTGGACATAATTTGCATGAAGATCCTTCAATCCCTAATTATGGAGAAGAAGGACATGGCCCTAAATTGAAAAAAGGTATGTGCTTAGCAATTGAACCTATGCTCATGGAAGGGACAGATGAATATATTGTATTAGATGATGGTTGGACAGTAAAAACAAAAGATAAATTATTATCAGCGCATTATGAAAATACAATTGTGATAACAGAAGATGGATGTGAAATTCTAACATTGTCAAGCGAGGAGGTGTGCCATGGCTAAAGGAGATGTCATTGAAGTCGAAGCGATTGTCGTGGAAACTTTACCTAATGCACAATTTAGAGTTAAGTTACCTAACGACGTTGTGATCTTAGCCCACGTTTCTGGTAAAATCCGTATGAATTACATTCGCATTTTACCAGGTGATAGAGTCACAATCGAATTATCGCCTTATGATTTAACACGTGGAAGAATTACGTTCCGCTACAAATAAAGCGAAACAAGAAGGAGGAAATTTAATTTATGAAAGTAAGACCTTCAGTCAAACCAATTTGTGATAAGTGCAAAGTCATTAAAAGACGTGGCAAAGTAATGGTTATTTGCCAAAATCCAAAGCACAAACAAAGACAAGGTTAATTAATTAGGAGGAAGAAAAATGGCTCGTATTGTTGGTGTTGATATACCAAATGATAAACGTGTTGTAATTTCACTTACATATGTTTATGGTATAGGTTTACCTACCGCGAAGAAAATATTACATGATGTTGGAGTATCTGAAGACATTCGTGTAAAAAATTTAAGTGAAGAACAATTAACAAAGATTCGTAACGAAGTTGCGAAATATAAAGTTGAAGGTGATTTAAAAAGAGAAGTTGCTCTCAACATCAAACTTCTATCTGAAATTGGCTGCTATCGTGGCTTAAGACACAGAAGAGGTTTACCTGTCCGTGGACAAAGAACAAAAACTAATGCTCGTACTCGTAAAGGACCTAAAAAGACTATTGCGAATAAGAAGCAAGCAGTTAAATAAGGAAAGTGAGGAGTTTAATTTATGGCAACTAAAAAACAAGCCGCACCTCGTAAGAAGAAAATTAAAAGAAGTTACACCAAAGGTGTTGCTCATATTCATTCAACATTTAATAACACTATTGTTACAATTACTGATGAAGCTGGTAATGTTATTGCTTGGACTTCAGCTGGTGTATTAGGTTATTCAGGTGCAAAAAAATCTACCCCTTTCGCAGCTCAACAAGCTGCAGAAGTATGTGCGAAAAAGGCAGTTGATCAAGGATTAAAATTTGTTGATGTTGATGTTAAAGGACCAGGACAAGGTCGTGAATCTGCGTTGAGAAGTTTACAAGCTGCTGGATTAACAATTCAAACAATTACTGATTCAACACCTATTCCACATAATGGATGTCGTCCACCAAAACGTCCACGTGGTTAATAAATTGACAGGGAGGATATATAATGAAAAAATTTGAAAAACCCGAATTTAAAATTGCAGTATATGATACAACATCTAACTCTGGTAATTTTGTTATTGAACCACTTGAACGTGGATTTGGTTTAACTTTAGGAAATGCATTAAGAAGAGTGCTATTATCCTCGCTCCCAGGTGCGAGCGTGTATGCTATTGAAGTAGAAGGTGCACGCCACGAGTTCTCTTCTTTAGATGGTGTTGAAGAAGATGTTACATCAATTATTCTAAATTTAAAAGATTTGGTTTTAAAAATTGATGATTCTACAGAAGCAAGTTATAAATTAATGGTTGATGTTAAAGGTGAGAAAGTTGTTACCGCGAGTGATATTCAATGTCCTACTGGCGTACAAATAATCAATCCTGATTTAGAGCTTGCACATGTTGGTCCTGATGGCCATTTAGTAATGACAATTTATTGTCGTAATGGTCGCGGTTATGTTACTGCTGAAGGTAATAAAACAAGAAAATTCCCTATTGGAATGATTCCAACAGATTCAAATTATTCGCCTGTAACACAAGTAGCATATACTGTTAATCCAACACGTATAGGGCATAATTCAAATTATGATTCTTTAGTTATCGATGTTAAAACTAATGGTTCTATGTTACCACAAGAAGCAATTTCTTTGGCCGCTAAAATATTAGTTTCTCATTTTGAATTATTTGTTGATTTAACAGAAATTGCTAAATCCACAGATGTCTTAAAAGAAACAGTTGAAGAACCTAAGAATAAAGCTCAAGATATGACAATTGAAGAATTAGATTTATCTGTTAGATCTTATAATTGTTTAAAAAGAGCATCTATACAAAATGTTATGGAATTAACGCAAAAGACCGAAGAAGATATGATGAAAGTCAAAAATCTTGGTAAAAAATCTCTCAAAGAAGTTAAAGAAAAGCTTGCTGCTTTTGGTTTAGGCTTCAGAGAATACGAATAGGAGGAAACAAAAGTGGCAACTATTGGTCGTAAGAACGTTCACGGTAAAGGTGGTGTTCGCTTTAAAACAGGTTATACTGCTAGTAAACGTAAATCAATGTTACGTACTGCTGTTACAGATTTAATTGCTCATGAACAAGTTGTAGTAACATTAGCTACCGCTAAAGAATTATCTTCTTTAGCCGATAGAATGATTACTCTTGGTAAAAGAGGCGATTTACACGCAAGAAGATTAGCAGCTGCAGTTATTCGTGATACATATTTTGATGAAAAACAAAATATAACTGTTTTACAAAAATTATTTAATGATGTAGCTCCACGATATAAAGATCGTAAAGGTGGTTACACACGTATTTTGAAAACTCAAAATAGACGTGGCGATAATGCACCTATGGCAATCGTGGCATTAGTCTAATAAATTGCGAAGGGATTTCTTAATTAAGGAGAAATCCTTTTTTTAAAAATTAAGTCGAAATGTTTTGACTTATTTAAAATAAAAGAGTAGCATTTAAATATGCACTATTTTTAATTAAGTGCTTATATTAATTTGGAGGATTAAAAAATGAAGAAAACAAATTTATTATTGCTTCTTGCTGGTGTTATGTTATTTGGTTGTTCTAAGTCAACTTCATCCGCTAGTTCTTCTGGAACTTCTCAAGGTGGAACTTCAGATGTAACTCAAAATTCAACAACAGGAACTTCAGAAGTTAGCAAAACAAATTTTGAAAAATTTAAAGATACATTTGATTCTATAGGATTAGATTATGTTTCCGATGATATTATGTATCGTAAATGGTCTGATGGTTCTTTTGATGCAGCTATAACAACATTAACAGTTGAACCAACAGCAATGTTCAATTCTGCGAATAGATCTGGTGTAGCTTTAGCAAAGGCTTCAGATGGTAAAGTAAGAGGATATCGTTATGCTTTAGATATGTATGCTCCTGAAAATGAATCACCTATGATTTTATCTTATAAACCAGCTACATATTTATATTCATCTGGATTATTCTATGAACCAGCTATTTATCAATATGATGAGAATTTACATAAAATGTTGTTTACATTCCCTTCATCAGAAGAAGTATGTGATTTATCAAAAACTTTATATTCAAAAAATATTTCGTTTGAAGATATGTTTGAAGAAGGTTTAGATGAAAATGAAAATGTAACATTTACCACAACAAATTATGCATTAGCATTATTATTACTAGATACAAATGGCTTTGCCGCAATGGATGGCTATGGATATGATACTTATTCTTATTCTTTCTTAGATGTAATTGCTGATGAAGAAGGTTATCCTTTAACTGATAACATTGAAATGATTTTCACTTTATATGAAGATCCATTCCCTATTATTGATGTTCAAATTTTTGCTAAAAATTTTGATGAAGAAATGCCATTTATGGAAAGAAGTCTTTACTCTTTATCCACAATGGACAAAAATAGTTATGAAGATTATAGCTTAAGTTCAATTGTTTCTAGTGATTTTTATGAAAATGGTCCTGGAGAAGAACCAGCAGAAGTTGCAGCTAAACGCGCGGCAATGAAAGAAAAATTTCAACCAATGATTACAGGAAATAACTACACCATTAAACATTCATTAGGTGATCAAATGGTTGAATGTAATATCGTTGATGATAAAGTTATGACTTACGGCTTAGAAGGACAATTTATGGTTTCTTACTATTATATTGCTCCAACTGAAGATTTTTCAAATAGTCGTGATGTTGGTGTAAGATTTTATAATTCTCAAGAAGGTAAACCAGCTGAAGATGGTTTCTATTCACCATATTTATCACTTGTTGGACGTAAAGCTTTATATGAACAAAGTGGATATGAAGTAGATGATACTTATGTTGCTAAAAGTACTGATGGTCAAACAACAGTTGATATTGTAGAAGAAATATTTGAAGGTTTTTATAAACCATATTTCAATCCTATTCAAGCATATTTAACAGAAGAAGGGGAAACTTTCTTTAATAACTTATATGGTTGTAATTGGGAAGATTTAATGTTCTACAATGCTTCCACTGATAGTTTTGTTGTAACAGATTATTATTTAAAAACAGCTTTATTTGGTAGCGATATCTTTGCATCTAATTATGTTTTCTCAACTTCATATGATTTATATTTACCAGAAGATGGAAATATTAATGCAGTTGGTGTTCAATATGCTTATGATTCACAAGGAATAGGTTATTATGGCTTTGGTACAATTGAATTTACTGATGTTGGAACTACAAAATTACCAAGTGCATTTGCTAAGTATTTAAATGAACACTTTAATACAACTTATGAAGTAGCTGAAGAAGCCGCAGCTTAATTAACTATTCATATATTAAAATTGGTAATAAGAAAGACGGACAATCTGCCCGTTTTTCTTTTTTTTAAATTATATAAATGCTACAATACATGAAGGATTAGGTGATTTTTATGAATGAACGTTTAGATTATATTTCTTGGGATGAATATTTTATGGGCGTTGCTATACTTTCTTCTAAAAGAAGTAAAGATCCTTCAACACAAGTTGGTGCTTGTATTGCTTCTGAAGATAATAAAGTTATTACAATGGGATATAATGGTATGCCAATTGGTTGCTCTGATGATATTATGCCTTGGCAAAAAGAAGGTGCAGATGAATTAGATAATAAATATTTATACGTTTGTCATGCTGAATTTAACGCAATTTTAAATTCTTTTTCACCTGTTAAAGGATGTCGACTTTATGTTACTTTATTTCCTTGTAATGAATGCGCTAAAGCAATAATTCAATCAGGAATAAAAGAAGTAATTTATCTTTCCAATAAATATGAAAATACTGTAGCAACTAAAGCTAGTAAGCGTTTATTAGCTCTAGCAAATGTAAAGTTTAGAAAATATGAAGGAAGAATATTAAATCCGGAGTTTAAAAATGCCTAATGTAATTGAAGTTAAAAATTTATCATATTGTTATGATAATGATGAAAAATTAATTTTAGATAATATTTCTTTTCATATACAAAAAGGTGAATATGTAACTTTTATTGGATGTAATGGAAGTGGTAAGTCTACATTAATGAAAATTTTAATGGGACTTATTGAGATAAAAAAAGGTAACATTTATATAAATAATCTTTTATTAAATGAAAGAAATTTATTAGAAATTAGAAAACATATAGGGATAGTCTTTCAAAATCCTGATAATCAATTTATCGGAGCAACAGTTAAAGATGATATTGCATTTGGTTTAGAAAATATGTGCATAAAACAAAAGGATATGGATCCTTTAATTGAAGAATATGCTGCAAAAGTTGGTATGATTGAATATTTAGATAAAGAACCATCTTCACTATCTGGAGGGCAAAAACAACGTGTTGCAATAGCCGATGCTTTAAGCATGAATCTTGATATCATTTTACTTGATGAAGCAACGGCAATGCTTGATCCTAAAGGAAGAGAAGAAATTGTTTCTTTAACTCATAAAATGCAAAAAGAAAATGAAAATTTGACAATTTTAAATGTTACTCATCATATGGAAGAAGCATTTTTAAGTGATAGAATTATTGTTCTAAATAAAGGAAAAATAGTTTTAGAAGGAAAACCTAAAGATGTTTTTGCTAAAGGTGATTTTTTAAAAAGCATAGGTTTAGATTTACCTTTTTCTTTAAAAATGGAAAACGCTTTAAAAGAGGCAGGATTTTTAAATTTATTAGGAGAAAAATAAAATGGCTATTACCTTTGAAAATGTATATTATCAATATAAAAATGAAGATAAAAATTATTCATTAAATGATATTACCTTTGATCTTGAAGGCCATTTTTTTGCTGGAGTTATTGGTGAAACAGGAAGTGGTAAATCAACATTAATTCAACATATCAATGCTTTATTAAGACCTTCAAAAGGCCTAGTTAAAATAGATGATTTTACAGTCCAAGTGCAAAATAAAAAAAAATTAAAAAAGATTAAAGAATTAAGAAAAAAAGTTGGTGTAGTTTTTCAATTTCCTGAATATCAACTTTTTGAAGATACCGTTTTAAAAGATGTTGCTTTTGGTCCTAAAAATTTTAATGTTTCTAAAGAGGATGCTATTAAAAAAGCTAAAAAAGCCTTAAAAATGGTAGGAATTGATGAAAGTTATTATGAAAAATCTCCATTTGAATTATCGGGTGGAGAAAGAAGAAAAGTTGCAATTGCAGGAATTATTGCTATTGAACCTGAAATATTAGTTTTAGATGAGCCATGCGCGGGACTTGATCCTAAATCTTCTTCAGAAATGATGGAGTTATTTTTAAATTTATATAATCAAGGTTTATCATTAATTATGGTTAGTCATAATATGGATATTGTTTTAAAATATTGTACAAAATGTCTTGTTTTAAATAGAGGTAAACTTTTATATAATTTAAAACCTACAGAATTTTTTTATAACGAAATGTATTTAAATACAGCAAAAATTAATGAGCCAAATTTATTGTATTATGTTAAAATGGCCTTAAAAAAGAATTATAAATTAGATGTAAATAACATTAAAGATATCTCATCTTTTATTTTAGAATTAAAGAGGTGTAAAAATGCTTAATTCACCTTTAGGAAAATATACTACTTCAAATTCTTTTTTACATAGATTAGATCCAAGATTTAAAATTTTTGCTTTAATTATTTTAATGACAAGTATTTTTTTAGAATATGCATCAAGACTTATGGATTTTACGTATTATGGATTTATGTTTTGTTTGATTTTGATTTTAATGAAAATTGCTCATATACGTATTAAAAGTCTTTTTAATATGATGAAACCGATGGCTTTTATGATTGTTTTTATTTTAATCATAAATTTATGCGTTGTTAAAACAGGTAATCCTATAAATATTTTCCAACTTACTATTTATTCTGATGCAATTTTTAATACATTATATACATTTTTAAGACTATTATTAATGTTAGCTCTTTCTTTAATTTTAACTTCAACGACAAAACCAATGGATTTAACATATGCTTTAGAATGGTATTTGCATCCTCTTAAATTTATAAAAATTCCTGTGCATATTATTGCTATGATTATTTCTTTAGCTTTAAGATTTATTCCTACTTTACTTGAGGAGACAGAAAAAATTATGAAAGCGCAAGCATCTAGAGGTGTTGATTTTGAAAATGGTTCTCTTAAAGAAAAAATGAGAGCAATTATTTCTTTAATAATCCCTTTATTTTTTTCTTCAATTCAAAGAAGCTTAGAATTAGCTGATGCTATGGAAGTAAGAGGTTATGATCCAAATGCAAAAAGAACTCGTTACCGTATTAATCGCTTTACTCGTGTTGATTTAATTGCTTTACCAATCGTTTTAATTTTGTTTTCTTGTGCATTTTTATTAATGTATTTTAAGATAAATTTTTATTTATAGGGGAATAAATAAATGCGTTATAAAATGATTTTTTCTTATTTAGGAACTAATTATTATGGTTATCAAATTCAGCATAATAAGAAAACAATTCAAGAAGAAATTGAAAATGTTTTAAAAAAAATATGGAATGAAGATGTAAAAATTTATGCTTCAGGTCGTACCGATAAAGGGGTTCATGCTTCTAATCAAGTTGCTATTTTTGATATTGATAAAAACTTAGATACTTTTAAAGTTCGTCATAGTATCAATTCTTTATTACCTAATGATATATTCATAAAAGAATTAACAATATGCGATAATAATTTTCATGCTAGATTTTCTGCGATTGGTAAAAAATATATTTATCGTATGTCTTGTTTAGAAAATAACCCTTTAAAAAATATGTGTGTTTATTACGCTAATAAAAATTACGATGCTCAATTAGTTAGTGAAGCAATGAAATTATTTGTTGGAGAACATAATTTCCAAAATTTTTGCACTAATAAAGATGCTTTAAGTTATAAAGAAACAATTTATGCTTTTGATTTAAATATTTCTTCTGATGAATGGGTTTTTACTATTATTGGTTCGGGATTTAAACGTTATATGGTTAGGATGATTATAGCAACTGTTTTAGCTTATAGCGAGCATAAAATAAGTTTAGATGAAATTAAAGAAAAATTAACAATGTCTAAACGTGATAATGTTTCTTTTAAATTGCCACCTCAAGGTTTAACTTTAGAAGAAGTTTATTATAGTAAGGAGAATATAAAATATGATAAGGCATAATTATCATACTCATACATTTCGCTGTGGGCATGCTGTTGGTGAAGATGAAGAGTATGTTTTAGAAGCAATAGGTGCTGGAATGCAAACTTTAGGATTTTCTGATCATGTAATGCTTGAAAACATTTCACAACCTCGAGTAAGAGGTGATTTTGAATTGACAGAAAATTATTTTTCTTCGATTCGTGATTTACAAGAAAAATATAAAGAAAGAATTAAAATTCTTTTAGGATTTGAAGCTGAACCTTTTGAAGATTATTTTCCATATTATAAAATGCTTTTGGAATCTAAAAAAATTGATTATCTTATTTTAGGTAATCATTGTGCTTTAGAAGATGGTAAAATTGTTTATTTCTTTTCTAAAAATACGAGTAAAGAAAATCTTATAGCCTATAAAAATACCTTAATTAAAGGAATGCGTACTGGATTATTTTTATATGTTGCACATCCTGATTATTTCATGGGTGGATATCCTGTTTTTGATAGAACATGTAAAATAATTAGTGAAGAAATATGCGATTGTGCCAAAGAATTGAATATTCCTTTAGAGCTTAATCTTGCCGCTATTAGAAGAGGAAAAGTTCAATTAGGATCAGAAACTCGTTATTTATATCCTTATATAGAATTTTGGAAAATTGCAAAAAAGAAAGGATGTAAAGTTATTTTGGGATTGGATGCTCATGGCCCCAAAGAATTAACTCATAGAGCAAATGATCTTGGAATTAAAATGGCAAAAGAATTAAATCTTGATATTGTTGATAGATTAGAAGTTCACAATTATTTTAAAAAATAAATTTTTAATAATTTGAATTATTGAGAAAAAATTATGTCGAAAATGAGAAAAATGTAAGCGCTTTAAGTGTTTTTAAAACAAAAAAAATAATTTTATTAAAGTTTTCTTGAATTTAAGTTTCTATTGTGCTACGTTTTCTTTAGATTTGTTCCGTATCGTGAACAAATGTAAAAGGAGAATATAAAAATGAAAAAAACAAAATTATTAGCTCTTGCTTCATTATTATTAGTAGCAGGGCTAGTAGGATGTGGCAGTAAAGAAAGCTCATCTTCTGTTGAACCATCTGAATCAACATCACAAGCTGCACCTACAACTCAAGAAGCAACTACATCACAAGCTGCTCCTACAACTGAACAAACTCAACCTACATCACAAGCTGCACCTACATCACAAGCACCAGCTGCAGAAAAAGGATTTGTTGATTTTAAAGCATTTACTGACATATTTGCTTCTGGTGATAAGGGAGATGCTGATCTTGGTATTTTCCATGTTACAAATGGACAATCATCAACAAGTTCAGGTAAAACATATAAAGGTGCTGGTTCAAAAGATGGATATTCATTTACAGGTGCTGCTCAATTAGGTAAAAAAGGTTCTGCAACTAATAAATGTGTTACATTTACTTTAACTTCAGATGCAACAGTTGAAGTTTATGCTACAAGAGGATCAAAAGGTATAGTAACTGGAAACTTAACTGTTACTAAAGATGGTGCTGCATTTGGTTCAGCTCTTGTTTTTGAAGAAACAATTGGTATGAATTCATTTACAGCAACTGCTGGTAATTATGCTTTATATGTTGCTGATGATGTTTCATCAATCAATATCTTCGGTATTGCTGTTTTATAATAATTAAAATTAAAAATAAAAAAAGCTATTGAAACTTTAAAAGGTTAGCAATAGCTTTTTATTTTGCAAAAAATTTATTTTATTATTCTAATTCTAATGAGTGTTTCATTATATGAATTGTCCAAACGTAGAAAATTATAGAAAATATAATGTGTAATATAAATACTGAAAGGGAAAGATAATTAAATTGTAATTCAGAATAGTTATATATTGGAGCCATACTATTAGAGTGAAATATTTTTAAAGAACCATCAATATAAGATACTAAATAAAAATTTAGATTAAATAATATAGGCATTATAGAAACTAAACTAGATATTATGATTAAAAATAAGAAAGCTAAAATACCTCTTCTTTTTTTCGTAGAAAAAGAATTAGCAAAAGTGAAAGCAAAAATTGATAATAATATGAAATAAATGAATGAAATTAAATTACTAATTGGAAGTAAAATATTTAATAATATATGGTAATGAGAATTTATTTCATGTAATGTAGTAATGCTACCGAATATTGAATTAGCTATTTTAGGTGATATAAAGACCTCTACTAGATAAAAACAAATAAAAGCGCTAATAACAAAGCCTATGCTATAAATAAAAATTGCTAAAATTTTACTTAAAACTAGTTGATGAGGAGAAACAGGTATTGAAAAAGTTAAATATCCTCTTTTTCCAAACATTGAACTAATACAAAATTTATAAAAGAAAACAAACAAAGCTGAAATGGTTCCAAATACTATAGCAGTAAATAATATTGTAGCAATAAAGATAAAAGTATCATTGTTAATAGCAATAGAACTTCCTAGCAATAATCCTCCTAAAATTAAAAGAAGATATAAGCTTAAAAAATAAATGTAAGTTGATTTAAATTGGTGCTTTAATAATCTTTTAAACATGAAAACTCCTCCTTAAATAAGTCGTTAATTGATTTCCCTTCTTTTTCTATTGTTTCTTTGACATTACCAACTCTTACTACTTTTCCTTTTTTTATAAAGACAAAATCGTCTAAAACTTGTTCTACTTCGGAAATTAAATGTGTAGAAATTAAAATTGTTGAATCTTTCGCGCAATTATCTAAAATTAATTTAAATATTAATTCTCTAGCTGCTGGATCGACTCCTGCGATAGGTTCATCAAATAAATATAATTTTGCATTGCGGGATAAAGTTAAGATAAGTTGTAATTTTTCACGATTTCCTTTTGATAATTTTGAAAACTGCTTATTGTAATCAATATCTAAAATATTAATTAATTTTTTAGCTTTTTCTAAATCAAAATCATCAAAAAAATCATTGTAATATTCAAGTGCATATTTTACTTTCCACATTGGATCAAAAAAATCACTATCGGGAAGATAAGCAACAATTTTTTTAGTTTCAATACCAATTTTTTGATTATCAATTAAAACATCACCAGTATAATTTAAACTCATACCAGAAAGTATTTTTAATAATGTTGTTTTTCCTGCTCCATTTGGACCTAAAAGACCAATTATTTTCCCTTTTTTAAGTTCAAGATCAACATTATTAAGTGCAAAATTGTTTTTGCCATATTGTTTAGATAAATTTTTAATTGATAAAATATTTTCGTTGTTAATATTTTCCATAAAACAATTTCTCCTTTATTAAATTTTATTCTTTCCATACAAAAAAATCATCTTAAAGATTAAGATTTAATAAAAATAATAAATTATATATTTTTAAGTTTTATTACTTAATTAATAACATTTTCTTTTATTAAATTATTATTTTCAAAACTATTCGCGTTTTCTAAAGTAATTTTACAAATTGCTTCTAAAGCTTCTTTTGTTAAAAATCCTTGATGTGATGTAACTATTACATTAGGAAAAGAAAGTAATCTTGCAGAAGTGGAGTGATCAAGAATATCATCTTCTAAATTTTCAAATACATAATCTCCTTCTTCTTCATAAACATCTAATGCAACACCAAAAAATTTTTTATCACGAATTCCTTGTATCAAATCTTCTGTTTTTATTAAGCCCCCTCTTGAAGTATTAACTAAAATTACGCCATCTTTCATTTGAAAAATAGTATCTTTATTAATCATGTGATAAGTTGCATCAGTTAAAGGACAATGTAAGGAAATTAAATCTGCTTGTTTTAATAATGTTTGTAATGAAACAAATTCTACAAAATCTAAATCAGATGATTTATTTTTATCATAGGCGATAACTTTCATACCAAAACCATGACAAATACGTGCCATTGCTTGACCGATTTTTCCCATTCCGATTATTCCTGCTACTTTATTATAAAAATTTATACCTGTTAAAGATGATAATGAAAAATTATTTTCTCGTACTTTAATATATGCTTTATGAATTTTACGATTAACTGCAAGAGCAAGAGCCATTGCCATTTCGGCAACTGCTTCTGGTGAATAATTTGGTACACGCATAACAGTTATTTGATACTTTTTGCATGCTTTTATATCAACATTGTTATATCCAGAGCATCTTAAAAGAATTAATTTAACTTGTTTCTTTGCTAAAATAGAAATGATATTTTCTTTTAAATTGCAATTTACGAATATACAAACAGCTTCAAATCCATCCGCTAAATATGCAGTATGTTCATCTAAATCTGCTTCTAAAAATTCTAAAGTTAAATTTGGATATTGATTTTGAACTTCTTGAAAAGAATCTATTTCATAATTTTTTGAACCGTAAATTAATATATGCATTATTTTTACCTCAGTTATGAGATTATTATATGTAAATAAATACTATTTATTCAATAGTAAAAATAAACTAATATATGATAATTATTGAATAAGTTTAACTTGTGTATTAAAAAAAGGTATAATGCTGCAATAATTTTTAATGGAGGCTAGATTTTTAATGGAAATTAAACAAAACTTATATTTAGAAAAACTTATTGCAAGAAAAAAATAATGGTATGATTAAAGTTGTAATAGGACTAAAGCGTGTTGGAAAATCATATCTACTTTTCAATTTATTTCAAAAATATCTGCTTGAAGATGGCATCGATAAAAATCATTCAAAATTCACTTAGTAAAATAAATGATTCGTTTAAAAAAAATTATTATAACTTTTGATCCAATTATAATTCATTATAATGACAATGGGTTTTGTATTATGAATATATTTGATTTTCTTTTAGATAAAAAAAGTATAAATTAGAAGTAGTAAGACAATTTAATTTTTAGGATAAAAAAATGAACAATAAAGTTTTAGAAATTTGGGAACAAATAAATTTACAAAATGAAATAACCTATTTAAAATTAGCTTTTTCTTTTTTTGTAAATAATGAAATAGATGTTAAGGAATTAAAAGAAATTTTAAATTTTAAGAAAATAGAATTACCAGATTATTTTTATTCTTTAGACTTATTTTCTCAAAAAAAATTTTTAAAAACAGAAATTTATTATATTGATTTAAAAAATGATTCATATAATTATACATGTAAAACTATTTTTAATAATTTTTATTTTTATTATTTAGTTAATAAAGCTAAAAGAAATAAAGAATATACTTCTTTATTAATAGAATATGTAAATAATATAAATCAGTTGAATATTACTTTTTATGCAGCAAAGTTTATTAATTTAAAAAATACAAAATTGTTAGTTCAATATAAAGATATTAAAAATTACGTAGAGAAAAATCATATAGTTAATTTTTATGACTTATTAATGAATATATATGTAAAAAAAGGAAATGAAGAAATAAAAAAAATATTAAAAAAGGTATTAAAAAATAATAATTTTCTTTATTTAGATCTTGATAATACATTTACCAAATTTGCTTTACATATTGAATGTTTAATATATTTATTACCTACAAAAATTAAGGATATTGTAAAATTAAAATTTTTGATATTAAATAAAGAGCATTTTCCTTTTGATAAAATAAGTAAAATGGAGACAAAAATTAATGTTTTAAAAAATTATGATAATTATTTTACAAATTATGCTTTAAAACAAGTTATTGATTTTGTAAATAAAAATAATAATATACCCCCAAATGGTTATTTGGCATTTTATTATGCTTTAATGGAGAGAAAAAATGATGAGTTATATTATTGATATAGAAACATTATTTGATGAATATGAGAAAAAGAAATTATCTATGGAAGATATATTTTTTGAATGTATAGATTTAATTAAATTGCATGAATTTAATAAAGATTTTATATTTGATTTAAATGATACTCTTAATTATCGAGGATATAATTTTCAATTTTTGATAAATAAGAATAAAGAACAATTTGACCAAAATAAATATGCTTTACTTATAAAAAATGCTACAAAAAGTTTAGACAAAACAAAGAAATTAATCGAGTATTTAAATAATATTCAAGATTATAGATTAACCTTAGCTTCTTTACATGCTTTAAAAATAAAATTTTTGATAAAACTTAATTTATTACCTCAAAATAATGACCTTTTAAATCAAATGCAACAAGAAAATTATAGAGATGTTTTATTTGCTTCTTATAATAGTGATGAATTATTTGACATCGTTTATAAAGTATTAGAAAAAATAGGTATACCTTATGCTACTTTAGCTTATATGAAATTTAGAATTGATGTTGAAATGCTTTTATGGACAATTGAAACAAATAAAAATAATGGGTACTTAATAGTTAATGCGATAAAAACTATTTTAAATATTGCTCCAAAAGAGTATTTTATTAGAGATAATAAAGCTTATTATGCATCTATTTCTTCTTTAAAAATTAAAAATTATTTAAAACTTATTGATAAAGATGCAATTAAGATAATTAAAAATGCTTGGAAAGAAGAATTTGATAATTTTGATATGACTGGATATAAATTATTATTACTTTTAGTTTAGAACATATAATACTATATTATAAATAATATAGGTATTATAAATGATAATTTTTAGTTATTTACAATTTGAAAAAGCAAAACCTATTGCTCAAAATTATTGAATCATTTATGTTTAAAATGTAATTAGCATTCTCATCATAGAAAACAAATTTTTTCCACTTACCTCCTTAAAGTAAAAATTATTTATGGTGAGAATAGCTAATATTAAAAATCAGAAAGGATTTAATATGACAAAAGAAGAAGTTTTAATGGCCAATGAAGAATTGAGAAAACAAGGATATACTGATGAAGTTTTATTAGATATTTATTACCGAATGTTCCAAGATGGTAAATTAAATATGGATCAGCTTGAAGAACTAGTAAATTTACTTGGTTATGAATTAACTGATGAATTTAAGAAAAAAAATAATTAATGCTATATAAAAAATAAAATTTAAGCAATATTGTTAAATAATATAAGCAATATGTTACTACTTTCACGTTAATGCGACATCCATTAACACTAAAAACAAAGCTTATTTTTTAAATTCAAAAACTTTAAGATTATTAATTTTAACATTTCTAAGGCCTACAAAGTTAACTATTACCTTGAAAATGCTATAAAAAGATAAATTGTTATATTTCATGGTAAAAAAGTACCATTTTGATACAATACACGTAAATGAAGGAATTATAGAAAGAAAAAACCACCAAGTGATGGTTTTTTTAATAAATTTTTATTATTTTATTTTGCTTTTATTTTGAAATGGAATTCTATTTATTGTTGAAAATATCAATGTATATTGTAATATCCTACCATACAATAAAGCTAATTATCTATTTTTTTTAATATCTTGCCAATTTGTGTTTAAAAGTATTTCTGCATCATTTCCCACAAAAACAGTTTTTGCTTCTTCATTGTCACAAAGTTGCCAAAGCATCCAAGCTGTCATATAGCCATCTGTTAAGGTAAGCATATCTTCATGTTCTGCATCTTTTATTCTTGCACGAATTTTAAATACATCGTTACTCATGGCTTCATAGTTTTCTTTTAATGAAAATAAAGGTGCTACACCAGAAAAATCATTTTCTCCATATTTTCCAGAATCATCGGATTTTCCTGTGCCTGCTGCCATAAAATATGGGATTTTGATTTTAGAAGCATCATATTCCCAACCCATATTTTTTGCAAGTTTAGCATAAGCTGCACTGCCAGTAAATATTGTTTTATATCGATTACTATTTTCAAATTCTGTTACAGCTCTAATCGCACCTGCTCCTCCTTGTGAAAAGCCCACAATACCAATATTTGTTTGACTGATCTTCTTATAAAAAACACTACTTTGTTTGTCATTAAGATTCAATACATAGTCAAGCGTAACTGAGGTGGATTCACCAGAACCTGCTTGTCTATCCTCATTTCCTACAACGATAAATCCCCAAGAAGCAAGTCGTTTGAAATATGGTTCATAATTAAGTGCTGCAACATTACTTGCGTTAGTGATAACAATAAGTGGATATTCTTTTTGTTTACTTTCTAATTCTTTTGGATACCAAACACGGAATTTGTCAATTTTTTTATTGTCTGCATCAAAATCTACATTTGTGACCTCGTAATCTCCTAATCCAGAATATTTTTGTTCCAGTAAAGAATCAGATTTAAAACTCGTATAATAATCCTCAGTTAAATGTGATTTTTTAGCATCAATGCCACTTTTTATTGATAAGACAACAATCAATATAATAATCAAAACTACAATAATGATAATGGCACTTAAAATACCTTTTAAAAATTTCTTCATAAGTTTATTTAGTCCTTTCATTTATGAAAGACATCATTCTATCGAATGCATCTTTTGCTATAGGATCAACTCTTTCAGAAGCCACAAAACAATGTTGCTTTGTTTCTCCACGTTCTGCATACGGATCTATTAAAATATGTTCACAACCGAGTTTATTGAGTTCTTCGTGCATTACATTCATATCGTGTCTATATTCACTGCCAAGAAGTACTGCATCTGGATAATTTGTAGTAAGATTTTTTATATTGTTATACTTTTTTATTTCATCTTTATTTAAGTAAATGCTACCTTTCACATAATTACCGACAAGAATTTTTGTGGCAAAAGAAAATGCTTCATAATCAAGTGGTGCATCGTCAAGAATTACTGCTTTGATTTGCTGAGGTGTAAATGATGGCTCAATTCCAAGTAAGTCAGCATATTCGGAATTCGTTATGATACTGCCCAACTGACTAGTCATGATTGCACCAGCTGATGAACCCATAATCACAACATTATCAATATTCAAATGATATTCTTTTGCATGCTCTTGTATATAAGCAAAAGCTCTATTTGCTTGGATAAGTGGAACAGGGAAATGATAATCAGGAACTAGTGCATAATCTACATTGACGATATTGTAGCCATCGGCACAAATATCATCTAGTAAGGCTGTTGCTTCAGTTTCTGCTAAAGGATCTCCCATGTTCTTACTTCCAGCAAAGAATCCACCACCATGAAAATAAAATAGCGTAGGACGATTAATTTCCATATTTTCATCTGGATAAGTAATATCTAAATAGCTATTTGGATATTCGGTGTCGTATTTTATCTCGCTAATTAGATATTGTCCGTTATCTTTTTTGCCGTTTATAGGTTCATAAAAAGGTTCATATGAATTGATTGGATTATCACCATAGGTTGCTTTTTGAATAAATCCGACAATAATTTGTGTATTACAGGTAACCACAAAATATAACGTTAAACATAAAACAAGCAAACAGCCAAAAATTGATCCAACAATAATAAGCCCTTTGTGTTTTAATTTCTTTTTTGGCTTTTCAGCTTTAGTTTCCATAATAGATTGTTCTTCCATTTTATATACCTCCAAAATTTATATTTAAAATTTGTATTTCATTTTTTCATTATATTTGTTGCATTTAAAACGATAATTAATGAAAATATTAAACACATTTTTCTTTTGTTTGGCAAAACCTTTGTGGTATTATAAAATCATAAAGGTACTAACGTACCAATAATATAACATCTTTCAACATAAATTCAAGCGTTTGAATTTCTCAAAATTCAAAACAGAACTTTAAGAAAAAAACAATTCATTGCGGTACGAAATCAATAAAAAGTACCATATAGGAGGAACATAATATGGGTGGAAATGCAAAAACAACAGAATTTTTAAAAGAATGTCTTGCCGACGCACTAATTAAATTGTTAAAAAAGAAACCATTAAATAAAATATCCATACCAGAAATTTCAGAAACAGCACAAGTTGGAAGAACAACTTATTTTCGAAACTTTTCAAGTAAACAAGAAGTAATTACTTTTAAACTAATTAAATTATGGGAACGCTGGGCAGATGAACATAATATTGTGGAGCGGAAAAATTTCACGTCAAAAAACGGATTGACATTTTTTGAATTTAATTACAGCATAAAAGATTTACTTGCTCTTTTTTATGAAAGAGGCTTGCAATCCGCTGTTTATGATTCTTTTTATTCTATTATGGTTTCTCAATATGAAGGAAATGTACTTGAATGTTATAGAGGGCTATTTTATTCTTATGGACTATTTGGATTGCTTGATGGATGGATTAAACGTGGATTTAACGAAACACCAAAAGAAATGCAAGACTATATTGATAAAATTTAGCCTTAAAAAGTTCAAATCCATTATTTATATATTAAATTATATTTTTAATCTTTAATAAACATTGTCATATATAATGGAAAACATTTATATTTTGGATTAGAACAATTGACATTGTTCATGGATAATTTGATTCCATATTCTAAGTTTTGCTTTTCTATAACATTAATTAAACTTTTTGATTTTGTATTTGTTTTAGCTTTTACTTCAATCGGTACAATTTTATCATCTAGAGAAACTATAAAATTAATTTCTAAACGTTCGTCACGACGATAATAATAAGGAGTTAAACCATTACCAACAAGAATTTGAGCAATAACATTTTCAAACAAAGCTCCTTTAAAGATTCCTATTTCACCAGTTAATATCTTTCCTTGGAGATTTTTACCACCATACATAGCTAGTAATAAACCAGTATCCATGAAATATAATTTGAAACAAGATTTATCTTGATATGCTCTTAAAGGAACATCAAATGCTTTTAATCGATATATTTTATTAATTAGCCCAGCATCTTCAATCCATTGGATACTAGAATAGAAATGACTTGATTTGCCTCCAGTTTTAAGCAATTTATATTGAAATTTCTTATTATCCATTGCTAATTGATCTGGAATCGAATTATAACATTCTCTAACTCTTTCTTTAATTAAACTTGTTGAATATTTATCTATATCTTTGCTATAACTATCAATAATTGATTGTTGTTTTTTAACTACTAGTCCAATATTATTAGTTTCTATAAAAGTCTGTACTACTTCTGGCATACCGCCAACAACAATATATTGTAAAAATAAGTTGTTATAAACATTATGTAATCCTTCTGGTACCATTTGTTCGTTTTTATAATATTCTTCAAGATCTTTAATATGACTATCACTATAGTTATTGGCCCATAAGAACTCTTTAAATGATAATGATTTTAAATATAATGTTTCAACATAACCTACTGGATAAGATGATACACTATGTAAAGTAACACAACCAGAAGCAATTACATCATAATTTCCATCTTGAGCAAATGATTTTAAGGCTGTTATGGCTCTTGGACATTTTTGAATTTCATCTAAAAATATAAGTGTTTTTTTAGGAATTATTATATTGTTAACATCGTAAGCTGATAATTGCTTTAGAAGTTGTTTTACAGTTAAATTATCTTCAAATATTTTATTAGCACTATCATCAATTTCAAAATTTACTTCAAAAATATTATCGTAAAATTGCTTTGCAAATTCTCTAACTAAATAAGTTTTTCCTACTTGTCTAGGACCATAAATAATTAATGGTTTTCCTTTATGATTTTGTTTCCAATCTATTAGATTCTCCATTGCTTGTCGTTTCATAAATAATACCATCCTTACAAAAATACGATATCATAACTTCAAAAAAGTGGCAAGTAGGCATTAAAAACGCTTCAAAAAAAAGGAAAACAATAAATTAAATTATTTCAAAAAAAAGGAATATATGCCAAATATTCCTACTTTTCTTTTACTTAGTGAATTATGTCAATTATCTTTATTACTTAATATAAAAATTATCTTGATAAGTTTTTGTAATAATAATTTCTAGATGTTTTTATTTTAAAGTTCAAACCCATAATGCTCAAAAAGGGTCAAATTTCTATTATTCTAAGCTATTACTTTATAAAAATAAAACTTATTTTTTGACTTCACTTTTTTTCGACTAGGGGGGTTATTTTTTGACTTGTACATAAATTTCACATAGCAAATTGAAAAAAAATAACCATTTTCTATAAAATCTGATTATCTTTTAATTTTGGTGGGGTGTAAAATTTTGACCAACACAACATACATATAAAAAAAGTTCTATTAAAGATAATAGAACGTAATTCTCTTTCTTAGCAAAAGAGTACCATTTTGATACAATGCAAATAGATGCACGCAGCCATAAAGTAAACAAAAACCACCAAAGGTAAATCGATGATTTTCAAAAAAGGAATATATTATAAACAATTCATTAAAAGAAAGTCTTTTAACTTGATATGTCTTACTGTACTTGTAGAATAATCAATTTCATCATTTGTTATGAGAACTTTTTGCATTGAATTATCTAAATTATAGAATGCCTCAAATTCTCTATTATATGCTTTATCTTCAGCAACACTATATGCCACCTGCACTAGGTATTTCATATTTCCTTTACTAGCTATGAAGTCGATTTCTTTGCCATTATTATCGAAGACATTAACCTTGTAACCCATATAAAGAAGCTCATTATAAATAATATTTTCTAGATTATGTGTTAAATCAAATCGATTATCTAAACAACGTATAGAGTTTAATGCAACGTCTGCATCGTAAATTTTTACATAAAACTCTAGCTCTCTTTTTACTTTCGTTGAATATTGATTGATTGTATCAATCACATATGCTTCTTTTAAATGATCTAAATATTTCATAATTGTGTTAATTGAGCAATTCATAATATTCTTATTCACATAATCATAAATAGACTTAGCAGAGAAAATTCTACTGTTGGATTTCAAAACAAAGTTTACCAATCGTTTAAATAATTCTGTTTTCTTAATTTTGTATCTTGTGATTAAATCATTAATCACAATTGTTTCATCTAAATCATTTAAATACTTAATCTGTGCCTCTTTTGTTTTAAATTCAAATCTGTTGGGAAAACCACCATATATTAAATAGTCCATTATAGTCGTATCAATTCCCAACTCTTTAGAATACTCTATAATTTCTTTATAAACAAAAGGTCGAACTCTGAAAGCAATAAATCTTCCACTTAATTGCTTGGCAAATTCGCTTGATAACAATTTTGAATTTGATCCAGTTATAAATAAAGAACAATTTTCTAATCGAAGTGTTTTACAAGCCTCAGCCCAATCATCTATCACTTGTAATTCATCCAAAAATACATAGCAAAGCTCTTCTTTTCTTTCTTGACGCACATATTCAATAATAGAATTTGCATTTGGTATACTTAGCTGTGTAGATTTATTTTCAAAATTCAAATAAATCACATTATCACTCTTTTGCTGAATCTCTGCCTTAATTTGCCCCAAAATAACAGATTTACCACTTCTACGAATACCAGTTATAATTTTAATTAAATTTGAATCATAAAACTCCCTTACTTCCTTAATATAATGTTCTCGTTTTATCATTAGAACTCACCTGCCAATATAATCATACTGAAAAGTTTTATGAAAATCAACAAAAGTTTTCAGTTGTAATGAAAACTATTACAAAAATTTCAAAAGTTTTCATTTTAAAATCAATAGCCTAGTTGCTTTTAAAAGCATAAACTTTATACCCTTTCGTACACGTCAAAAAGGTTTTTTCCACGATTAGTTGATTTGCAAAGGGGTTGATTTATCTATGTAAATTAAATTTTATAAGCTTGATCCTAGAATTATTGTTGATTCAATCGAGTTAAAGAATGGTGTTTATTATGCAGTTTGCCATTTTAAATAAACTAAAATTTTCTGCCCATAAGTTCAATTTTATTTCTCCAAAAGGGAGAAAAACAAAAAGACTTATATTCAAACATCTAAAAATATTGAATCAGTAGGTATTATTGCAAAAAAAAGCGCTATTTGCAATTATATATAGTTGTCAATTGGCGCTGTAAATCGGCATAAAATCTTTTTCAAACTCAAATGCGCAATCGCATTTGCTACCACGTGGACTTTATCGTATGCGCCAATTTTATGAACTTTATGGTGAGGATGAAAAAGTGTCAGCACTGCTGACACAATTGAGTTGGACGAATCACTTGCAGATTATGTCCGCTTGCAAAACCGCCGAAGAACGCTATTTCTATATGGCGCTTTGCACAAAATAGAGATATAGCACGAGAGAACTCGAACGTCAAATAGATAGTGGATATTATGAGAGGTTTATGCTGTCGCAAAAACCTGCGCCGCCAGCAATAGCGAAAGCGAAGAAAAACACGCGGAATGTCTTTTTAGATACTTACACCCTCGAATTCCTCGACGTTCCCGAAGCGGTCAGCGAAAAGGACTTGCAAAAATCGTGTAGTTCAAAATTTTACACCCACCACAAAATTAAAAGATAATCAGATTTAATAGAAAATGATTATCTTTTTTT
>CANRPC010000001.1 GCA_947632435.1 uncultured Bacilli bacterium | reverse complement strand
TTACAACGCACGAAAAAATTTTCTAGTTAATCTTTTAGATTAAAATGTGAATTTTATGATCATCTACGGAATACAGGTTACATTTCTCATTATACGCCAAAAGACATTTTTAACAACAAAATTGAAGTCATTTTAAAATCTTCTACATTAAGAAAAATATTCTGAAGATAAAATTTCATCGTAAAGTGGATAAGAAATATATTGCTTAGTAATTAAATTTTCACTATAATCAATCGCACTTCTTAACTTTTCTTGAAGTGGTATTATTCTTTCTTGCAATTGCTTTGCTTGTTTTTCATTATTAATAAAATAAGTTAAATCTTCTATTTCACTTAGTATTAATAAGCTTAAGAAAGAAATTTCATCAATACTATTTTTAATTCTTATAATTTTTGTTTCTAGAGCATTTGTTAAATACTTTTCTTCAATTAAGCTTATTTGTTTTAATTCATTTTGTAAATTAGCAATAATTATTTTATTTGCAATATCACATAATGTTTTTACTTCTAATAAGCGAATATTAAAAAATGATTGATATTTGATATTAATACGTGAATTAATTTCAATTTCGCTAAAGATCTTATTTTTTATAAATAAATTTTTATTATTCTTATAACTTAAATATTTAATCGATGAAAAATATGATTCATGAAAATCAAGATTAAACGTTTTAGCAAATTCTTTATAATCATTACTATAACAATCATTTTGATAGATAACTCTTTTATGTTTTCGATAGTTTTTCATTACTAGTTTTTGTAAATTTTCATCATTAAATTTATTATTAATCTTTAATTTATTAATTTCTTTATTGTAGTATGCAAAACTTTCTTTTAAAGAAAGATTTATTAATAAATTTAATTCGCTTGCATTCATTGAAGAACCTAAAATTCGAAATTCAAATTTATTACCCGTAAAAGCAATAGGTGAAGTCCTATTTCTATCTAATTCATCTTGAGAATTTTTCTTTTTCTTATTAAAAAATAAATTTTCAATTTCTTTTCCTAAATATAAAGTTATGATACTAGGTGGAGCTTCTAAAGCACCTAGACGATAATCATTTCCTTCGCAACTTGAAAATAAAAAGAATAAATCATTATAATTATCGATTGCTTTCATAAGTGAAGTAATAAAAATCATAAAAGTTAATTTGTTATTTTTGAATTTAGTATAATCAAATACATTTATATTATTATTAGTTATTAAAGAAAAATTGTTATGTTTACCAGAACCATTTATTCCTTGAAATGGTTTTTCATGAAGAATACATACTAAATTATGCTTTAAAGCTATTTTTTCAAGCATCGACATGAGTAAAATATTATGATCAATAGCTAAATTTGTTTCTTCAAATAAAGTTGCAATTTCAAATTGACTTGGTGCAACTTCATTATGCTTTGTTTTAATGTTGATACCAAGTTTTAATAATTCAGTTTCTAATTCTTCAAAAAAATTTTGCACACGAATTGGAAATTTACCAAAGTAATGATTGATAATTTCTTGATTTTTAAGTGGTGTATTACCATATAAAGTTTTATTTGTTAAAAATAAATCTTTACGCTTTAAATAATACTCTTTATCTATTAAAAAAAATTCTTGTTCTAATCCAATATAAGGTTTTAAGGATTTCACTTTTTCATAACCTAATAAATTCATTAATTTTGTTCCTTCATCATTTAATAAATCAATTGATTTTAATAAAGGAAGTTTATTATCTAAAGCTTGATGATTATACGATAAAAATATCGTGGGTATATATAAAACATTATCGATAATAAATAATGGTGATGTAACATCCCAAAAAGTATAACCTCTTGCTTCAAAAGTACTTCTTAATCCTCCATTTGGAAAAGAAGATGCATCAGATTCATCTTTAAAAAGTGAAGCAAAATTAAAATCAACAATGTCATTATTATTTTCTTTTCCGATCATGGAATTAAATTTTTGAGCGCTTGTTCTACTTAATGGAAAAAACCAATGTGAAAAATGAAAACAAGAATGCTCTAATGCCCAATTTTTAATACTAGATGCAATTAAAGAACATGTATTTTCGTTCAATTTATTATGCGTTTTTAAAAAAGTTTCAAATTCTTGATAATTTGTTTCAGGTAGCAAAGTTTTTAATGTTTTTAAATCAAAAACATTTTTTTTAAATTCTTGAAATAATTTTTCCATATTTAACCTCAGTTATTATCTTATGATTAATATCTTTTTATTTTTACATTTTAAAATATTTTTTTATTAAATATGTATAGAAAAAAATTATTGATTCATAATATTAGTGTAGTTATTAAGTTATGTTAATAGCTATGTAACTAAAGGGCACCAGGAAATTTTTAGTTAATAAAGATTTCCTATTAATTGCCCTTTTTTTCTATAAAAAAACATATTCACCAATTTTTTTACATAAAATTAAAAGGTGAGATTATGTTTAACTTTTTACAAATTTTTCAAATTAAAATAATGCTTGGTTATTTAAAAAATAATGTTTTTTTAACAAAGCTAAGTGAAGAAGAAGAAAAACAAGCAATTGAAGATTTATTTAACAAAGAAAAAGCAAAAGATGCTCGTAATAAATTGATATTACATAATTTAAGATTAGTCGCACATATTGCTTCAAAATATACTTCTAAAGATGATGATAACGATGATTTAATTTCCATTGGAAGCATTGGATTAATTAAAGCAATAGATACATATTCTTTAGATAAGAATGTTAAATTAGCAACATATGCTTCACGTTGTATTGAAAATGAAATTTTAATGGCATTAAGAAGTAATAAAAAATACGCTAAAAATGTCTCATTTTCTGATACTATATGCAAAGATAAAGACGGAACAGAAACTGAATTAAGTGAAGTTTTAGCAAATGATGAAGAACCAATTGAAGAAACAATTATTAGAAATCAACATTTAGAGGAATTAAGAAAATATATTAATATTCTTGATGAAAGGGAATATCAAATAATTGCTTTAAGATATGGCTTAGATAATAATGAAGAAAAAACACAAAAAGAAATTGCCGAAGAATTTAATATTTCTAGAAGCTATGTTTCCCGCATAGAAAAAAGAGCTTTAAGCAAGCTCCTTTTAGAATTTAAGAAAAATCAGAAAATTTAATCATCATCATCAATATATTCAAATAATGATAATTGCTCAACTTCTTTTTTCTCAGGTTTTACATTAATTGGTTTTTGATAAACTTTAACAATTTCGATAGAATCATCAATTAAAGGCACATATTCATTGTATACATCATAAATTGGGAAAGGCATATCAAAATTTAGATTTTTCTTTAAGTATGAATCGAAATTAGATGGTTTTAAATCCGTAAATTCAATATTAATCGGAGAATTATTTTTCAATAAAGCAGTAAACTTAATGTTTTTAACATCCTTATTTAATTTATAAATAAAAACGCATTCTTGCGGATCGCTTTTAAATGTCTTATATAAACTTGTTTTCATTCCTAAACGTGCTGTTTTAACAATATTTTTCTCATCGATAATTCTTGCAGCATGGTTATTTGTTAATAAAACGACTTTACTTGTTTCGTTATTTAAATAAGATATCATACCAACAACATATGATTTTTCTTTAGATGAAGCTAAAGCTTTAACTCCTCCTGCGCGTAAAGAAACTAAAGTAATTTCATTTTCATTAAATAATGAAGCTTGACCTAATGAATTGACGATAAATAAATTATTGTTACCCGTAGTAAAACAGACATCAACTAAAGTATCATCACCATTTAATTTAAAGCATTTAATAGGTTTAGAAAAACGCGAAACTTCAAATTCTTTTAAAGGTGAACGTTTAATTTGCCCAAGTTTTGATATCATGACAATATTAATACCTTCTTTGAAGGTGGAAACAGCAAGACCTTTAATAATTTTTTCATCTCCAGAAAGAGAACCAATTTCATTAATGTGTTTTCCTTCTTCTTTCCATTTATTATCAAATAAACGATAGATAGGAATAAATAAATAGTTACCTAAATTTGTAAATGCTAAAATGTAATCAAGCGTAGTACATTTAACAATTCCTTTAATACAATCTCCATCTTTTATACCAGGAGTTTGCCCATTACTTGATAAATAAGAACGCATTTGACATCTTTTAAAATATCCATCACGAGTAAAGACTACAACTGTATCTTCTTTAGTAATCAAAGCTCTTTTATCAATGTCAAGATTTAAATCTTCACTTTGGAATGTTGTTCTTCTTGCATCTTTAAATTTATTTTTTATTTCTTGCAAGTCTTTACAAATAAGGCGATTTAAAACATTTTCGGAATTTAATATCTCCTCTAAAGAAGCAATTTTATTACGTAAATCTTCTGCTTCTTTAATTAAAGTTGTAACATCAGTATTTGATAAACGATATAATTGTAAATTTAATAAGGCATCTGCTTGAGCTTCTGTAAATTCACATTCTTTTATTAAATTATTTTTAGCATCAGCTTTATCTTTTGAAGAACGAATTAAAGAAATTACTTTATCAAGCATCGATATTGCTTTAATTAAACCTTCAACAATATGTAAACGTAATTTATAACGTTTTAAATCATATTGACTTCTTCTTGTTATCACATCTTTTTGATGCATTATATAACAATCGATAACTTCAAGTAATGAAAGTGTTCTTGGGCGATTATGATCAATAACAAGCATGTTGAATTTAATTGATTGAGTTAAAACACCTTTAGAAATAATAAATTTTAAAAGATTATCAATATCAGCATCTTTTTTTACATCGATAACTATAGCTAATCCATCTTTATCAGTTTCATCACGTACTTCAATAATTGAAGTTAAAGAATTTTGAAAACGGAAACGATCAATAGAACTAACAAGTTCCGATTTATTTACGCCAAAAGGAATTTCAGAAATTACAATTTGATTACAATCTTTACTTTCTCTTGTACTTGTTCTTGCTAATAATTTTATTAAGCCTTTTCCTTTTTCATATATATCTTTTAATTCATCAGTATTTAAAATAATACCACCTGTAGGAAAATCAGGTCCTTTAATAAATTGCATTAAATCACTTGTTGTAGCTTTTTTATGATTAATGCGATAAATCGTGGCATCAATTACTTCTTCTAAATTATGTGGAGGAATATCAGTAGCCGCGCCCATTGCAATACCTTGTGAGCCATTAACTAATAAATTTGGAAAACGTGAAGGTAAAACAACAGGTTCTAATTCTTGATCATCAAAATTTAATTCCATATCAACAGTATCTTTATTCAAATCAAGAATCATTTGATCACAAATTTCAGATAATCTTGCTTCTGTATATCGATAAGCTGCTGGTCCATCACCATCTATTGAGCCATTATTTCCTTGAAAATCAATAAGAGGAACGCGCATTTTCCAATCTTGAGAAAGTCTTACCATTGCTTCATAAACTGAAGTATCACCATGAGGATGAAAACGACCTATAACCGCGCCTACAGTTCTTGCACATTTTCTTGTTGGTTTTGTAGAAACATTATTTTCTAAATACATAGTATAAATAATTCTTCTTTGAACTGGTTTTAAACCATCACGAACATCAGGAACAGCACGTTCTTGTAAAACATATTTTGAATAACGTCCAAATCCTTGTGACATTATTTCCTCTAATGAATTTTCGATAATAGTTTCTTGATATTTAATTTCTTCTTGTTTTTTCTTAGCCATTATCTATTTTCTCCCTTCAAGGATAAAAAATCTGATTTATCGGAAAAATCAATATTTTCATTAATCCATTTTGCTCTCAATGAAGCATCTTTACCCATGAATGTTTCAATCTTATCGCTAGCAGCATTTAAATCAAATAATCTAACGCGAATTAATTTTCTTGTATTTGGATCCATAGTTGTTTTCCATAATTGGTCAGCATCCATTTCTCCTAAACCTTTATAACGTGATACTTCACAATTTGCACCTAGTTTAGCTTTAGCATTTATAACATCTTGATCAGTCCAACAAAATTCTTCACTTGTTTTTCGACCAACCATTTTGGAAACTCGATATAAAGGAGGACAAGCAATATAAAGATGACCCTGTTCAATTAATGGACGCATTTTAATAAAGAAAAAATTAATTAATAAATTTTGAATATGAGCACCATCTGTATCAGCATCGGTCATTATAATAACTTTATCATATCTTAAATCTTTAATATTAAAGTCTTTACCAGTTCCTGTTCCAATAGTATAAGCTAGAGTAGATAATTCTTCATTTTTCATAAAGGCATTTTCGGAATCGTTAGAAATATTTTTTGGTTTGCCACGTAATGGTAGTAACCCTTGATAACGTCTATCACGACATTTTTTTGCGGAACCACCAGCGGAGTCACCTTCGACAATAAATAATTCACAACGATTATATTCTTTAGATTGAGGTGGAACTAATTTACCAGATAATAATAGAGTTGTCTTTTCGCTGTTAATTCTTGCTTTGCCACGAATATCATCACGAGCGTTTCTTGCAGCTTCACGAGCTTTTTTAGCATCCATGATTTTTTGCATTATTTGTTTTGTTATCTCTTTATTTTCTACAAGATAATAGAATAATTTTTCATAAACAAGATTTTCTACAGCTTGAGCAGCTTCAGGTGTTCCAAGTTTTTCTTTTGTTTGTCCTTCAAATTGAATTTTATCTTCAGGAATTCTTACACTTACAACAACAGAAAGTCCCTCTCTAACATCATTTCCATCAAGTTTTTCTTTTCCTTTTAAAAATCCACTTTTCAAAGCATAGTCATTAAACGCTTTAGTAATACCACTTTTTAAACCACGAACGTGGCTTCCTTCAAGACTTGTAAAAACTGAATTAGCAAAGGAAAAAATTCTTTCTTCATAATTATCTATTAAAAATTGAAAGCAAAATTCAACTTTAATTTCACCATCTAAATTTGCAAAATAAGTAACTGGATTAATAGCCTTAAATTTTTGATTTTTTGCTTGTAAATATTCTTGGATACCTTTTTCATAATAGAATTCTTTTTTATTATTATCTCTTTCATCGATTAATATAAAACGCACACCAGCACATTGACATGCTGAATTATTTAAATGGTCTGCGATTAAATCAAATTGAAAATTAATATCTTCAAGCACTTCTTTTGAAGGTAAAAAGCGAACTAGTGAACCATGTTTATTACTTGAACCAACTTCAATTGTTCCTGTATTTTTTCTTCCGCCATTTTCGTATTTGCAATAATACTCTTTTCCATTTTTATAGACTCTAACTTCAAGCCATGAAGAAAGTGCATTAGCACAAGCTGCACCAACTCCATGTAATCCTGCCGCGGATTTATAAGCATTTCCGCCAAATTTTCCCCCGCCATGTAAAGTACAAAAAACAATATCTAAACCATTCATTTTCTCTTTTTCGTTATAATCACAAGGAATACCTCTTCCTTCATCTAAAACAGATAAAGATCCATCTTTATGAATAGTAACAACAATTTTTTTGCCAAAACCTGCTATTGCTTCATCAATAGAATTATCAACTATTTCCCAAACTAAATGATGAGTACCACGAAAATCTGTGGAGCCTATATACATTCCTGGTCTTTTTCTAACAGGTTCCAATCCTTTTAATATTTTAAGCGATGAAGCTTGATAATTATCTAATGTCGACATTGCACTTCTCCAATTTCATTTTTACAAATACAATTGTTATTTTAACAAATATTGCTTTATAAATCTAGTGATTTATAGTATATTATTTTAGGAAAATGAAGGAGCAGATTTATGGAACTTCTAATAGCAATTCTTTTAATTCTTGCCAGTTTATTAATTGGTTATCTATTAGGTAGTATACCTTTTGGCATTATCGTTGGTAAATTAACTAAACATGTAGATATAAGAACTGAAGGTTCAAAAAGTTCTGGAGGAACTAATGCAGGGAGAGTACTTGGAAAAAAATATGGTTTCTTAGTTATTGTTTTAGATGCTCTTAAATGTTTATGCGCGGTTTGGTTAATATTTTTCTCACTTAAATATTTTATCAAAAGCAATTATCTTTTAATGGATCCAACATATTACAGTTATATTGCAGGATTAGGTGCTTGTTTAGGACATACATTTCCGATTTTTGCTTCCTTTAAAGGTGGTAAAGCCGTCGCGTGTTATACAGGATTAATTATTTCTTTAAATTGGGGACTTGCTATAATTGGTTTTATTTCTTATTTCATTGTTTTAAAAATAACAAAATATGTTTCTTTAACCTCTATTATCATAACTTTATCCGTAGCAATTTTAGGTTTTATTCCTATTTTTAAATATACAATGGATTTTTCCCTTAAATATGATTTTTATATGGGACTATATTTAGTGGCTCTATCTCTTTTTATTTTAATAAGACATAAAGACAACATCATAAGATTAAAAAATCACGAAGAAAAGAAAATAACTTGGATGCATTAAAATGGATTTACTAATTAAATTTGAAAATGAAAAATATCTAAAATATTTTAAAAACATTTATGTAAATGCCTTTTTAGTAATATCATTTTATATTATTTGGTTATTTAATTTATTTTATTTAACACCATTTTTAATTTTAATTGTTGCTATTCCAACTTTAATTTTCACAGATAAAGCTGATTTATTAACATTCTTATTACTTTTTATTATCTTTTCGTTATCAAAATCATTAACAACGGATAAAATAAATATTTTTTTGATAATTGATTTTTTAATATATGGCATAATATTAATTTTATTTTTTATTAAAGAAAAAAAGAAAAATAATTTAAAACAAATAAAAAACATTAATTTTTTAATGATTTTTTCAATTTTTATTTTTTATTTTACTTTTGTAAATATCTTAAATTTCTTTATTAATTATAATAAGTTTTCTTTAATTTCAATTGGAGTAAGTTTAGTATTTGATATCATCATATTATTTTATTTTTTCTTTTCTATAATAAATAACAAAAGTAATCTAAAAGATTTTTTACCTTATTTATATAGTTTAAATTTACTCATGGTTTTACAAATTTTAACGTTATTTTTAAAACATAATAATCCTTTTGTTTTAGGTTATGCTTATGCGAAAAATATTACGGCAATTGGTCTAGAAGTATTTTTACCTTTTACTTTATATAATTTCTGTTTAAATAAAAAGCGTATCGATTGTTTAATATTAACTTTAGTAAACTTAATTCTTATTTATTTTTCTGCATCTAGAGGAGCATTATTAACTTCAATTTTACTATTACCGTTTTTAATTTATATTTGTTTTTTAAACATGAAGAAGAAAAACAAGAAATATTTATTCACTATACTTATATTAGGCGTTATATTAATAATCTTTGCTTTAATATTTAAAGATAAAACAAACAAAATATTTCAAAAAATTAATGACATATTTCGTGGCAAAATATTTTTTAATGGTCGTGATATTATTTGGAATATGTCTATAGAGGGATTTAAGAAAAGTCCATTAATTGGAAATGGTATGTCAATATTTTTTCAAATCGATCAAAATTATTCTATTTTATATCGTCCTGTAAGTGGAACCTATTACACATTGAGTCATAATTTAATTTTGACTTTACTTGCTTCTGGGGGCATTATCTTTTTATTGTTATTTATTTATCATATATATGAAGCATTTAATAAAACATGTAAATTAAAAGATAATGTTAAATACCCTATAATTTACCTCTTATTATTTGGCTTAATTCATGGTTTAGTTGATAATACCTTTTTTTCTATGATGTATACAGTGCCTTATTTATTAATATTTACTGCGAATGATTTTCTTAAGCCAATAGAAAATCAAAATATTTAAATATTATTTCTTTTTACAAAAAAATTGTTTTTAAATTTTATAAAATTCAAAATATAATTTATTATGAAAAAAGAATCGACTAGCGATTCTCTTCCATTGCTTTCATAATTTGTTTAATTCTAGCTTCAGATGGCTTTTGACCCATCATGCGAAACATTACACGTATCTGTTTTTCATTAATAGGTGGATTCTCTTTTAATTGCTTTTTAAAAACATAACGCGCAATAAAAAATCCTGCTGCTCCACCTGCGATTAAACCAAGTAATATGTACATGATATTTTGCCATATAGTTGACCACATAAATAAATCACCTCAATGGTTATTTTAAAGAATGTTTTTTCTTAATGCAAGAAAACATTTTTTTAAATTAATAATTTTGATATTTTAGTTAAATGTTAATTATTATAATCCCAAATATTTATATCAATTAATAAATCATTTACAAACATTTCATTATTCATATAATTCAGTTTCTTTATCATAATTAAAAATCATTTCTTCAAAAATATTTATTGAAGAAACATATTGATAACGAAATGATATATTTTTTGGAAATTCATTATTTTCATTCTTTTTTTCATTAGATCATAAGATTTTTCATAAAACGTTTTTGAGTCAATATTCGATTCGTAAAATTCGTATGAGCAAAAATTTATTATGTCAGAAAATACATTTATATAATTTTGCGAAAAGCTTAAAATTTCATTCAAATTATTTGATTTATAATTAAAAGTGAGAATAAAATAACTACCTAAATGTGCATCACCACGATAATTAAAAATACAATCTAAAGACATTAAATCGGAAAAATAATATATATTTTCATATTTCTTTTTTGAATCTATAACTTGTTCATAACATTCTTTTTCAAAAGTAATTTCATATTCAATAAAAAAATTTTCTATTGTATCAAAATACTTAGGAAAATATTTATCAGCAAGTTCGAAAGTTGTAATATGCCAATCTTTTTGATGTGGTGGATAATAAGAGCACGAACACATAAGTGTAAAAGATAATAAAAATGGAATAATGCATAATTTGCTTTTCATAATAAATTCCTCAAAAATTATTGTCCCAAATATTTGCGTCATTTAAATAATCTCTTAATCCCATTTGCACATAATAGTTTTTAGAAGAGCTAGAAGAGCCAATGTAAACTGACCGAAGTATAAGAGGCTTTAAAATTGTAAATTCTGTTTCCTCTTTAGTAAAAAAATCATTTTTTGGAATCCCCTTTTTTTTGCATTTTTCTACTAAATTATCATAAAAAATTTTATATTTTTGATTAGAGTCTTTAAAATAGTTAGAACAGAATTTAATTGTATCTTCCATTACATTTATGTAGTTTAATGAAATATTTAATATATCATCAGCATTTGTAGATTCATAATTTAATAAGAAATATATTCTGCTGTAATAAGTATCAGTTATTTCATATTGAAATTTTACACTGAAAAATATTAAATCAGAAATATAATAAGTATAACAATACTCTTTGAACAATTCAAAATAATAATTTTCGTTATATTCTTTTTCATATATAAAATTATTTCTTTTTAAAGAACTTTCAATCGCATCAAAGTATTTTGGAAAATATTTATCTGCAAGATCAATAGTTGCAATGTGCCAATCTTTTTGATGAGGAGTAGAACATGAAGATAAAAGTGTAATTGATAAAATAATTGGAATAATAAATATTTTCTTTTTCATAAATATAAACCTCTTTTATGTTTTACCATAATAACATATTACCATTAAATCTATAAATATATGTAATTATTTTATTTAATAATTTTAGATTATCATAAACATATTTTTCAACTATGTTATCAACATCATAAATTGTATAAATTTATAATTAAATTAAAAAAATATTTAACAAATTTTATTATATATTATTTTTTTAGTTGTTTTTTGTAAAATAAAAAGACTATAAGAATATTAATTTGGTTTTAATATTTTTATAGCCTTAAGTACACATTTTAATAAGTTTTAGAAAAATACTTCGCGAGATCTATTTTTAATTTCTGTTGAGGTTGTAAAAGGAATTCTAGTTGTATAACCTCTTTTTGCTGCGACAATCATCTTTGTTGGCCAAGAAAAGATATCGCTATTCCATTGTTGAACCGTATCATTATATGTTTCTCTTGCCGCGGTTATTTCTTTTTGCAAATATGCATTTTGTTGCATAGCATCAGCAATTTCTTGATGCGATTTTAATTCAGGATAATTTTCCACTGCAAAATTGATTTTATTATTTATATCTTCAACTTTACTAGCAACGTTATTTAAAGAATTAAGAGAATTTCCTGAACGTAATGCTGAAATTTCTGAAAATGTTGATTTATCTAAATCAATAGCTTTATCAAGTAATTTAGCAACATTTTCTAGAATTACTACCCGTTGTTCTAAATAATTATCAATTTGTGAAGCATCATGTTGAATTTTTTGTTGCAATTTACTTAAATAATTACCTGCATTTATCTTCATAAACATAAAGATAACACCTGGAATAATTCCAAGAACCCATAAGATAATTTCAAATACTAATGATCCTTTTCCAACTTTGACTGGAATTTGTTTTTCAATGACATTGATATCTCTACCTTGTTCATTAATAACAGGATTCATTTCATCTAATTCATTTGCCATATTATTCTTTATTACCTCCATATAAATACTTATTTGACAAAATAAGCTAATAATCCTCTTTCTAATATTTTAGCATTATTATTCAATGTTTGTGAAGATTTTTCTTGATTTAAATTTACATCATTATTTTTTACAACAATGTAACTTTCTTTTTCAATAGGAATGTATTCATAATAATGAACAGGGACACTATGTATTCTTCCATCTCCTCCATGAACAGGAACATTTTCAACGCGAGAAACTTTTTTAAATGAATGGGCAACAACTTTAACATTGTCACATTCATTTTCTTTGTTCGTAAATGCAGTTTTTAAAATAATTTCATTAATACTTCCATCAGGTTTAAATAATTTTTTATCAAAAGAATTAGCAAGAACTTCATGTTCATAACTTGAAACATTACTTTCGTATTCTTTTTCATAAATGTATTCGTGAGTTTTTGTTTGCTGATATAAAGGTATTGACATCAATGGGGCTAAATCAAAAAATAAATTTTTAAAATATTCGACATTGTAATCAATAAATTTTGTTCTAGCATCTTCATAACTAAAATTAACAAATTGATAAGGATTTCCGCTGAAATCTTTGCCCTGAGAATGGTTTGTTTTAATAAAATTTAATTTTTTCTTTTTATAAAAGATAAAATCATCACCAAAAGGTTTCTTTGTAGTTATTAAATCAATTAAATTTCTTTGAGCTAATGGAGTAAATAACAATCTAAATTCTACTTCATTATCACGATTTAAAGCATGAAATAAGGCTTCAAATTTTGTATTTGCAAGACGGGTAAATTGTTTTGAAGGCGCATCATTAATATCTTTTTCTACCATTTTATCTAATTCTTTATCAAAAGATTTTACATACTTTTCGATATCTTTTTCATCCATAGAATTAGCTTTGGAAGGAAAACGGGAAAATGATAAATTAGGCGCGGCTTCATTTCCATATATAATCCATGTATCTTTATAATAATATGGAGCAGGTCGAGAAATAGAGGCATATAATGTTTCACTTCTTCTTACTCTTTCTGCCTTATGATTAATATATCTAGTTTCATACCAAGAAATATGAATACTACCTGTGTAAGTAACATCTTTCATATCTTGAATATAATTTTCTTGAATTAAAAATGGATTACCTAAAATGGATCCTGATTGAACAAATAAAGTAGAACTATGAATATTATTATTATCAGTTAATCCAAATTTATCTTTCATAAATTGGTAACGTTCAATATTAAAATTATCATCAAGTTTTACTAAAGGAACAGTTTTATTAATAATTTTAGTGTGCATGTTCCAATCATATAAATTATTTAAATTATTAAGTTGTTTATAACCTAAATTTTTTAATTTCTTTAATTGATTATCTAAATTTTTTAATTTTTGTTTTTGTTTGGCAATAACTTTTAAAATTTTATTATTTAAAATAAGAATTAAAGTAATTCCTAAAGTTAAAAATAAAGCGGAAACAATAAGTTTAATAAAATCAACATCTTCTTTAGAAAAAGAAAATAAAAGCAAAATGAGAAACACTACAAAAAATACGATAATTAAGAATATAACAAATCCTTTTAGAGTTACCATTTTTTTATTTTCTTTATTTTCAAATTGATATTTATCTAAAAGTAATTTGTATTCTTTAACTGTCTTTAAATTTTCTTCCACATTAATTGAGGAATTTTTTACTAATTCATCAAAGAATTTAATAGTATTTTCTTTATGTAAATTAGCAATATTTTCAAATGCACTTATAGGCTCTAATAAATCATTTGCATCCATTTTTAAACCTCTACAAATTGTATATATATTTTATTATAAAATTTTAAAAAATAATACAAATTTTATAGATGTTTTTATAGAAAAAAAGCAAACTAGAAAACTAATCTGCTTTTTCTTTTAATAAACGATTTCTACTTGAGCATTTTCTAAATTAATAAAATCTAAATTATTATTAGTAATATATTTATCAGTTGTTTCAAAAATTGATAAAACTAAATCTAATTCTTCATCGGCAGTTGCACCTTGTTTATAAGCTTTCATAATAAAGTCAGTAGGTGTAATTTCTACATAAGATGCACTGAATGGAATTTGATTAATTACATCTTGTAAAATAGACTCTGTTTCCATAATTTTTTCTTCTAGATCAATTCTTTCCCTTGCGGATACAACTTCCGAAGATTCTGATTCACTTGAAGAAATAATAGCAACTTGATCTTCAATAGTTTGACGATGATTTTCATCGCGAATCAAAGAGTAAGATAAGAAATAATAGTCATCATTTTCCACTTTTAAATCTTCTTTTATTTCATTATTTACTTCTTTGCTATCTGCCTTATCAAAAGGTGACGCGACATAATAAATTGATAAAACTAATACTAAAGAAAAAAGTGATAAGAAACCAACAACTTGACGATTCATAAAATATTCCCCCTTTAAAATGTATTCTCTTTAAATTTAAAAAAGAACTAATTAAATAGTAGAATATTTTATAAAATAAAAATGTCGAAACAAAGCTTAGATAAAACAAATTGTTTCGACATAATTTTTAGGCTCGTGAATCGTAAGTTCCGTCCGCGGTAAAGACTAAAACATCTTCATCTTGGTTAACAAATAAAGGAACGCGAATTTTTAATCCAGTTTCAAGGATTGCATCCTTCATTGCTTTATTTACTGTATCGCCACGAACAGCAGGCTCACAGCTTACAATTTTTAAGGCAACTTTTGCTGGTAAATTAATACCTAATATTTCACCTTCATGTTCAATTATTTCTACTTCAATACCTTCTTTAAGAAATTTTAATTCCCATTCTAAACGTGATTTTGGAATAGAAATTTGTTCATAAGTTTGTTGGTCCATAAAACAAATTGAAGTTCCTTCATCGTATAAATATGACATTTTCTTTTTGTTCATGGTTGCTAATTCAACTTTATCGCCACCTGTAAATGAAATATCAGTAATAGCACCTGTACGTAAATTCTTAGCTTTAACTTTAACAATCATTTGGCGCATTGCAGTTTTGTTATGTTGAATATCAATTACTGCGTAAATACCATTTTCATAATAAAAAGTATTACCTGGTTTAAAATCATTAACTATAATCATTTATTTTCCCCTCACATGAATTTATTTTAGCAAATTTGCATGATATATGGAATAAAAAAATAATGTCGTTGTAAAAAAAATTACTAAAAATGAACTTAATTCTCCTTGAAATGAAAAGATTTTACTTCCATTAAAAAATATCAAAATCATTATATTTTTTAAAAAAAGCAAAGACAAACTAATTACTACATAACTTCTTATGTGTTTAAAATAAGAAGAAAATTTATTGACAAGAAGTGATAAAACAAATAGAAAAATAAATGTTAATAAATAAAAAGTTAAATAACGTAAAAATATTAAATCAAAAAATTTAAAATAGTTATATATAGTTATATAAGATACATTAAATAAATACAAAATTTCATTTAAAATAACATAAACAAATGTTACTAATAATGATAAATAGACAAGATGTTTTTTTCTCATATATTTATTATTTAAAAATATTTATTAAATATACATATTACATTCTTTTAATTTTTTAAATGTCATCATTTCACTATGACCAAAATAACAAATATCATCATCTTTAAAAGGTAGAAACTTAATGCGTTTTAAAGATTCTTTTAATTTAAAATAAGAACCAGAATATAAATCATATCTACCAATTGATGAACCTAAAATAGTATCGCCAAAAAATATTGCTTTTTCTTGAGGTATATAAAAAACAAAACTTCCTTCAGTATGCCCTTTTAAATGATAGCAATATATAGTAAATGAAGAAATATTTAAAATTTTTTCTTCAAGTTCAATAAATTCATGCTTAATAGAGATAGGACAATTAAAATCTTGAGAACCATTTTTTTTAGGATTTAATAAAAAATCTTTTTCTTCACCGCAATAAAAAATAACATTTTTGTGTTCAGAGAGTATTTCATCAACTTTTTTAATATGATCAAAATGTCCATGCGTTAATAAAATGGCTAATAAAGAATAATTTTCTAATTCATTTTTTAATTTATGTGAATATGAACCTGCATCAATTAATAAGGCTTCATGATTATTTTTTACAAGAAAAACATTTCCTGCAAAATCGTTGTCTGAAATAAATTCTTTAACCATAATTTAAAAAAAGAGCAAGATAAACCGCTCTTATTTCTTTTCCTTATGTACAGTTTTTTTGTTACATTTTGGACAATATTTTTGAATTTCCATCTTATCTGGATGTTTACGTTTATTTTTTGTGGTTATATAATTTTCATCGCCACATGCTGTACAACGTAAAATAATGTTATCACGTGCCATTAAATACACCTCCGTAATTTCTTATTTAGATTAGCATAAAATCAAGAAAAATAAAAGCAAATTAAAGATATTGTTTATTTTTAAGTGCTAATTCAAGTTAAAATTATTTTATTTAGCAAAAAAACATACTCCAATAGCGTCTGAACCAATATGGGTACCAATGGTTGCTCCTATTAAATAAGTAGGAATTTTATTAATATCATCTATTTCTTTTTTATAAATCTCTTTACTATCATTTAAAAATCTTATTAATAAAGTTTTATCACATCCCGAATATAAAAATGCATAAGGTAAAGAATAATCAATTCCTCCCATCTTATTAATGAGTTGGTTTAAAACAAAAAATCCTTTTTTATGCCCTAATGCTTTAGAAGCAAGTTTAATTTTTCCATTATTAACTAAAATAAGAGGTTTTACTTTAAACATTTCACCAGCAAACGCAATTAATGGAGAGATTCTGCCACCTTTTTTTAAATTTTCTAAATCATTTAATAAAGCGACAATATAAATTTTTTTCTTTTTGGTTTCTAAAATATTTATTATTTCTTTAAATGTTTTCCCTTCCTTAATCAATTTTAGCGCGTATTCACAAAGAAATCGTTCGCCAATAGATGCCGTTGAAGAATCTAAGACATATATTTTATCACTAAAAGAACTTGCTTTTTTAGCTTCAAAATATGTTCCCGATAATTTCGATGATAGAGTTATTACTAATAAATTATCGTAATCATCAATAAATTTTGAAAATATTTCTTGATACCTATATTCATTGATTTGACTTGTCTTTGGTAAATTTTGACAATGTTTTAACATGTTAAAAAACTCATCCTTTTTTAAATCAATACCATCTTGATAAATTTTTCCTTCGATATTTATTTCAATTGGAATTACATAAATTCCTAATTTTTCGGCTTCATCAATTGTAAAATCAGAAGCACTATCAACAATAATTTTTATCATTAATTATTCACCTCTATGTGATATTAACATAAAAGTTGTTGATTAATCAACATTTATTATTGATTTAAATAATTGCTTTTATTTTTATCTTTAAAAAATAATAAATAAAATAAACGTAAAACATAAAAAATAATAAGAAAAAGAAAATAACCTGTAAAATCGATAAAAACATCAGAAATTCTTGGCCCACGATTTAATGGGATAAATTGTAATAATTCACTTAAAAGTGCGATAAATAATCCATAAAGTAATGACAATACATAAAGTACTTCATCTTTTTTCTTTTTAAAAAAAAGACATACCGTAGTAAAATAACTTAAAATAAAAAAAATTAAAAAATGACCAATAGATTTTCTTATAAAATATTCAAAATTCGAATTATTGATTAAATAAATGTCAAACTTTTTATTTGCTAATTTAAATGTTATATCATTCTTTTTTCGAAAAATTTTTTCAATAAAAGAAGCTAATTTTTGTGATTGTCTTGAAGAAGATTTACCATCTAATAATGAAGAATATATTATTAAGAAATTGGTAATAAAAAATCCAAAATAATGTGAAGTTCTAAATAATTTTTGTTTCATATTCTTTCAAATTTAGTTTGTGTCATTTAAATTTTTTTAAGCAAATATTTTAAATTTTGAGTAAATTCTTTATAATCATTTTAGTAGGTGAGTTTATGAAACGAGTTGAAACAATAAAAGTTAAAGTTGGTAATTTAGAAATTGGCGGAAATAATAATGTAATTATTCAATCAATGTGTAATATTAAAACAAGTGATTATATAAATGTCAGTAAACAAATTAATGAACTTGCTTTATTAGGCGCTAAACTTATGCGTGTATCAATAAAAGATGAAGATGATATAAAAGCAATTAAAGAAATTAAAAAAAGAATTAATATTCCTCTTGTGGGTGATATCCATTTTGATCCATCTTTAGCAATTAAAGCTATGGATGAAGGTATTGATAAAATTAGAATAAATCCTGGAAATATTCCTCTTTCAAGTCTTAAAGAAATTATTAAAAAAGCAAAAGAAAAACATGTAGCCATTCGTATAGGTGTAAATTCAGGTTCTTTAGATCAAGAAACATTAAAAAAATATGACAATAAAGTAACCGCGGAAGGTATGATAGAACTATTAAAAAAATATGTTTCAATATTTGAAAAGGAAAATTTTAATCAATTAGTTTTATCATTAAAAGCTTCTTCACCTTTATTAAGTATTGAAGCATATGAAAAAGCCAGCAAAATATTCCCATACCCTTTGCATCTTGGAATAACAGAAGCTGGAGGTAAAGAAACAGGTTTAATTCGCTCCGCGGCAGGTTTATCACCTTTATTAATAAAAGGGATAGGTTCCACAATAAGAATTTCTTTAAGTTCAGATCCTAAAGATGAAATTATTGCCTGTAAAAATCTTTTAAATGATTTAGGTCTATATGAAAATATGGTAACATTTATATCTTGTCCAACATGTGGGAGAACAGAGGTTAATCTTTTTAAAATAGTTGATGAAATAATGCCATTTATAAATAACATAAATAAAAAAATAACTGTTGCTATTATGGGTTGTGTTGTTAATGGTCCAGGTGAAGCAAGTCATGCAGATATTGGTTTAGCTGGAGGAAAAAATAAATTTGTTCTTTTTAAAAAAGGAAAACCATATTTAACATGTAAAGAAGAAGACGCATTAGATATTTTAAAAACTGAAATTTTAAAAATGGTCAACTAAAACAAAAACACTCATATAATTTATATGGGTGTTTTTAATGAACGATATTTTAATTAAACAATTTATAAATAATATGACTTTAGAAAGTGGTATTGCCTTTGCTAAAAAATATAACATTGAATTCAATAAGAATGAAGCAAATTATCTAGTACCCTTTTTAAAGAAAAATGTAAACTATTTAAATAAAGAAAATAAACAAAGATTATTATCGATAATAAAAAAAGATATTGATCAAAAAACATATGAAAAGGTATTAAAACTATTAGATAAGTTAATTAAGTAGTTTCACTACGTTTTTTGGCTAAGATGTTCTCGCGGATTATTTTTTTCTTATGACGCTTTTTAGCAATAATTACCGCGGTACGTCTTTTTTTCTTATAGCAAGGTTTAATTTTGCTTTTTGTTTTACGCATTTCTCTTTGAATTTCTTTTTCAAGATTTTCATTTTTCTTTTTCGCGGCTTTTTTTCTTTCCATCACTTGTTTTAAAGCATCATCTTTTAAAACATATTTTTCAAACTTAACATTTCTTTCTAATTTTTGAATTTTATTTTCCATTTCTTCGTTATAAAATATAGCGCTTATTCCTTCTTTATTAATGCGTCCACTTCGTCCAGCACGATGATAGTAATAATCTAAATCATATGGTAAATCTAAAGAAATTACATGGCTAACATCATGAAAATCAATACCTCTAGAAGCTAAGTCTGAAGCAAAAAGGAGATGAATATCATCATTTAGTAATTTTTTTAATAATGCTTTACGATTTCTTGATTCCATACCACCTGTTAAAAGATAGGCTTTTACACCTTTATTTATAAAATAATTATAAATTTCTTCGATATCTTTTTTCTTGGATGAAAATATTAATGCAAAATAAGGTTTAACAAAACTTAAATATTTTTCTAAAGCATCTTCTTTTGATAAGTGTCTAATATTAATAAGTTGATGTCTAACTGTTTTAGAAGTTCTAGTTTGTTCTCCTTCAATAATTTTTTCAATACCTAAAAGCTTTTTTAAAGAACTAATTTCGTGTTCTTTCATTGTCGCAGTATACACTAAAGTTTGATATGGTTTTAAAAGCTTAAATATTTCAAGTGATTCTTCAAAATATGTTTTTTCAAAAAGCATATCTGCCTCATCAAAAACAAGTGTTCGAATATTAAAATCAATACCTTTTTTTAAATTTTTTAATAAATCAAGCATTCTTCCAGGTGTGGCAACAATAATAATTGGTTTATTAGCATTTTTTAATTTCTTAATTGTTTCTAAACTACTTCTAATTGAGGTAAGCACTACAGATTTAAAATTTGCATATTGATTTTCAATTTGCAAAAGAAAATCTTCACATTGCAAAGCTAATTCAATTGTAGGAACAATAATAACATCTTGAACAGATACCGTGTAATTTAAATTAGCTAAAATAGGAATTATAAAAGCATGTGTTTTCCCACTTCCAGTAGCACTTTTACAGATTAATGATTTTCCTTTTAAGGCATCTTTTAAAGATAACTCTTGAATATTTGTTAAATCATAATAACCTAAATTATTTAGACAATTAACAAGATTTTTATCTAAGTTATAGGAAGAAAATTTCATTTTTTTAACCCTTATTTTTAATGTCGATACCTAAATCATCTAATTGTGATTGGTCAACAGGCATAGGTGCATTTGTCATAGGGCAAGTCGCTGCTAAATTTTTAGGGAAAGCAATAACATCACGAATATTCTCGGTATTAGACAAAATCATTGTTAAGCGATCAAGACCAAAAGCTCCTCCGCCATGTGGAGGTGTACCATATTGTAATGCATCAATAAAATAGCCAAATTTATCTTTTATTTGCTTTTCATCTAATCCAAGAATTTCAAATATTCTATGTTGAATTTTTTGATCGTAAATTCTTAATGAACCTGAAAGAGTTTCATAACCATCAATAACCATATCATAGCAAGAACCATATACTTTTAAAGGATCAGTATCAAGATATTTTAAATCACAATCTCTAGGTCGCGTAAATGGATGGTGTTCGGAAGAATAAGCCCCAGTTTCACTATCTTTTTGGAAAAGTGGGAAATCCACAATCCATAATAAATCATGATGACTTTCATCAATCAACTTCAATTCTTTACCAAAATGACTTCTTAAAGCTCCTAAACTTGAAGTAACATTTTTATAACTACCATTTGCGATAAATAATATATCATTTTCTTGCATATTCATTTTTTTGATAATTAATGATTTTGTTTCTTCATCAAAGAATTTAACAAAACTTCCTTCAAGATTATTATTAATATATTTTAAAGCAATATAAGATTTAATATTAAATTTATTAGCAATCAAGTTTAAATTATCTAAATTTTTTCTTGACATGCTATTTGCAATATTTTTTACACATATTCCTTTAATAGATTCAGATTTTTGGAATGCTTCAGGACCAAATTTATTTAATTCTTTTAAATCTACTAAATAAAGTTCAAATCGTGTATCTGGTTTATCAGAGCCATATTTATCAATAGCTTCAACATAAGGGATTCTTCTTAATGGAGTTTCAACATCATAATTAATAGTATCTTTAAATATTTTTTTGATTAATCCTTCAAGAATTTCAAATATTTCATCTTGATCAAGAAATGATGTTTCAATATCAATTTGCGTAAAATCAGGTTGACGATCAGCTCGTAAATCTTCATCGCGGAAACAACGAGCGATTTGATAATATCTTTCTAAGCCTGCGACCATTAAAAGCTGTTTAAATAATTGAGGACTTTGAGGTAAAGCATAAAATGAACCTTTTTTAACTCTCGAAGGTACTAAATAATCACGAGCACCTTCAGGTGAAGATAAAGTCAAAATTGGTGTTTCAACCTCAATAAAATCTAAATTATCTAGATATTCCCTGGCACTTTTACAAATTTTGCTTCTTAAAAATAAATATTTTTGCATTATTGGTCTTCTTAAATCAAGATAACGATATTTTAAACGAGTTTCCTCTAAAGCATCAGTATTATCTTGGATTAAAAATGGAGGTAATTTTGCACTATTTATTAGTTCTACTTTAGAAGCAATAATTTCTATTTCTCCAGTTTTCAAATTATGATTTGGATTTTCTCTTTTAGAAACAATACCATCAACTTTAATAATATATTCATTTTTGATATTTTTAATACATTCATCATCTTTTACAAGTATTTGGGTATAGCCATAACGATCTCTTAAATCAATAAAAACTAAAGATCCTAAATTACGTTTTTTTGAAACCCAACCAATTAATGTAACATTTTTTCCAACATCACTTAATCTTAATTCTCCATTATTATGTGTTCTACTTTTCATCTTCATAATCTCCTAATCCAATAACTTCATCTAATTTGTCAATTAAATTTTCATATGAAATTTCAATTTGTTCTTGCGTATTTAAGTTTTTAAGATTAAAACAATTTTTTTGCATTTCTTCACTTCCTATAATTAAAGCGAATTTTGCATTTTTTCTAATTGCTAATTTTAATTGAGACTTTATTGATTTTTCTTCAAGACACATATCAACTTTAAAAAATGCCTCTCTTAATTCTTGCATTAATAAAAATGAATATTGTTTTGTTTCTTCTCCAAGATGAATAATATATAAATCAATATTTGGTTTTTCATATTTTTCACCTTCAATAATTTTCAATAAAGCATTAATTCTTTCTAAACCAAAAGCAAAGCCTACACTTGATAATTTTGGGCCTCCAACATCGCTTAATAAATTATCATAATGTCCCCCAGCACCAATGGCTCCTAAATTTGTACCATCACTTGCAATATAATGATATTCAAATACAACTTGTGAATAATAATCTAAACCTCTTACTAATGTATCATCAATAACATATTCTATTGATTGTTCATCAAGTAAATCCAATACATTTTGAAAATAATCTTTAGCTTCTTGACTTAAATAAGAATTAATTTTTGGTGCATCTTTAATTATTTTTTGATCTTCTTCTACTTTACAATCAAGAATTCTTAAAACATTTGTTTCAAATCTTCTTTGACAATCAGGACACATACAAGAAATTTTGTCTTTAAAATAATCTCTTAATGCTATTTTATAATTTTCACGACTAGATTCATCACCAAGGGTATTAATTTTTAAAATTAAATGAGAAAAACCAACAAATTTTAAAGATTTATAACCAAGAGAAATTGTTTCTACATCATGAAAATAATTATTAATTCCAACACATTCAACACCGAATTGTAAAAACTCACGATATCTACCTTGCTGAGGTCGTTCATAACGAAAAACATTTCCGCAGTAAAAGTTTTTTAATGGTAAATCTCGAGCATAAAGCTTATTTGTTACAATTGCTCTCATAACACCAGCAGTAAGTTCAGGACGTAATGAAATATTTCTTCCACCTTTATCAAGAAATGTAAACATTTCCTTATTGACAATATCACTACTTTCACCTACTGAACGCGTAAATAATTCAGTTTGTTCATAGGTTGGTGTTTTGATATAATTATAACCATAAGTTGAAGCAATGGAAGAAAAAATTTCTTCTAATTTTTTTAGATTCAATGCTTCTTCATCATATGCATCATAAGTTCCTCTTTGAATTTGATATTCCATTATTGCCTCCTTTAACACAAAAAAAGACACGCTTAAAGTTAATTAAAACGCTCTATAATATTTATCTTCTTGAACAAATTTATTATAATAACAAATAGCACTAAATTCAAATAAAATATATGTAAACTAATTAGAGTTATGTTGTTATATATTGATTAAATGTTCCTATGATGGTAAGTTGTAGGGACATTTTTGTTTTATTAAAAGGTGGTGAAGAAAATAGCAAGAAGTGAATTTAGATATAATGTTAAGAATAAACATTATAGTTATATTTATGTAGATAAAGGTGATTATAGAAAAATATTTTAATTACTACAAAACTTATAATTTATTGAAAAGACAAGGTGTAAAAGTTCCATTTTACAATCAAATAAACACCTTAATCAAAATACAAAATGTGAAACGCCATATTTAGTTAATATGGTTATTTAGATCATAAATCATCATTTAAAAATTAAATATTGAATTGAAAACTTAATAAAAACGACAAAAGAAAAGTTAAGCATATTCAAAAAAGACATAAATTTAAAAAAATAAGTAAAAAAAAGGTAACCAACGAACTGAGAATTAACGTATTATTGGTTACCTATGTAAGTATAATATGCAATAAATTTTAAAAATACAATACATTTATGCGAAAAAATAATTATTGAAAGTGAAAATTTAATTAAATCATTTATTTTTTGGACTTTTCTTTGTCAAAAGTCATTTTGTCTTATATAAACTGAATTTACTTTGTCATTTAACGAAAATAATTTTTGTGTAAACTAATTTAGAGTTAATTAAAATTCTAATCAAAAATATTTTTGTATATTTCAACTAATACATCAAAAAAAAATTAAAACACATTTTATCTAAGATGATAAAGTAAAAAGAATTCTTCTAGCCTAGCTTCTATTAAGTAAAGTTTTACTTATTTAAGTACTTTCCAATATCCAATTTTGTCTGATCCAACACGTTCAATGTAACCATTTTGTTTTAATAGTTTAATCGCACGCTTAATAGTTTCTCTTGAAACGCCAATTTTTTCTGTCAAAAATTCAAAAGTAATATTGTTTTGTTCAGTAATAAGTTCTAATACTTTTTGTGCTGTTTTGGTTAAATTTACAGGAACATTTACAGGCTCATTTACAGGAACATTTACAGGCTCACCATGAACAACTGCATTTCGAACTTTTTTCAAAACTTCAAGATCGTATTTAAATTCGGTAATGATAAAGTTGTCGGAAATTTGAAAAATGCTTCGGTCATAGACACGTAAAATACGTTGTATTCCTGAGCCAAAGTTTTCCACAAGCTCCATATCACGAAAAACACGCATCAATTCTCTATTTCTTGGCATAGAACGCCCACTGAAAAATTCTTCTTGTGTTAATCCGCCAACAAGTCCACCATAAGAAACAATAGTAATACGATTATCGTAAATTTCAAATAATGGTGCGCCTCCACTAATGTAATCATTATGAACAATTGCGTTGATGACGGCTTCGCGCAAAGAAACTTTATCAACCAAAAACTTTTCTACTCGCTTTGGATAAGTAATTTCCACAGAAGGCAAGTTATAATTATCTAAATAAGCAAGAATATTGTATACACTTTTAAGAATACAGCAATAACCAAATTCCTTATTGGTGATGATTTCAACTTTGTCTATTCCTTTGAAACGAGCAACCTTCATCGTAACATCATTTTGATCTGACAAGAGCATAGCAAAATAATTAAATCTGCCATCCAATGTATACATTCCCAAATTGCGAAAAAAGTGATCGCCACTTGTATCAAAGCCATTTTCTTCATAAAAAATACGAAGTTGAGTAAATGTCAAGTCTTGTCTAGGAGATATGATAGTGCTTAAAGTACGATTAACTCTATGTGAAAATAAGTTTTCAATCTGTGCTTGTTCCATCGGTGCACTTTGTGTTCCAATACGCAAATAGCAACCTTTAGGACTCATGCCGTATTTTTTGATATAATAAGGTTTTTCCAAACCGCCTGCAACAGAGATTTTGATGTATTTCTTCTGTTCACCCAAGATGTTAATTTGGAATAAACCAATAACGGATGGGCTGATGTTGTTTTTCAAGCGGTCTGCTACTTTCAAACTAATATCATCTGGATCATCAACCCCCACAATATTGCCATTATCATCTACACCAATAAAAATTTCTCCACCAAGTGTATTTAAAAAAGCGACAACTTCTTTTTCTAAGCTGTCTGACAATTCTCTTTGGTACTCCGTATAAGCGTTTTCCATATCTATGTGTCCTTTATGAGAATGGTTATGTTATAGCATATTTTAAGAAGAAAAGCAAGGTTAGAACTATATACTAAATACGCATTTATGGCCTTAGAAATTTATTTTTTTCCATAATCCCAATGCACTTTTTTTAAAATAGTTTTCCAGCCTTTATTCCAATCTTTATCCCAATCATTTTGTGGTAAAATTGCTTCACAATAAATTTTTAATGAAGTGCAACCTTCAAATACATTTTTCCCAAGCGTTTTTACACTATAAGGGATAACGATATTTTGTAAAGATGTACAACCTTTAAAAGCCAAACTATCTATACTTATTACTCCATATGGAATATTGATATTTTTTAATGAACTACATCCTTCAAAAGCACTCCATTCTATACTTCTAATTGAATTTGGAATATAAATGCTTTTTAAAGAAGTACATTGTGCAAATGTCCCATCCTTTATTTTACTGACATTACCTAGAATTTTAATGGATGTTAAAGATGAACAATTAGTGAAAGCATGTCGACCAATTTCATAGATACTTTTTGGAATATTAATACTTTTTAATGAACTACACCCTTCAAAGGCATTATTACGTATATATAGAGTGCCATTTGGAATATTAACTTGCTGTAAAGAACTACAATTTCTAAATGCATAATCGCATATACCAACAAAATCATTAGGAAAAATAACTGCTTTTATAAAACTACATCCATCAAAGGCATTATCTCTTATAACTGTAATTCCATTAGGAATAAGTACAACCTCATTATTTCCTTTATATTTTTTTAAATGCTGATTATATTCAATTTCAAACTCATCAGTATCATAGTTATGAACTGTTATATTTTTATAAAATTCTTCATCATATAGTCCATTATTTTCATCTTTTATTTCTTCATCATAAAATATTGTTTTACAATATTTGCAAACATATTTATTTCCTCTTATTTTAATTGTATGTCCACAACTTGGACATTTATTTTCTTTTATTTCCATTATTAAAATACTCCTAAAGCTTAAAATTTAATCTAATTAACTTGTTATAATATCATCACATGTAATAATTGATAATTCATCTTTATTAACATTAGAGTAGAGTTTTTCACCTAAGCGATTTGCCATATTTTCTAAAGTCTTTTCAAAAAACTTTCTCACATCTCTACCATTACCAAACGTTTCAGAACGATTAGCAAATAAATTTATAAAATAGTTTTTCAATTTTTCTTGAGCTTTTAATTCTATTTTCATATCAGCATCTGAACACATTTTTTCAAAAATTTTATATAATTCCTCAGCATTATAATCTTCAAATTCAATAAAATACTGAAATCTAGAATTTAATCCAGGATTAGATGAAATAAAGTTTTTCATTTCATCTTTATATCCTGCAACAATAACGATAAAATCTTCACGATTATTTTCCATTGCTCTAAGTAATGTATTAATAGCATCTTCACCAAATGTATTCCCCTTTGAATTTAATGAATATGCTTCATCAATAAATAAAACTCCACCTAAAGCACTATCAATAACTTTTTTTGTTTTTATCGCGGTTTGCCCAACATATTCTGCAACTAAATCTTCTGCAGAAACTTCTATTAAATGGCCTTTTGAAACAATTCCTAAGGATTTGCATATATCAGCAATAATTCTAGCTACAGTTGTTTTTCCAGTTCCAGGATTACCTGAAAATACTAAATGATATGATTTTGAAATTTTTTTTAAATTTATATCTTCCCTTCTACGTGAAAAATTAACTGTATTAATCCAACTTTTAACTTGCTTTTTTACAGCATTTAAACCAATCAAACTATCTAATTTATTAAGTGATTCTTGTAAACTTGAAATATTAATTTCTTGATTATTTTTATCATCATTATTATAAGTTTTATTTGGAGATTGCTCTCTATTATCAATATTATTAATTGTTTCATTTTTTAACTGAGGAACATTTTTAAATTCTTTATTTTGAATTTCATTTAATTTGTTCTTATATTCACTGCTATTATTAGGATAAATTTCAATTATTTTTTTGATTTGCTTTATTGCTAAATCATTAAATTGCTTTGCAAGTGAAACATTTCCTTTTTGCAAAGCATTTTCCGATTTAGTTAACATATTTTCTATTGAAATTTCTAAATATTCAAAACTTTCCATTTTTCCTCCCTATTAAGTTAATTAAGTAATAAATAGCTATTCTTAATTATCTTTTGAGCAATTAAAAATACTTTATCGCTAATAAATTTAATTCTTTTGCCTAATTCCTAATTCAATTTCAAGATCTTTAAATTTATCATCATCTTTTACTTCACCAGTATATGTATTATTTAAATCTGTACTTGCAATTGAAGAAGTATTCCACGATGAAGAGGATGCAACACTATTAGCCATAGAAGAACTATCCAATTTTTCATTACATTTTTCAATGTAATTCTTGATATAAAGTGCTGTACGTTCCATGTCATCAAACATCCCAAATTTTCCAAAAATAATTTTTTCATCATTTTCTTTTCGATCACGTACATTTTTAAGCATATTTGAATGATCTAGATATTCGTTCAAAGTACTGATTGCATTAATTTTCTCATCGATGTTTCTGCCATTAATTTGATATTTCTTTTGTAATTGATTTATTTTACTATCTAAAATTTTGCATTCAGATGCAGTAGCATCTTTTCTTTCTAATAATAATTCTTTCAAATCTTCTGCTAAATTACCTCTTTCATTATTTAAAATATCGAGTTCATTATTTAATTCACCTAATCTTTGTTCTAATTTTTCGATATTTTCATCTAAATTTTTAAAGATTTGACGCATTTCAAATTCATCAATATCGCCATTATTAGAGGATTTTGTTGCATTTAAACTAGATGTTGATTCATATTTACTTTTAGATGCGGAATTTGTTTTACCATTAGAAGAATTATTAGTATATTCATCAATAATATTTTCAAGTTTTTCTGTCTGCTCAGTTATCTCAATACCAAAATTTTTAATTTTATCTGCTGCATCTTCAAAGTCAGCATCAGAAAAACCATTAATATTTCTAGCTTTCTTTTCTTCTTCAGATAAAGATTTATAATTTTCATACAAGACATTTTTTAGTAATTCGTTACCATACATTTTTAATTGATTATCAATCGTGGTAATTTTTGTTTTAATAGCATTATACATTACTGAACTATTAGCATTATCCAATTCAGTGAGTAGTTTTTCTTTTTTATCATTTAATTGATCAAGTGTAATTGTAATCAAATCTTCAGGAGTTAATAAATCATTTAGATTATTTTTTGTTTGTTTTAATTTTAATTTTCTTTCTTGTTTAATGACTTTTTTTGGTTTATTGAAAAAATCACTATTTTCCATAATTCCACTGCTATTTCTTTTTAATAACAATTCACTTGCTTTGTTTACATATAATGCAACACTTGATTCAGATGTTTTATTATCAAGTGCAGCATTTAATAAACTTATAATTTTAGAATCAAATTCAATACATTTTTTGTTATCTGATGCAGTTTCATCAACACGATTAAAAAGATTTCTTATTTTGGATCTTAATTCTTTAGAATAATTTCCATTTAGAAGTTCATCTAATTTTTCTTTTATAATCCTTTTATTAGTATTATTAAGATTTAACACTTTAACATTTAAATATTTTTTAAAAAACATTTTTTACCTCCAACAATTTAAATTTTTCTTCCACAAACTGGACAGAACATATTATTTGAATCAATTTCATTTCCGCAAAATGAACATTTAGTATTTTTTTTAGATTCGTTTGTTCCATCTTGAATTTTTTGCATTAAATCAATTTCTTTTCTCGTTTTTCTAAATTGATCATTTTCTTTTTGATAATTTGCATCGACATCACGAATATGTTTTTGATATTCTTCATCATAGGCAATATGAATTAAACAATTTTCTACTTCTATGCCATATTTTTCAAGATAATCTTGAACGCTTTGTTTTAATTTTTTTTCTACTTCTTTAATATTTTTTGCAGTATCTATTACTGGTTTATTTTTTAAATAATCGCATTCTAAACTTAATAAATGGTTTAAAGTATCGTTTACATAATCATCAAAGAAATTATTAGTTAGATGTTCTAAATCTTTAAAATTGTCATAAAGTTGTCTAGCATTTATTAATTTTACATTAATATCCGCGGAAGAACCAACATAAGTTCCTGCTTTTGATCTATCTGTTGGGTCTTTTAATAAAAATTTTTCTTTTGTACCACATCTTAGCACAAATCTATAATTTACTTTTGATCCAACAAGTATCATCTTTTTGTTCTTGCCAATCTTTTTTTGATTTATAACATACTCTTGGCCACTTTTAAACCTTTTAATATCTCCATTTTCAATATATATTGCTTCACATCCATCACCAACACAAAGTTTGGTATCATATGGAATATCATTGATATTTAATTTCCATAGTAAATATTCATTATTATTGTTAATTTCAATAACAGGTTTTTCTTTTTTAAATAACATCTTTAATATCTCCTTTATAATTTATTTAAAACTTGAACAATATATTTTGCTGGAACACATAATGCCATACCATCTTCCCGATTTGATGGTGTAGCTGAAACCATACCGATGACATTATTATTCATGTCAAGAAGTGCTCCTCCTGAATTTCCATGATTTATAGCCATATCTACTTGAATAAATTCTTTATTACCATAATCACGATTAGGAGATGATATAACTCCTTGAGAAACACTTAAACCTACACCAAGTGGATTCCCTATTGTGTAAACTTGCTCTCCATATTTGAGATTATCAATTCTAAATGAAAGACAATCTTGATATTTTACTTTTTTAGCTTTTTCTCCTGTAAAAATTAATACAGCAATATCTAATTCAGGAATTATTTTAATAGGTGTAAGCAAGTAAGGAATTGAAGAAATATTGGTTTCATAGCATGCTTGAATACTATTTATTTGATTTATCCCATTTTCATAATCATTTATATTACCTATAATAACATGAGCATTAGTTACTACAAAACCACCTTTTATCACAAAACCTGATCCTTGACTTATTTCTACTCCATTTAATTTATTTTTAACCACTTGTATACTTACAACAAATGGTAAAGCTTTATAGATTAAAGTAGATAAATTAGAATTAGAAACGTCAATATTATTGCTTATAAAATTGTTATTATCATCTAACATCTCAAGTTTAATTTTGCTTTTTTGATGACCATTGCTAGCCGCATATCTTAACCATTTTAAAGCGGAATTCTTATCGGGATTCATTTGTTTAAGAAGTAAATCTGCAAAAATATACATTCCATCAAGATGTCCTCGATATGCTAATTCACGAAACATTTCTAATGCATTTTCATAATGATTATTAACATTTAATTCAAGTAATGCAGTTTGATATAATTTTTCATCACTTATAAAATCTTTATACTTATATATAAAAGATTCATTTTTTTGCGAATTAGAAAAATTTTTATTTATTTTTTTATCTTTATCATCATTGTTATTATTTGGCGATTTACAATATGGACATTTACCAAGAAAATCATCAAATATTGCTCCACAATTTTTACATACAATCATATTAAACTCCTATATTGTAATCATTCTTTATTTAGTTTTGAAATTACTTCATTAACAATATAATCTATATCATAACTGGTTTTAGTGATTTTTTTTGAACTCTTTTTAGGTTCAATTCCTAAAAGATAATCAGAAGAAATTCCATATATTTCACATATTTTTTTAATATCTTTTGCACTCAAATTCCCATTTTGTTCATATTTGCTATAAGTTTGTTGAGTTATTCCTAATTTTTTTGCAATATCTTCTTGTGTAAAATCATATTCTGCACGTAACATCTTTAATTTTTTACCGACATTATTATTACTTTTACTAGTTTCCATATTTATCCTTTCATTTTTGTGATATTTTTTTATTGATAATATCAGTTAATACTTCTAGAATGTTTACATCTTCAATATTGTAAGCTTTAATTCTTGAAAGCTCATACTTTAAATCATCACATATGTAAGTTATATCTCTACCACTTAAGCCATCAGATAAATCACTAATTTTATCAAAATTAATTTGTTTAAGAAATTTACTTTCAACATCTGAAAGCTTTATTTTAAATAATTGTTTTCTTTCTTCTTTATTTGGTAAAGGAATATGTATTTTTTGTCTAAATCGTTCTTTAATACCTTCATCTAAAGCATCTTTTAAATTTGTATTTGCTATAATTAAGAAGTTTTTGTTTTGTCTTACACCATCTAAATTTCTTAATAATGCAGGGACTGCTGATTCTGATGTTTTGTCATCTCCGCCTCTTTTTTTAGCAATTTCATCTAATTCATCAAAGAATACGGTAATTCCACATTTATTTTTTTCTACATAGTCGCGTAAATATTGAAAAACTTTATCAATATTTTTACCTGTTTCACCAATATAGCAATTAACAAGTGATGCGACATTGATCAACGCAAATGGTTGGTTGATTTCTTTAGCGATAGCTTTAGCAAATGTCGTTTTACCTGTTCCAGGTGGTCCTTCTAACAAAACAGCTTTATTATTTAAAAATTTATAATTATATGCTTCTGGAAATTTAATTGGATTAACAACATAATTTATAATAGTTTTTTTAACTTCTTCTAAACCAATAACGCTTTCAAAACCTTCGTTTAATTCTTCAGCAGTATAAAATGTTATATATTCACTCATTGAATTTTTAGTAATATCATTTTTTATTATTTGCGAATTATTATAGCTAGTTTGTACAGTGTTAAAATCATTTCTTGGGGCAAGTATAATTGCATCTGCAACTTTTTTTACTCTTTTTGATTTTTGTAAATATTCATCTTTTTTTGATCCTGTAAAACAATTTGCTAATTGCTCTAAATACGAAGCAGCATCAATAAATTTTTCCTTAGCAAGAGGTAAATTATTATACTTATATGCTCTTAATGCATCATCGTAACTTTTTTTAAATTTATCATTTAAATATTCTTCTGAATAATTCATATAATCACCACTTTCTAAAATTAATTAGCAACCTTTTTTTTATTATAAATAACTTTTGCAGATCGATGTTTCCAATTTGTAGGCCATGTTTTAATTGTATCATTATCTATTTCCGTGTAAATTTTTAATTTTTTACATTCTTCAAATGCTTTTTCTTCAATTGATTTTATTGATGAAGGTAAATTAATACTTTTTAGTTTTTTGCATCCTTTAAAAGCATGATGACTTATTTTTTCCAAATTCAATGATAAATTTACTGATTCAATATCAACACATCCTGAAAATGCTCTTGGCGCAATTACTTTTGTATCTGGATATAAATTGACATTTTTAATAAACACATCACCTTTTATCAAAATCATAAATGGATTAAATTTATTACCAAGATAGAAACAATGTTCATATTTTTTATAATTAATTAATCCACATCTTTCAAAAGCTTCATATTCTAAAATAGTGTCACAATTTTCAATAATAACATTTGACAATGAAGAACAATTGTAAAATGCTTTTTGTTTTACAATTTCTATATTTTTGTGAATATAAATTGAATTTAAGGAAGTACAACCATTAAACGTACCTATTTCAATTTTTTTAACTTTATTAGGTATGTTGATTGAACTTAGCGATGTGCAATCTTCAAAAGCTTCTTCACCTATAATTGAAACTGTTGGAGGAAAAAGAATGGTCAAAAGATTTGTTTTACCTTTAAATGCTTCAGGACATATTTCTGTTATTCCATTAGGAATTATTACATCAGTTTTATTACCAATATATTTTACCAATTTTGTTTCTTCAATTGCAAATTCAGACTTATCAAAAATTATATCCTGCTTCTCAATAGGTATGTATTTATCTTCATCTTCTTGTTTAACAATAGGGGTATAATTTGGATTTAATTTAAATAATAATTCATTTATTGAATTACAAATAATATTTTTACTACATAATTTACGTATTTTTTCTTGTGATATTGACTTATCTATTCTATATTCAAAAACAATTTTTTTCTGCTTATTTGCTTCTTCTAATAATTTTATAGATTGACTATTATTTAATTTAGAATTTTCAGATGCAATAAATAAAACTTTTTTGCACTCTAATAAAATATTTTTTAAAATTTCATCTTCATTAATATTATTATTAATTATAATAGTACCTAAATGTTCTTTTTTAAAAAAACACTGAACATTATTTTTTTCTAAATATTTTGTCATTAAATTAGACACTTTATCTTCGTCTTCATTAGCATAAATTATAAAAATTTCTTTTGGTTCATAATACCCATTTTCTATAAGCTTGTCTTCTTTTTCTATTTTTTCTAATAAACATTTTTTTATATCATTTGAAGCATATTGATCTTTCACAAAATCTTTTAATTTTATTATAAGGCTTTTACTTCTAGTAAGATTTTTCATATTATGAAGAATAAAATATACAATATCATTTTTATAATCTATTGCTTCTTTACTATCTATTAATTTATAAATCTCATCTATATTATTATTTACAACACAAGGATAAAATTTTGCACGAAAATCATTTGGCAAATATCTTATAATTTCATTACAATGCTCTTTAATTTTATCCCCATTAATTTTTTGTTTAAAAATCCATTTATCATTATCACCATCACGCAATTCATTATATAAATTAAATCTTGCATTTGCTATTTGTTCGCTTTTTTGGGCATTAAAAGTTTCCCCTAATACTTCTTCTAGGGTTTTATTATATTGATTTATTTCTTCATTATAAAATATTGATTTACAATAATTACATTGATATTCTTTGTCTTTTATTTCTAATGTTTGTCCACAATTTGGACATTTCATCATTTCTTTTAATTCCATGAATAAAACCTCTTATCTTTTTTTATAATTCCAATGTACTGGATAATTATCATAATTCCATAACAAATTCCATCCATTTGGTTGATTACTTGTTTCACAAAAAATTGTTAAAGAACTACATTCAAAGAATGCGCATTCACCAATACTTGTTACACTATTTGGTATTATTATACTTTGTAAAGAATTACACTTGGAAAATGCATTATCCATAATAAATTTTGTGTTATTTGATATTGTTGCTTCTGTTATTAATTCATTTTTTGCATTTACTAATACTAAATATGGATTTTCTTCATTACCTAAATATAAGCAATTACTATATTCGTTATAATTCAAAGAATCACAACCAATGAATGTTTCATTCCCTATACTCATTATACTATTTGGGATTGAAATACTTTGTAGAGAACAGCAATAAGAGAATGCAAATTTTCCTATATTTGTTACAGTATTTGGAATTGTTATACTTTGTAAATGATTACAACAAAAGAATGCATTATTTTCAATACTTGTTACGCTATTTGGTATGATGATACATTTTAACGAACTGCAACCACAAAATGCTCCTTCTCCAATACTTGTGACACTACATGGAATTATAGTTGTTTGACAACCTCTTATTAACTTATTTGTTGATGTTTCTATTATTGCATTACAATTTTCTCTTGAATCATAATATTTATTATTTTTATCTACTGTTATTTTGGTCAACATACTACAACTAAAGAATGCCCCTTCTTCAATACTTGTTACGCTATTTGGTATTATTATACTTTGTAAATAAGTGCAATCTCTAAATGCATTTTCTCCAATAATTATAACGCTACTTGGGATTATTGTTGTTTGACAACCTCTTATTAATTTATTTGTTGATGTTTCTATTATTGCGTTACAATTGTCTCTTGAATCATAATATTTATTATTTTCATCTACTATTATTGTGGTTAAGGAACTACAGTTAGAGAATACACATTCTCCTATACTTGTGACACTACTTGGAATAGTTATACTTTGTAAGAAAATACAACCATAAAATGCTGAATAACCTATAGCTATAACACTATTTGGAATTGCTATATTTTGTAAAGATTTACAATATCGAAATGCATTATTCATAATAAATTTTGTATTATTTGATATTGTTGCTTCTGTTATTGATTTATCTTTTGCTTTTACTAATACTAAATATGGATTTTCTTCATTTCCTAAATATAAGCAATTACCACTTTCTTTATAATTCAAAGAACTACAACCATAAAATGCATCATTTCCTATACTCATTATACTATTTGGGATTGAAATACTTTGTAAAGAACTGCAATGAGAGAATGCATTATCTCCTATATTTGTTACACTACTTGGAATGGTTATACTTTGCAAAGAGCTACAATTAGCGAAAGCAATTCCATCTATAATTTTTAATTTACTATTTGTTTCAAATGCTACCGAAATTAATTTATTACAATGATAGAATGCAAAACTTCCTATACTAATGATAGGCATTTTATTAATTATTGAAGGTATAATTACATTTTCTTTTGCATCATTATATTTTGTAATTTCATACCCACCATTTTTATATTTGAATTCAAATTTTGTTTCTAATGTTGTACCATAAACATAAATATCACCTGTAATTGTTAATTTTGAGAGATCAATTTTTTTATTAGATGAATTAAATGTTTTAGTTTCATACCATCCATAAAAGTTTTTATCTGTTTTATGTTGGTAAAAATCTTTTTCTATATAATTTCCTTTATATACGATTTCTCCATCAACAACATAATATATATATGGACCTACATAATCCCATTTCGCGGTTAATGTTTGACTTTCTTCTATTATAAATGTATATGTAGCTTGATTTGAAACACATAAATCTTGTTCATTATACCATCCTAAAAATTTGTAATGTTTATTTGATGCTGCTTTTATAGTAACATTTTCTTTATTTTTATATGTTCCATTTCCTAATATGTTTCCTGCTTTTTCATTTGAATTTATTAGTGTTATTTGTTTTATTACCTGTTTTTTTTCTTGTATAAATAATTTTTCATCATCATATTTTTCTTTATAATTCCAATGTACTGGATAATTATCATAATTCCAAAACTGATTCCATCCATTTGGTTGATTACTTGTTTCACAAAAAATTGTTAAAGAACTGCATTCAGAGAATGCGTATTCACCTATACTTGTGACACTTTTTGGAATGGTTATACTTTGCAAATAAGTACAATTAGAGAATGCGCGTTCACCAATACTTGTTACGCTATTTGGTATTATTATACTTTGTAAATAAGTACAATTAGAGAATGCTCCTTCTCCTATACTTGTAACGTCATTTGGAATGATTATGCTGTGTAAATTAGTGCAACTACTAAATGCATAATCTCCTATACTTGTGACACTACTTGGAATTACCGTTGTTTGACAACCACTTATTAACTTATTAGTTGATGTTTCTATTATTGCATTACAATTTTCTCTTGAATCATAATATTTATTATTTTTATCTACTATTATTGTGGTTAAGGAACTACAGTTAGAGAATACACATTCTCCTATACTTGAGACACTACTTGGAATAGTTATACTTTGTAAGAAAATACAACCATAAAATGCTGAATAATCTATAGTTATAACACTATTTGGAATTATTGTTGTTTGACAACCTTTTATTAGTTTATTTGTTGATGTTTCTATTATTGCGTTACAATTGTCTCTTGAATCATAATATCTATTATTTTCGTCAACTTTTATTGAAATCAACGAATAACAACTAGAAAATACACGTTCTCCAATGTTTTTTACATTGCTTGGAATAAAAATACTTTGTAATGAAGCACAACCATAAAATGCTGAATAACCCATAGCTATAACACTATTTGGAATTGCTATATTTTGTAAAAATCTACAATATCGGAATGCATTATTCATAATAAATTTTGTATTATTTGATATTGTTGCTTCTGTTATTGATTCATCTTTTGCTTTTACCAATACTAAATATGGATTTTCTTCATTTCCTAAATATAAACAATTACCATATTCGTTATATTTTAAGGACTTACAATAAGAAAAAGCATCAGTTCCTATTTTTGTTATATTATTTGGAATTGTTATATTACGTAAAGTATTGTGAAAAGCAAAAGTAATTCTTCCTATACTAATTACAGGAATTTTATTAATTTTTGAAGGTATAATTACATTTTCTTTTGTATCATTATATTTTGTAATTTCATACCCATCATTTTTATATTCGAATTCAAATTTTGTTTCTAATGTTGTACCATAAACATAAGTATCACCTGTAATTGTTAATTTTGAGGGATCAATTTTTTTATTAGATGAATTAAATGTTTTAGTTTCATACCATCCATAAAAGTTTTTATCTGTTTTATGTTGGTAAAAATCTTTTTCTATATAATTTCCTTTATATACGATTTCTCCATCAACAACATAATATATATATGGACCTACATAATCCCATTTTGCAATTAATGTTTGACTTTCTTCTATTATAAATGTATATGTAACTTGATTTGAAACACATAAATCTTGTTCATTATACCATCCTAAAAATTTGTAATGTTTATTTGATGTTGCTTTTATAGTAACATTTTCTTTATTTTTATATGTTCCATTTCCTAATATATTTCCTGCTTTTTCATTTGAATTTATTAGTGTTATTTGTTTTTCTTCATTTGGCTTTTTTTCTTGTATATCATTTATTTCTTGTTTTAGATTTACTCCACATTTTAAACAGAAATTTGCATTTAATGGAATTTCCGCACCACATTTTTTGCATATTTGATAATCATTTTTTTTATTATATATCCCTTTTATTATTTCGTTTAATAAATCTTCTTTATCACATATCCATTCTTTTCCCTTAAATATTCCTTCATTATCATATAAAAATTTTTTCATTCCAGATTTTGTTTCTATTGTATCTAATCTATATTCATAACATTTTTTTTCTTTTAAATTATCTCTTACATATGTTAATTCTTCTATTGCTCCACATTCAAAACTTCTTGAGTTTTCTGTTGATACAAATACTAAACTTTTTGCTAATTTAAGGGCTTTATGGATATATTCTTCATAATTTTCTATTGCTTTTTTTCCATGTCTTAAGTTTCTTTGAGCTATAAAACATGTTAGTCCTTCTTTTTCTATATAATTTACTAATTCATTTACTTCTTTTATATCTTTGCTTGAATATGCTATAAATACATCTCTTGGTATATCTATTACATATGTATCTTTATTTATTTTTTCTATCTCATTTTGTAATATTTCTAAATATCTTACCTTTTTTTCTATTTCTTCTTTTTTTGTATAGGATTTTTCAATTAAGTCTTCTATTAATATATGATTTTGTTCATTTAATGATGCAAGCATAAATTCAATTATGTCATCTATATATACTTTATGTTTTTTTACATCTATACTTAATATTGCATTATTAATTTCATTTATATCATTACCATTTACTGTTTCATAAAAATTTGCTTGGAAATCATTTGGTATATTTTTCTTTATCTCTTTACACCAATAAATTATTTTTTCACTGCTTAAAAATCTTTTATGTAATTCATTATATAAATTAAATCTTGCATTTGCTATTTGTTCATTTTTTTGGATATTAAAAGTTTCCCCTAATACTTCTTCTAGGGTTTTATTATATTGATTTATTTCTTCATTATAAAATATTGATTTACAATAATTACATTGATATTCTTTGTCTTTTATTTCTAATGTTTGCCCACAATTTGGACATTTCATCATTTCTTTTAATTCCATAGATTTAATTTTCCTTTATTTATTAAGTTTAATAAAATCAACCACTGATTTAATTTCTTTAATACTAATAAATGGTGCTTGAAGTCTAGTTATTTTACCATCTACATTTGTTAACATATCACCCTTACCGAGTAAATCATTTGCACCAGAAGCATTTAAAATATTCATACTATCAATGTGCGATGCAACAGAAAAAGCAACACGTGTAGGGAAATTAACTTTTATATTTCCACTTATTATTTTTACATCTGGTCGCTGTGTTGATATAACTAAATGGATACCGCATGCGCGGGCTTTTTGAGCAAGTCTTAATAACAAAGCAGCATCTTCTTTAGGTCTATTTGAATTCAATAATTCAGCATATTCATCAACAAAAACAATAATTCTTGATAGCTTGTTATTGCTATTTTCTTGATTGTATTCTTTTATATTTCTTACTCCTGCATCTAGCAATTTATTATAACGGTTATCCATCTCATTATTTAAAAATTCTAAAATATTTGATGCATCTTCTACTTCATCAATTACTTTACCATTTAATAAATGTGGTATACCATTATACATGCCAAATTCTACTCGTTTAAAATCAAATAAAACCATTTGTACTTCTTGAGGATTGTAATTAAATAATAAACTACTTATAAGTGAATGTAAGAATATACTTTTTCCACTTCCTGTACTTCCACCAACTAAAAGATGTGGAAAATCATCAAAAGATTTAATTATTGTCTTATAATCAACATCCACTCCTAAACATATATTAATATCCTCTTTGTTTTTAGCGATATCATTATTTTCCAATATAGATTTTAAGGTTAATACTTCACGCATAGAATTACCAACCTCAATTCCAATTAAATCTTTACCCTCTATTAAAGTTTGCAAACGAACTTTTCTCTTTAGGGCAATTGCTAAATCATTAATTACATCAGCAATTTGAGAAACACGTGTTTCTTTATCTAAGCGTAATTCAAATCTTGAAAATGTGGATCCAACATCATAATGTTCAACACTTGCTGAAATATGAAATTCTTTCAATTTATTTTCTAATATTTCTTTAAGTTCTTTTATTTCTTTTTCATTTTCTTCATGAATTTTCGTATTTTCTTCATAATCATTTAATAATGATAGAGGAGGATAAACATATTCTTTAGTAAAAGATTTTATTTCATTATTTTTATTTATACTAACTATATCATCTTTATTATTTTCATCTTCGGCACTTTTATTCTTTTCATTATTAATATTTGAATTTAATAAATTATCTTCATTTTTACCCGAAATAGTTATTGCCTGAGGAGTTACTAATTCTTTTTCATCTTCAATAGAAAGTGAATCTTCAAGTTTTTTAAGAGTATTTTCAAAATCATAATCATCTTTTTTAATTTCATCTTCAAGAATTTTACGAACTTCTAAATCGCTAATATCAGATAATGTATTAACACTATTGGAAAAAGAGAAATTATTATCTTTTAACAATGTCTTTAATTTTGATGATGTTTGCATTTGAGCAAAAATTGCTTTGTTAAATGTTTTTTGAGATTTTTTAACATTTACAGATTTACTTGTTTTATAAACATTTTTCATAATTTTGTCGATTGATTTGACAAAATTTTTATTCAATGATTGCATTTCTCTTAAATCTTTAGCAATTGTATAATTTGCAAGCATATCTTGAGTTTGGGCTAAATTAAACATTGAATTTTTTAATAATGAAACATAAGCTAAATATTGACTTTTATTATCTTTTTTTAATTCTTCTTTAGCTTTTTTAGCATATTCATCGCGCTTTTGAGATAGTATTTGAATCATTGAATTTAATGAATCAATCATTGATTGTTCTTCTTTTTTTCGTTCTAAATCTTTTTGAAAACTCTTAAATGACATTTTATAACTCCCTGATTAAAATTTATTTTTTATACCTTGAAAATTAACGTTTGCCTCTGCATCTTCTATCATAGAATTTATTTCATCATCAAATTCCATACCTTTATTATCATCAAATGATAAAACTGAATCATAATCACCTAAAGATAAAAATTCATCAATTTTATTAGTTTGTAATTTAGATGCATATAAAGCCTTGAGATATTGCTTTCTTGTTTTTTTAACATTTGTTTTTTTATTCGAAACTTGAATTTCTTTTGATAGATCACCAATGCTTTCCATAAAACTTTGACTTGTAGAAGCTAAATCTCTTGATTCAACAGCAAGTTCAAGAGTCATCAACATTCCCTCTACTTGTTTTTTTGTTGCTAAACATTTTTTTAAAAGTGATCTAGCATCTTTTTCTTGTTTAGCAAGTCCTTTTCTTCGTGCCTCAATAACTTTTGATAGAAGATCATCTTTTTTATCATCCATATGAGCAATAATATTTTTTAATTTATAAGAAGTTTCACGATATTTTTTTTCTCTAATTTCTGTTAATTCTTCATTACTTATTTTCTTTTTAAACATAATTTTTTGTATTTATTAAAAATAAATACTTTCCTCCTTTTTGATTAATAAATGATTAAAGTTTGAAAACTTAAATTACTTTCAATTTGATTATAAACAATTTATCTTAAATATGTAAAGTTATTTACAATTTTTTTTAATATTTTACAATTTTATCAAATATATTTTTTATTGCTCTATAAAATAAAAGTGGCAGAACAAATCCACCACTTTTAATTAACGAAGAAATTGATTAATTAAATCAATTATACCTTCAAAAGTTAAATACCCTTTGCCAATAGCAACGCCAAAATATTTTGCATTATATTCATTAAATTCTTCTTCTGTTGCAAAGTCTTTAAATACATCGTATGTCAATAATCCATATTGATTGATATCTTCATCAAAATTAACATATTTATAGTCTTCTCCAACATCAAATATATTCATTATAGGAGCTATTCCTCCTGGCATACTTAAATATCCGTTTGCTAAATGAGAATAATATAATGCTGTAACAATTGAATATGATCTTACATACATTTGTCGTATTGATGCACTAACTAATTTATGTTCTGATATTTTCTTATCTTCATCAATTTTTGCAAAGAAATGACCAATATAATCACTATATGATTCTTTGGTTATATACACATATTTTTTAGATTCAACATCAAAAAATCCATGTTCTGTATCGACTCCAATTTCTTCACCATCATCAAAAATAAGATAAATTATATTTCTTAAATCTTTAGCATTTTCTTCAAGATATACAATTTTTGATGCCACGATTTCTCCATTTTCAAAATTATAGGTCATTATCTCATCACCTAATTTAATATCTTGGATGTTTTTACTTGTTCCATCTTTCAAATTAAGCTTTGTATCTTCAATTAAACATGTTGGCTCCTCTTTAGTTTCAATTTTTAATGTTACATTTCTTGCTGGCATAGTTCTTGTATCACCACTATTGACCCATGCACCATCAAAAGTTGCAGAGACTAATTCGTAACCATTATTAATTGAATATGTTATTTTAAATGAAGTATTATATGTTACATTATAAGTTCCAGATACCTTAGAATCATTAATATATGCTGTTGCATTTGAAACATTAATATAAATGCTATAATAATTAGGTGAAAAACTATTTGAAATATTGAATGTAATATTATTACCTTTTTCAAAAGTATTATCAGTTATTGCTTCTCTTTCTAAGATAATATCATATATTTTATTAATTTCTTGAGCAGGAATTACACGATTACCTGCAACAGTCATTGTTGATGCAATATCAATCACTTGATTATAAGCATTTAACCCTTTAAATCCTGTAAAAGTATTTCCAATTAATGATGGTTCATAATTAAGTTGTAAATCTTTGCCATATGTTGCATTTAATGTCACATTATTATCATCATTTTTAATTTGAAAATTATTATAAACATAAATTGGTCTTAATGTTACAGTTCCATTTGTTTTAAAACCACCTTTTAATGTCCCCATTTCATCAATAATAGTAACATTTGAATTAATATTATAAAGAGATTGAAATTGCTCAAATATAAAAATTTCATTAATTGATTGCCAACCAACAAAATGTAATCCTTTAACTTTTAAACTATCATGATAATCTTCTTTTGTAGAGTTATTATCTACATTATTTTTTCCATTCCAAATATTATAATCATTATCCAAAATTTTATTTTCTTTTCTTATTTCATTGTCATTAATGTCGTAATAAACTATATCATATTTTTCAACACCAAAAATTGCATGTAGTTTAACAACATTTGCTGTTGATGCAACTGCATATAGACTTTGTGAATTACTTTGATTTGTTATTGTTTCATTTAACTGAAATTCGGCAAATTTTGAATCATTATTTTTTGACCAACCTAAAAATGTTTTTCCAAATTCTGTTGGTTTATTGCATGATAGAGTAAATGGTAAAAGATAGTGTCCATCATTTTGTTCAAATATTTTATTTCCATTTTGATAATATTCTATCGAAAAATTTTTATATGCACAAATGGCATATAAATTAATTTCTTCGCCATCATTATAAATGGATAATTTTTCATTTACTTTAAATCCATCTTCATAATCAGCAAATAAACTGTTTCTATCTCTTGACCAACCTAAAAATACATATTTAGCGTCTATTTTATTTTCAAATAATGGTGCTAATTGCTCTTTATCACTAAATTCATATTCTTCTTCATCAAGTAATATATCATTATCAACATCAGGTAAATAATATCTGATTTTAAATTTATAATTTCTAAATTTTGCAACTAATTTTATATCTTTGTCAAAACAATAATCCTCTAAATCTATTTTAGTTTGATTATCGTTATAATCATACCATCCTAAAAAAACATACCCGTTTTTATTTAAAGAATAATTATTAAAGTCTTCAATCTTACTATTTTTAGAAACAAAACATGTTTTATAATCTATATTAACATCACTATTTAAAAATTTTCCCCCATTAGTATGAAAAGTTACAGAAACTTGATTTTCACTTTCTGGTTTAACAAATAACTGTTTAGCATATTCATGATGCAATTCATCAAAAAAAGAAATAAAATTTTGATATTTTTCTAAAGCTACATAAATTTTAACTTCATCATCAATATTTAAATTATTTAAATTGCTAACATCTTCAAGAAAAATATAATTAAGTGCTGCAAATTTATTTAAATCTTTACAATTTATTGATTCTTTTTGAGGAATATTTAAATATTTAATATCTTCTTTAATTTCCTTCTTGGTTAAAATTCCATCTAATAAAAAACCTTCATTTGTATAGTTTATTATGTCTAAAGTATCATCTGATTCAAAAACACTTTTTAATTCATATTTAACCACACACGTATTATCTAATGTATTAATGTATTTAATATAACCATTAAAAACACCATTCATTTTAATTGAATTGCCATTATCTTGAAATTCTATTAGATCATTATTCATTATTTCCTTATTATCAACACTATAAGCATATACTTCTTTTTTACAAGAATTTTTTATCCAAGGATTATTTTTGCTTTGTTTTTTCAAAAAATCTTCAATACTATAAATAGTATCAGAATAAATGTATTCATTTATTTCATCATTAATTTTGCTATTAGTTTTTCCAAAATAATATCTTGAAAGACATGAAAAAGCAATTCCAATTAACATCGATATAATTAAAAATGCAAAAAATAATTTATTCTTTTTTGTTCTCATACCTTAAACTCCTTTTTTAAAATAATTCAAGTAATAATACTGCACCGATATAAATTAAATATGTTACTAAAATAATACATAACATATAAGTTGAAGATCTAATAACAGCATTTTTCAATCTTCGTTCTTTAAAGTTTGACCAATATATAATTACAGAAACTAAAATCAAATAGATACTTACTATCAAAAGTGAAATAAGATTTCTTTTATGAAATATTGTCATAAATAATAAATAATTGATTGCTGAACTTATTAAAAGAGTAAATAGCGTTACAAAAATCATTTGTACACCACCACTGAATTTGTCAAATAACTTTATTTTTTTATTGGCAATATTATTTTCATGTGTTTTTTCAATTAAATTTATAAATTGATTAGCCTTTTTAGTTTCATCAGTTTGTAAAATTTGCATTGCAAAATTTCCACAAATTTCATTAAATTTTTTATTGTCAGTTTTATTGCCTCTAATTTTAATTTTTTCTTCTTTGAATTTATCATTTATTTCACTTGGAGTATGACACTTTTTTAATATTTTAACTATTGATTTATTTTTTAAAATTAAAAGTCTACGTACTACAAATTCGCATCTAAATAATTTTAATGAATTTTCTTTATTTTTATTATTTAAGTAATCAATATAACTTTGTTTTTTACATTTAAATGCAGTATTTAATTCATTATAATAAGATGAATATTTAACAATTTCATCAATATAAGTAAAAATTTCTTCATATGTTTTTTCATCAATATCATCTTCTTTGATTTTTTTATTTATGGAATCATCTTTTATCAAATCTTCAAAATATAGTTTGCAAATAACTTTTCTAAATTTATTTAAAAAACTAGAATTTTTAGTAAATTCAGAAAATAATTCATTCTCTTTTTGTTTAATATGTACAATATCATCATAGTTATCAATTTTATTAATTTCTAAATATGTTACAAAAATCCATTTAACAATAATTGCTAATCTTTCGCTATCAATTGTTCCTTCTATAAAATACAATAAAAACAATTTATATTCTTTTAAATTATTCTTTGAATAAATCTTAATCCTATCTTTTAAAACATTTTCAAATGATAAATATTTATTTTCATCAATTCTTTCAATGATACTATGTATAATTCTACAAATATCATCGCTATCATTAATATTAAATATTTCTTGTAATATTTCGTTGTAATTATTTCTATCACATAAATTTATTAAATCAACAATTAAATCTTCTAATGGATCATATGTTGGTAAATTTTTTCTAATTTGAAGTAATTTTTTTAATAAAGCTAAAGCATTTTGAATTATATCTTGTTTCTTCGATAAATATATCTTTAAAAACGTTAAGAACACTTCTTTATTTTTAATAAAAATATTAAAAAGCAAATCATTTATAAAATCAACATTATTATCCCAATTACATTTTTTAAAAAATGCCGATAAAATTTCTACATAAAATGATATTTTATCATTATCTCTATAATCTGTGTTTAGCAAATTAATTTTTACAAAAATATAATCATAAATTTTTGTAAATAATTCTTCTTTTTTTCCTAATTTACAATAAATTAAATAAAAATAATTAAAACACTTAATGACACTATCTTTTAAATTCAAATTATTTTCTACTTCAAGTAAAACATTTCTAAATGCCAAAAAAACATTACTATATATAAGCCAATCAAGTTTTTCATTACTATCAAGTAAAGGATTATTACAAATCATTCTAAATGAATCAAAAATCAAATTTAATTTTTTTTCAGTTGAAAAATAATCTTGAATATTAACTAAACTATTAACAATTAATTCTAAATAATGAATTCCATCTAAAAATGTTGAATTATCATCAAATGATGCATCATTTTTAAATTCTATAAATCTTTTTAAATTACTAGAAGATAAATCATTAATAAGAAATTTTACAACATCATTTTTTTCAAAATCAAATGTTCCATTAATAGAATTGTTACTAACTTTTATAACAACATTATTTACATTTTTTTGAAAGTGAATTAAATCGTATTCGTGTATTGATGGAATCATGCAAATATCATAAGGAATATTATAATTTGGATTTCTTAATTCATCACTGCTAATTCCAGTAGTAAACCAAATTTTATTAGCCAAAGAAACAGGAAAGAGTTTTAAAGTATTTTTTAAATATAATTTAACATTTAAAAATTCATCTTTTTCATATAGTACCACTAATTTTTTGCCATTTTTTTTAGCGTTTAAAAATGCATTAAAAAAATTAACAATTTGCTTTTTATTTGCCAAAAATTCTTCAATGTTTATATCATTAAAATTAGTAAAAGAAAATTGTTCTTCATCTAAATTATTAATTACATTTTTTTCATTTTCTAATGGAATAATTTCTTGGACTTTTTTTTGGTCTTCTACTTCAACAATATTAAAGTCAATATCTAGATTATCAATTAAATATTCATTATCAATTAAATCAACATTATAGCATTTTAAGTCATTAAAAACTAAACTTCTAACTATTTCTTTTCTTCCTCTAATTTGGAAATTTTCTAAACTTTTTCTTAATTTAGCAGTTTTAATAATACTTTTTCCATCAATAAATGAATATGCTTGATAAATTGAATCAAAATCAAGTTTTTCATCATTATTTAACTTATTTAAAATGAAACCTTTAGATTCATGAAGTTCATATACACCTAAAAACTTAGCACATTCCTTCATTACAAAATCATAATCAGGATTCCCTTTTATTAAATTTTTGCTGGTTTTATAAATTTCATCATGCCCCGATGTTTCATTGTGAACATTTGCATATAATGTTTCATAAATATACGTTTCTTTTGTGCTCATATTCTACCTCTTAATTAATTTATTTTGATACATTAACCAAATAATAGGTAACTCAATCCTTATTCGCTTTGGTTTGCATAATACTGTAGGATTAGATTGATTATTTATATTTTGTAAGAAATTGTCATTACCTAAAGCACTAATTGCAAAAAATTTAACGTTATTATAATCATGTAATAAATCTTTATATGCTTTTTTAGTTTCATCATTTGCAGATTTTAAATAATGTTCTAATTCATAGCTAGATAATTCGATATGCTTTTCTAATTCACTACCTTTATAAATTCCATTTTTAGGAAGTAATGAAATAATATCTTCTCTTGCAATATTATCATTTTCATCAAAACATTCATTTATTGAAGCAGCATCAATTTTAGGAGTATATTCTTTCAATTTTAAATCTAATTTAGTAAACACAATAGCTAGAGGAATGTCAGAAAAATTTTTAGCACTATCTGTTCCTATTTTTGCAATTTGCTTTAAACTATTGGTGGCAACAATAAATGGATTAACCTGCCTAATGCTACTTGTTGAGTTACGAACATCACCATCAACAATTAACATAATACCGTCAGCAATATCGAAAGCACGATTTTTTTCCACACTTGATGGTGAAAATATTTCACCAGGAACATCATATAAATTAATAAAACCCAAATTTCCCATTTCAAAATGAATAGGATTCCATGATAATAGTTCTGATTTATCTGCAAGAGTTTGCGATTCTATTTGACTATTTACAGAAATATTATATCTTCCTCTTGACATATCAGTATAGATTGAATTATCTGTAAATTTTTTCTCAAATTTTTTATCATAAAATGTTTTATTAACAATTTCTTTAACACTATTATTTTTTGATTTATCAAACGTTTTAACAATCATGTCCAAAGTAGGTGCCGAGCAATTATATTGATTTTCAGATACTGAATCAATAGACATATCAATCAATGAAGCAAGATATATTGTTTTTCCTGATTTTTGATGACCAGCGACAACAATATTCATACAAGGCTTTTTTAATATATTTTTAGGTAACATTAATAAGCAATTTTCTAAACTTCTATTGTTCTCTTGTATCCACGTATTTTCTGTACATAAAATATCAAGATTATATTCATTTTGCGCAAGATTATCTATTCTTTTATTATCACAAGAAAAAGTACCTTTTTTAGCAAACAACTTTTTATTTAAAATATTACCGCAATAAATACATCTATAAATTGGTTTTTTCTTTTGCTTAGAAGTTTTTAATTTAATATCTTCTAATGTTTTTTTACTTTCATCAACTAATAAATAAAACTTATTATCCTTTGGATCTTTAAATGTTAATCTATAGTCTTCAATATCTGGCTTAATTCCCTTTTTTATAACCTTTTCTTTTATATCAAATTCTCTGCCACTAGGAATTAATCTAATTAAATCTTTATCTGAATTTAAAGTATTTTTCATGTCACTAATCAAAAGAGGTTTTGATCCTTCTTTACGTGCAACTATTAAATCGATTTCTTTAAGAATTCGAGGAAACAGCACTTGAATTTTAATACTTTTTCGACGTTCATTAATTACATAAGAAATAATTTCTTTCCTACAATAATTAATTGCAAATCGATAAATATTTCTTTCTTGAATTCTTTTATTGTCATTTTTGTATTTAAAAATAATTACTCCTACACCATTAAGTTCCATTTTAGAAGAAACATTAATTTGAATTGAATTTTCATTTTTAACTTCAATTGCTTTAAATTGTTTAGTTGGTGCTTTATTAATAAAATCAGGAAAATTAACACCATTTTCATTAAAATATAAATCAACATATTCTAAATCAACTTGCTTATCTTTCGGAATATAAACACGGATACTAATAAATCCATTTTTTCCATATTCTTGATACAAATAAAATTTTAGAGCTTGTTCATTATTTTTTTGCAAAAAATTTATACATTTATACTCAAAACTCAATTCACTCATAATTTCCTCCCACGATTAAAATAGAAATTAGGTATTTTCTTAAAACTAAATAGTTTTATGTCTACATTTTTATCTTAAAATTAAATTAAATTGAGGTCAAATATTTTATAAAAAAATGTCGAAACAATGTCATTTATTTATAAAATAAAATACATATAAATTATTGTTTTGCAAAAGAAATAAAATATTTTACTATTAAAAATCAATATTTATATTTTAGTTTTACAAACAATTTCTGAAATTTAATCATTTTCCTATAACAAGAAAAAATCTTGTGCTAAGATAAGTTAGTAAAAACATATATGTTTTTTGGGAGGAACATTTGATGATTAAAAGAGTTGGTGTATTAACTTCTGGTGGTGATGCTCCAGGCATGAATGCTTGTTTAAGAGCAATTATACGTGCGGGATTAACTCAAGGTCTAAAAATGTATGTAATTTATAATGGATATCGTGGCATATTAGAAAGAAAAATCGAAGAAGTAAATCGATCATTTGTCAGCGAAATTATAAATCGTGGTGGAACTAAAATTGGTACTGCACGTCTAGTAGAATTTGAAAAAGAAGAAGTACAAGATGAAGCTGTTGCTATTTTGCATGAATATCAAATCGATGCCTTAGTTACCATTGGAGGAGATGGAACATATAAAGGAGCACTTGCTTTATCAAGAAAAGGTATAAATTGTATTGCTGTTCCTGGAACTATAGATAATGATGTTGCTTCAACAGATTTTACTATAGGATTTGATACAGCATTAAATACTATTGTCGAATGTGTTGATAAATTAAGAGATACTTCTTCATCACATCAACGATGTTCTGTTATTGAAGTTATGGGTAGATATTGCGGTGATTTAGCAATTTATGCAGGAATCGCCTGTGGTGCTGAAATAGTTATTACTCGTGATCATATGATTACTAAAGATGAATTAAAAACTTCCATTAGAAAACAAATTAATGAAGGAAAACATCATATAATGGTTATTATCACTGAAAAGCTTTGTGATGTTAAGGATTTAGCAAGAGAAATTGAACGTGACTGCGGAATTGAAACCCGTTCTGAAGTTTTAGGACGTATTCAACGTGGCGGAACTCCATCCGCGCAAGATAGAGTTCGCGCGGCAAGACTTGGAGTTTTTGCAGTTGACTTGTTACTTGAAGGTAAATCAGGAATGTGTGTTGGATGTGTATGGTCTAAATTGACTGCCATTCCAATTGAAGAGGCTTTAAAAATGAAAAACAAAGATAATGGATTTTTAATAAGAGTTTCTTCTTTGATTAAATAATTTAGGATTAATTTATGAAATATTATGTTGGAATTGATTTAGGAGGAACAAATTTACGTGTTTCTCTCTTTGATGAAAATGCAAAAATAATTAATGTTTTTAAAGAAAAATCTATACATGATTTTAAAGAAAAACTATATGAACAAATTAAAAAAATGCTTCTTAAACTTGAATTAAATAATTATGATGTTCAAGCAATTGGCATTTCTTTATGTGGACAAGAAAATAATGGAGTTATTACATACGCTCCAAATTTAAATGTAACTGGTTTAAATTTAAAAGAAAGACTAGAACATGATTTTTCTTTACCAATAAAAATTATAAATGATGCAAATGCTTCTGCTCTTGCGGAAGCCAAATTAGGTATTAAAGATAAATATCAAAATTTCTTATTTGTAACTATTTCTTCTGGTCTTGGTGCAGGATTAATTTATCAAGGAAAACTAATTAATTTACCATTTGAAGTAGGTCATCAATTAATTACTTATAAAGATAAAGATTACGATGTAGAATATCTTTTATCAGGCAATGGTATTGTAAGATTAAGTATACTTAATAACTATGAAATTAATGATGCTCATTCCTTTTTTGAAAAAATTAAAAATAACGATAAAAAAGCAGAATTAATTTTAGATGATTATACAACTTTACTTGCTAAATTCTTTTACAATTTACAAGTTATATATAATGTCGATTGTGTCATTTTATCAGGTGGGATGATGAAATCAAAAGAATATTTTTTCTCAATGTTAAAAAACAAAGTCGATTCATTATTAAAGAATACCGTATTTAATAAAATTAATTTTGTTGATGCAAGTTTTGATCAAGATGCTGGTCTATATGGAGCATTTGCCGTCAGTAAATATTATTAATTAACTTTAAAAAGATAAATCCACGTTTCTAATTTTTCTCTTTTAATGTGCATAGCATAAGCATAACCTGTTAAAAAATCAAGTAAGCGATATTTCATTTTATCATCAAGATTTTTTACATTGACAATTACATTATGTCCTGTTTCTAAAGAGGCAATAATTTTATCTAAATCTTCATATTTATTAGCAAAAAACACAATAGGAGGGATTTCAATTCCTTCATTTTTTTTAATTTTATCAAACATATTTTTTTAAGGTTGACAAAGCTGATTTTTCAATACGTGAAACTTGAGCTTGAGAAATATTTAATTCTGATGCTAAATCTAATTGTGATTTTCCATTAAAATATCTTTCGATGATAACTCTTTTCTCTAAAGGATTTAAGGCCTCGATTCCTTCATATAAATAAGCATACATTTGTTTTCGCATTTCATCTTGAGAAAACAAAGTATCTTCAAGAAGTAAAGAATCATCAAAATCATTATAAATAGGTTCTTCTAAACTTGTTAAAGGGATATTTACATCAAGAGCTTCGACAATTTTAGTTTTATCTTCGTTTAAAACTTTTTGTAAGTCTTCAAGTGAAGGTATATAAGAATATTCTTGGGCAAATTGTTCTTTACTTTTTAAAATTCGATATGATAAATCTTTAATTTGTCTTGAAACTCTTAATGAAGAATCATCACGTAAATATCTTCTTATTTCTCCTTCAATCATTGGAACAGCATAAGTAGAAAAGGCAACATTAAGACTTAAGTCAAAATTATCTATAGCTTTTATTAAACCTATAAATCCAACTTGAAAAATATCATCAAGATTAATATTTTTTTTACTAAAGCGATTTACCACGCTTAAAACTAACTTTGTATTACCTAATGCCACCTCCTCTTTTAAAGAAGGATTACCTTCTTTATATTTTTTTATTAATTCTTTTGTTTTTTCACTTGTTAAAGTTTTAAGTTTTGATGTATTGATAAAGTTTATATTTACTTTATACTTTGACACATAGTTCACCTCAAAACTTATTTTGAGAAGAACTTACTTTTTTAAACAAACTTTAAGCTTTTTTATAATTTTTTTCTCTAAACGAGATATATATGATTGCGATATACCTAAAATCTCCGCGGTTTCTTTTTGCGTATATTCTTTAGATCCATTTAGCCCAAAACGCATCGAGAGAATTTCTTTTTCCCGCGGTTTTAATTTTTCAATTGCCTCATATAGATCTTCTTTTTCTTCATCAGAATCGATTCCATCCGTTATAAGATTTTCATTTTCTGATAAGATATCGCTCAATAATAATTCATTTCCATCATAATCACATTTTAAAGGTTCATCTAAAGAAACTTCATTTTTTAAACGTGATTTTTTTCTTAAAAACATTAAGATTTCATTATCTATACATCTTGAAGCATAAGTTGCTAATTTAATATTTTTATCATATTTAAACGTTTGAATTGCTTTAACTAATCCTAATGTTCCAATAGAAATTAAATCTTCAAGATTAAAGGCATTTGTTTCATAACGTTTAGCAACATAAACAACAAGTCGAAGATTATGAACAATTAATTTATCTCTTGCCTCTAAAGAACCTTGTTCATATTCTTGAAGAGCTTTATCTTCTTCTTCTTTTTCTAAAGGAGGAGGTAAAGATGATGATCCATTAATGTAATTTACTTCGCCTTTTAAAATACCAAATAAATCTTTAAAGAGATTTTTTAACATATTTTAACTCCTTTAAAATAAATAAGCATTTAATAATAATTGACAACCATGATAATCATGTATTGAATAATTTTTTGCTACATAGACAAAAAATTCATCTTTTTGCCCTTTTAAACTTACTAATCCTTTTGCTAATAAAGTCTTACCATGACTAATAATTGTTTCAAAATCCATTTCTTCTTGAAATTCTTCATTGGGAAATAAATTTTGATTCAAGAAAATCACAGGAGTATTTTTATATGTCAAAGTATTACCAGTATCATAATATCCTTTTAATTCTACCGTTTTATTTCCAATTGTTAAATAAATTGTTTCTTGATAATTATGTAGGTGAAAGGTTTTATCAACGACTAAAGAGGAAAATAACATCAATAGTCCAAAAAGAGGAATAAGTAAACTAATAAGTAAACCTTTTGAAGAAGTTAAAATTAATGCTCCGTTTATTAAGATCATAGAATCTGATAATGTCGATAAAAATAATCCTATTCCATAGTAGAAAAATAAATAAATTAAACTATTAGTAAAAAAATATTTTTTGTTTAAAAAATAATGAAATGCTAAAGTAAAGAAAATGATAAATAAAAAACTTAAAAGCTCATTTAAATAAGTTAAATAAACAAATAAACAATGAAAAAGAATATAAATTATACTTACTCCTTTATGTAACTGATTTAAACAAATTAATCTTAGACATGCTAAAGATGTTACAGCGAGTATGAAATTAATCAAACTAGATAAATAAAAAAACGCTATCATATATTTTCCCCCTTTAAGTAGATTGTATACGATAGCAAAGAAATTATTTGTCGAAGTATATATTAAATGTTAATTTTTTTTAACCATGTAAATTACGAGATTGTCGATCCATATCCTCTATGACAATGTCATAAATTTCACCAAGCGTGACACAGTATTCAAGCACTTTCCATGGTTCATTAGTATGAAAATGAATTTTAATTAATTCATCATCTCCAACCGCTAATAGGCAATCACCTTTAAAATTATTTAAAAAATATTCATTTATTTTATCTTCATCAAGATTTTTACCTTCAATTAAAAGTTGTGTGTCATAACGAAATTCTATCATTTTAAATCCTCCTTACTTAAAAAATTTGGTAAAATATTATCCTCTTCATCTTCTTCATCTTCTTGTTCTAAAACAGGTTTTCTAATTAATGGGCTTTCTTCATTTATTAATTCTTCATCAATATCTGTGGCTACGACTGCGACAAATATTTCATCATCTAATTCATCATTTTGTTGTACACCAAATATAATATCTTTATCACCACACATTGAATTTGAAATGTAATTTATAGTTTCTTGAACATCATAATTTGTTGTTTCTTTACCTACTGTAATATTTACAATTGCTGATTTTGCTCCATTAATAGCAACTTCACAAAATGGAGTGCATAATGCTGCCGCGGCAGCTTCTTGAGCTTTATTTTCACCTTTTCCTGATCCATAGCCAATTAGAGTAATACCTTTATCTTTTAAGGTATTTTTTATATCATTGAAATCAAGATTAATAAGTCCAGGAATAGTAATCAAATCGGTAATTGTACGTACAGATTGAGATAAAACTTTATCAGCTTCTTTAAATGATTGAACAAAGCCATTAGAGCCATTGGCAAACATCACTTTATCATTAGATACAATAATATAAGCATCAACATTTTCTTTTAAATCATTAATGCCTTGAACTGCATTAATTTTACGTTTTTTGCCTTCAAAATTAAAAGGACGAGTAATTACTGCGATAGTTAAAGCTCCAGCTTCACGAGCAATTCGACTTATTACAGGAGCAGCACCAGTACCAGTACCTCCACCCATACCAGCAGCGACAAATACAATATTTGCTCCTTCGACAATTTCTTTTATATCTTCACTAGATGCTTCCGCGGCATCATGGCCAACTTTTGGATCACCGCCTGCACCTAAACCACCAGTTAATTCATTTCCAAGAACAAATTTATGAGCGGCTTTTGATGTTGCTAAAGCTTGAGCATCTGTATTGCAAACCCAAAAATCAATATTGGCTATATGATCTTCAATCATTCGATTAACAGCGTTTGATCCAGCACCTCCAACACCAATTACCACAATTTTTGTATATGAATCAAATGCATCAAAATTAAATTCTTCCATTTTAACCTCCTATTTTACTCTTGCTAAGCCAATATTAGGCTTTTTCTCTTCAGTTTTTTTAACACCTTTTTTACTACTATAAACAATTCCACCAAGTAATGTTACATAACTTATATCATGAGCTCCAATAACATTAATTTCAGGATATAAAGCGTCAATATTATGGTCTTTAAAATAAGAACATAATCCTTTAAGCTTTGCTCCACCTCCCACTAAATATAAATACATCATATTATTTTCACTTTTAGAAATCGTTTCTATTTCTTTAAATATTTTACTCAATATTGAATTTTCCATTGCTTCAATGATTTCTTTTTTCATCATCGATAAAGTTACACCATTTTCAAGTTTAAATGGAAATGATGGATTTTCATCAAGACCATAAATTAATTTATATTTTTCTGCTAAATTATCATTAAGAGAAAATTTTTTAGTAAATATATCATTAATATAATTTGATCCAAAACGATAACAAGAATTATCAATTATTTTTATATTGTCTTTAATAAAAGCAAAATTAGTTAACTCACTACCAATATTTAAAATAAAATAATCATGTGGAAAATTATCAATTAAACTAAAATAATTTGCGATTGCAAGAGGTGCTGAAATTAAATTGTTAATCTTGATATTTGCTTTAAATACCACATTTTTAAATTCTTGTAAAATTTTATTAGACATAGCATAAACTAAAACTTGAACCATTACTTGTTTTGCTGGGCGATTTAAAGGTGGTAATTTATATACTTCATCTACTTTTTCATCAAGTATATAAGAAAGTGGTATTGTATCAATAATTGTTAAATCGCCACTTAAATTTACATTTTCAGCGATTTTTATCGCGTTTTGAATATCAATTGAACTGACTCCATTATTAGAAATTGTACACGTTTTGCCAGAATTATTTATAGATGTCAAGGCAAGAGGTGGAATTATTAAAGAACAAGAATCAATTTTCATTTTACAAAATGTTTCTGTCTTTTCAATCAAATTTATCAAGGTATTACTAACTTCATCTTCATCGTTAATCATACCATTATGAACACCTGAACATTTTTCTTTCATTAGACTTATAACATGAACTTTACCTTCAAGAACAAATCCAACCATTATTCTTATTTCTTTAGAGGCAATTTCTATTATTACATGTTTTTCATTATCTTCCATAAATTTCTCCTACTCCAAAGCCAAAATAGTAATTTTCTTATTCTCATAAGAATATTTTAAGCGAAAATAACGAATACTTAAATCATTATCAAGAATTTTTTCTTCTTTTAAAGTTGCCTTTTCAATATTAACTCTTGTGATAACATCATCATTTAAATCATGATAAAATTTAATAATATATTTTGCTAAATCTTTTAAAGTTTCATTTTTATTTAAATAAAATTTAACTGATGAAGCATCGATGACAAAAGCAAAATTTCCATCTTTTCCATTAAAATATTTCTCTTTTATAATATCATTTATCGGAAAATATAAGTAAAAATCACCATTTATTCCTTCTGAAGAAAGACGATAATCTAAATAATCAATTTTAGCATTATAATATCCACATATAGCAAGAGATAATTTTTTTAATAAATTGTTAACTTCATATTTAGTATTATCTAATAATAAAATAGGAATATTATTCATCTCAAGTTTAATTTTCTCGTTAACTAAAAGATTATTTTTTAAATTATCATCAAGAAGAGCATCATTTGAAAGATAAACGTTATTGTTTTTATCTTTATATGTCAAGGCAATTTCTTCTAAAGATAATGATAAATTAAAAGGTGTAATTTTAATTTTACAAGATTCATCAAATAAAGGATGTTTAATAATTAATTCTTCACAATGTTTTTTATCAACATCAAAAAGATAAGTATTATTATTAAGCCCTAAAATTTGCAAAACTTCATTTTTTTCATAATAATAATTACCTTCTAAAGAAAAACCATTAACTTTAGAAAAAGGAGAAATAAAATATATTAAAATTAAAATATCGATAAAACCAAATATTGCTAGACGCACAAAAAAAGATGTTTTATGACGAAATAATTTATCTTGAATATCATTGGAAAAACTTTCTTTTTGCTTCATCTAACTTTTATCCTTTAATAATAATTATTTCCAAAGGAAATATTATGCCTTTCTGTTTATATAATATAACAAAAATGGTATTTATTAAAAGTAAAATTTGTTTATATGAACAATCTTTTTTTATATTTAAAAAATTAGGATGCTTTTGGGAAATACTTACATCTTTACTAAGAGAAAATCCTTTTAAATTTAGTTCATCTAAAATCTTTGCAACTTGAAAATTTTTTTTATTTTTAAAAATCGAACCTAAATTTATTTCATTTAAGGGCTGTGTTTTTCTTTTTATTAAACTTTCTTCATATTCTTGTCTTAAATATTGTTTTTCTTTAAATATTTTTTTAAAACTAGCGTGTAAAATTAAAGTTTTATGAAATTTAAAATAAGAAGAACGATAAGAAAAAATTAATTCTTCTTTTTTTAAAGTTTTTATCATGTTATCTTCATAAAATGTAACATCAATTAAATTATCACTTATATTTTGCTTTAAACAGGAGGCATTTTGACAAATAGAACCACCTAAAAGTCCTGGAATTGTCATAATTTGACTAAATCCAGATAAATTATGTTGAAAAAAATAATTACCAATTTGATTTAGAGGTGTTCCACTTCCAATTAAAACTTTATCTTTTAAATCAATTATATATTTATTTCGATCAAATATTATTTCTCTATCTAAATAATCAAACGCGAATAAGGTTTTAGAAGTATTACCAAAAATTAAACAATTAGGGTATTTATAATAAGCATTTAATAATTCTTTTTCATTATAAGCAAAAATTATTTTTTTAACTATACCACCTACTTTTATATAGGAATATTCTTTAATACTTTTATTGTTAAATATTTTCATCTATTGTTCCTTTTATTAGTTTATAAGTGTCTAATTCTTGAAAGGAAGAAAATTCTTGATTTTTTATCTTCAAAATAGCGGTTTGAATATTTAAAGGAGTAAAATTTTTTTCTAAAATATAAGGGTAATTAAAGTTTTTGAAAAAGAAAAGAGCGTTTTTTTCTTGATGATGATGTTTTACATATGGTGAAGGTACAAAAATAACTTTAACATTATATTTCATAAGTTCATAAGAGGCAGATCCTCCAGCCCGCGAAAAAAAGATATTTGAACTATCTAAATATTCTTCAACATTTAAATATGGAATAACTTTTATATTATTATTAAGTTTGATTTTTTCTTTACTTACTAAAATATATTCATATTCTTTTAAAAAAAATGGTGATAAAAAATAATTTAAACTTTTTTCCGTAAGTGATTTAGATGATAATGAGCCAAACATAAAAATAACTTTATTTTTTATTCTTTTATTATTTTTAAAACGAAGATAAGATGGATTACCAACAAGTTTTTGTTTAAAATTAAAAATCGAATTTATTTTATAACTCAAAAAAATTTTTTTTGCTTTAAAAGCAAATAATAAATTAGCATCACCTAATATAACGTTTTGCTCTAATAAATATAATGGCTTTTTTTTAGAAAATCTGGTTATTAAATAAGTGGCAATTCCTCCTGAAGCAATGTAAATATCAAATTTATTTAATGTATTTTGATATTGTTTAATTTCTTTTCTACTATCTTTATCAAAAATTAAAGATTTGACATTCTTTTTTACTTTTAAATAAATGGCTTTATCTTTAAATATCCTTTCTTCAAATTGTCCTTTAATTCCTAAATATGTTATATCATATTCCTTTTTTAATTCTTCCCCTAAAGCAAATATTGGATAAACATGACCACCTGTAGATGATCCACATAATAATATTTTTTTATTCATGAAGCATAAGTCCTAATGAAAATAACAAGACGCATAAAGAACTTCCCCCATAACTTACTAATGGTAAAGTTATTCCTGTAACTGGTAAAAGTGAAGTAACGACACCTAAATTAATTAATACTTGCACAAGAAATAAAGCAAGAAGGCCAAGAGAAAAATATAATTTAAAACGATTTAAACTATTTTTGATAATTTGAAAACAGTTATAAAATAAAAATCCATACATAAAAAGTAAAATTGATCCTCCTATTAAGCCAAATTCTTCAACAACAATAGCAAAAATAAAATCAGTTTGAGGTTCTGGTAAATAATAAAATTTTTGAATTGATGAAGAAACTCCAAGTCCTAATAATGAACCAGGGGAAATGGCAAAAAGTGATTGAATCATTTGAAATCCTGATCCTAATGGATCTTTAAATGGATCAATAAATGAAGTAATTCTTAAAGCACGATAAGGGGCTAAAACAATAAGTAAAGTAACAAATCCGATTAAAAAGAAAAAAGAAATAATAAAATAACGAAATTTTAATCTTGTGACAAACATTTGAATAATAATTGAGGCTAAAATAACCATTGAAGTGCCAAAATCGGGCTGAAGCATGATTAAAAAAAGTCCAAAAAAAACAATGAATAAAGGTAAAAGAATCGTTTTTAATTTAATTGTATCTTGATAATTTTTTTCAATAAATTTAGCAAAATATAAAATTATGGCAATTTTAAAAAATTCACTTGGCTGAAAAGAAAAAAAACTAAATCCTAACCACGAAGATGATCCCCCTCTTATTAAGCCAATACCTGGTATTAAAACTAAAATTAATAAAACAAAAGAAAGAAATAATAATTTATTGACATGTTTTTTTAAAAAATCTAATGATATTTTTTTCCCGATAAAAAATAAAACAATACCAATGATAGCAAATAAAATTTGACGTTTTACAAAATAATATTGATCTTCATATTTATATTCCGCCCAAACATATGAAGCATCGTAAACCATATAGACACCAAAAATAAGAATTAAAAATGTAACAATTAAAGCATTTCTTGAATATTTTCTTACTTTATCCATTGTTTTACCCACTTTTCAAATTCTTGACTACGTTCTATATAATTTGTATATTGATCAAATGAAGAACATCCTGGAGAATAAATTATCGTCATTTTACCTTGTAAAGAAATATTTAAAAGAATTTCTTTTAATGTTTTAAATGTCCTTCCTTTTTTTAATTCTTTTTTAATTTTATTTCTATGTAATCCATAAATATAAATTTCATCTTGATCTTGAATTTTAAAATTAAATTTTTGAGATTTATGTATTCCCCCTAAAATTAAAATTTTTTTACCTTTATAATTATTATAAGCATATCTTGAAGCTGAACTTGTTGATGATTTACCATCATTTATAAAAGTTATATTATTATAAGTTCCTAAATTTTCAAGTCGATATTTAATTCCTTTAAAAGTATTGAAAATATTTTCAATTTGATAATATTTAAAATTATAAAATTTTAAGATTTTTAACGTTATAATTACATTATCAATAAAAGTTGTATCTTGAAAATTAAGTTTATTTATATCAAGCAATTTCACATTATTTTCATATATATAATGTCCTTTTTTATAAATGTTATAAGGTAAGATTTTTTCTTTATTTAAATTATAATTAAATTCATTTCCTATTATTAAATTTTTAACATGATTAATTAATTTAAGTTTACTCGCAAAATAAATTTCTTTGCTTTTATAAGTATCTAGATGATTAGGATGTAAATTTTTTATAATTCCTAAAGGAAATTCATAACTTAAATTTTCAATTTGAAAGGAAGAAAGTTCAACGATAATAAAATCGTTTTCTTGAGCTTTAGCTAATTTATCTATTAAAGTTGTACCAATATTGCCAAAGGCTTTTGCTTTTTTATAATAATTTAAGGTGTGTTCAATTAAACTTACTAAACTAGTTTTTCCATCACTTCCTGTAACAGCAATTACATTTTCTTTATTTAAAATATGTAAAGCATAATCAATTTCATTAGTCACTTCTTTTGCTAATTCTTTGCTTGTTAAATATAATTTATTAAATAAACTGATACCAGGTGAACGAAATATCAAATCATATAATGATAAATTTTGATAAAATTTTTTAATTTTTATTTTATCTTCATCACTTATAACTTCAATTAAATTATTTTCATCATCTTTTAAATATTCATAAACTGCTTTATTTGATTTTCCAAATCCTAAAAGTAATATTTTTTTCATATAATTAACCCCAAAGATAAAACTAAAGAAAATAAACCAAGTAATGTAAACATAAAAACAACTTTCCATTCTTTAACACCACATAAAGAAAAATGGTGATGTAAAGGACTCATTTTGAAAACTCGTTTATGAAAAATTTGAAAAGCAATAACTTGAATAATAACACTTAGCGCCTCAATAATATAAATTATTGAAGAGATAGGAATTAAAAATTCGCTGCGTAAAAAAATTGTTAATAAAAGATAATTAATACCTAAATATAAACTACCTGTATCGCCCATAAAAATTTTTGCAGGTTTTAAATTGTAACGTAAAAATCCTAATATAGAACCATAAAGAGAAAAAAGATATAGTAATAAATAATAATTATCAAATTTTAAACAAAGATAAATTAAAGGTAATAACGAAAATAAATATAAATACGATAATAATCCGTCCATTCCATCTGTTAAATTTATCGCATTAGTACCTCCATATAAAATTAAAGGTAATAATAAAAACATTAAATTTCCTATATATAAACTTAAATTATTAGGAAGATGAAACACTAAAGGGTTTAAATTATCTAAATAAAAATATTTCATGAATATTGCTATTGCCCCAAGTTCGATTAAAGTTCTTATTAAAGCATTTAAACCTTTATAGTTATGTTTAAAAACTTTTAAATAATCATCAATTAATCCAACGATAAAAAATATTATGCTTACTAGAAGTAACATTCTAATTTGCTCATTTAAAAAAATTTTATAATCAATAACAATAAAACATATTAATAAAGAAAAAAGAAAACTAATTCCTCCAAAAAGAGGAGTTTTTTCTTTTAAATTATCTTTAATTTCTTCTCTTTGAGCTTGATATTTATGCTTTTTTTTAAAATATAATATTAAAAATTTATTAATGATTAAGCTAAGAAAAAAAGATAGAAAAATTGCCAAAATTGCTTTTACTTTATTTGGTAAAATAAAAAGCATATTCTCACCTCAAATTAATATATGAAATTAATTTAAATTTAAGAATATAGCTTTATTTAAGAAAACTTTTAATAAATATTTCTAAACCAATAACAATTAAAATTAAGCCTCCAATAATTTGGGCTTTGTTATTAAATTTATTGCCAAAGATTTTACCTATATAATGACCTAAAATACAAATTAAAAAAGTAACTAAAGCAATAATTGAACTAGAAATTAATGCTTCATCTACAGCATAATTTGAAAATGTTACTCCAACACTTAAAGCATCAATTGAGGTAGCAATTGTCTGTAAAAAAATGACTTTAAAAGTAATAGAAATATTTTTTTCTGATGAATCATCTTTTGTTAGAATAGTATCTAAAATCATTTTTAATCCTAAAAAGACAAGAATAATTAAAGCGATAATCGGAATTATATTTTCAATATATTTAATAAAAAAATGTCCTGCAAAATATCCACATAAAGGCATTAAACCTTGAAATAATCCAAACATCAAAGAAATGAATAAAATCTTTTTTAAATTCATTTTTGCTTCATTCATACCATTTGTCATTGATACAGCAGTAGCATCCATTGCTAAACCTAAACCTAAAAAGAAATTTTGCAATAGAAATTCAACCATGTATACTCCTTAAAAAAAAACTTATCTTTTAAAATGTTTAGATTCTTCTAATTAAAGATAAATTAATTTCTGCTTATTTATTTTAATATATTATCATATTGCAAAAATCATGCATAGATTTTTTTATAAATCTATATCATTTAAAATATCAAGAATTATCTTTTTATCATTAAAAGGAATAATATTATTTTTAATTTCTTGATGTGCTTCATTTCCTTTACCTAAAACAATTAATATATCATCTTTATTTAATAATTTAATGGCTTTTTTTAATGCTTTTTTTCTATCGAGAATAATTTTAAATGCTTTATTATTTTGGCTAATATCTTTAGCGATTTTTAAAGGATCTTCAAAACGAGGATTATCATTTGTAACAATTATTTTATCAGCATATTTTAAGGCAATTAATCCATATTGTTTTCTTTTTTCAATTTCGCGATTGCCACCTGCACCAAATAATAAAACTACTTTACGATATTTAAATTTTTTTATTTGTTTTAAAAGATTTTCCATGCTTTTTGGTGAATGAGCATAATCTATTAAAATATCTGGATATTTATAAATAATATCTGTACGACCAGGAATCCTTTTTAATTTATATGATTTTAAATCTAAATTTAAAGTATAAATTAAATTTAATAAAAACAATAAATTTAAAGCATTCTGATAAAATCCTAGATGCAAAATATATTTCTTATTTTGATATTTAATAATTTGATAATCTATTTTATTTTTTAAAATTTTCATTTCATCTTCTTTGATAATTATTAAATTATTTACTTTTGAAAATAAATTTTCATATTGTTTAAAAGTGGCATAAAGTATGTATTTTATAGCCTTTTTATTCTCTAAAAAAAGATTTATTTTACTTAAATGATAATCTAATAAATTTTTATGATAATCAAGATGATCTTCATTTAGATTAGTTAAAAATAAATAATCAAAAATCTGTTTATCAATGCGATGTTCACAAATACTTATCGAAGAAACTTCGCAAATTAAATATTCATAATTATCTAAATTGGCCTTTTTCATTGCTAAAATAAATTCATAACTTGAAGGTGTAGTTAATTTAGTTAAAAATACATTTTTATGATTCTTTTCTCTAGAAATTAGTAAGCATTTTTTCTTATTTAAACTTAATGATTGATAAATTAAATCACATAAAGAAGATTTACCTTCTGTTCCTGTAACACCAATAATTTTAAATTTATGTTGAAAATTAAAATTAAAATAATCTAAAATACTAAATACTTTTTCTTTTAAATTAGGAATATAAGTATAATTAGTTAAAGGATTATTAGATAATATTAGAGCACATTTTAAAATATCTTTTTCCGTTAATAATTTTTCAGGTTCATAATTATTACCTTTAAGTGAAATTAAAACACAATCCCCAATAATATCTTTAGTTGAGGTAACAATATTTGAAATAATTTTATTTTCAGAAACTTTGATATTTAAAAATTTACCAAGCGTAAATAAGTCCATAACATCACAATTTATAATATGTATAAATTTTAAATAAGTGATTAATAATGAATTTTTTTACAATATGGACAGATTAAATTTAATTTGTTATCAATTGAAGTAATATTACGATAGAACATCAAACCCTCTACATAGCGAGAATATAAATATTCATCTTTAATATTTTCAATTTCATTATGAAAATTATCTATTGTTGTTGCAAAATATTTCTTTTTTTCTACTTTACAATTAAAAGAAATTATTTTGTTATGACAACTTGAGCATAACCAAGTAGGGTGCTTATTTGATTTAAGTCTTTCTAAACTATTTCCACAGAAAGGACAAGTTTCTTTTTTATAATCGCTATAAATCATAGCTCTTTGAATTATTTGTTGTAATCGTTGAAAAGAATTTAAATTATTATTGCTTATATAAATAGTATCGTTTTTTTCAAAATAAGAAGCAAAAACAATTTCATCCGCGCGATATTCAATAAATTCTTTATTAGAAAATAATTTTTCTTCATAAGGTAAAATAAAAATTTTATATTCTGTTTCCTTTTTTATTTTTAATAAAATACCTTTATGATTTTTATAAAAACTATCTCTTAAATTTAAACTCCAATTCTGAAAATTAAATTTTAAATCAAAATTGTTAAAATCAATTTTTTGATTTTCCAATTTAAAATTAAAATGGCAGATTGCAAAAACAAATAGAATTTTTAAATAATGAAGATAGTTTTCATAAAAAACTATGCTTATATTTTTTTTATCATCTACTTTATCTTCTTTTTTATTATAAATTCTTAATAAATTATAGACTTTTTTATAATCTTTTTGATGTAAAAATATATTTGTCTTTTTTAATGAAAATTTATCAACAACTTTTACTTTTTTAAATATTGGGTTTATTAAATGAGCATCAATACTATTTTTTAAATAATTTAATTTATTCAATAAGTAATAGGATTTATCATATTGTTTATCTAAATTTACTAAATAACTTGTTTGTAATTTGCCAAGAGCTAAAAAATAATAAGTATGATGTATTCTTTCTAATGCATTAAAATCTAAAGTTTTATTAGTATAAAGCATATCTTTTATTATTCTTAAATTACGTTTTAAATATTCTAAAATTTTACTTATTAAGAATACATATCCCACATTTTCATATATGGAATATTCATCGACATTAATATAAGTTAATAATTTTCTTGGTAATAAATTTGAATCATAATATTGAGAAAATAATTCGCTGTGATTTGATGCATGGAGTAAAGTTTTATAATTTATTTTAAAAACTGCTTCAATAGGTAAGGTATCCATATCATCTTTTAAACGAATAATTGGTGAAGAAGCAATACGTTTTAATGAAGATAAGTTATTTGCTATTAAATCAAGATTACTTTCTAAACTTGAAAAATCAAAATTATCATAATGAGTATATAAATTAAAATGATGAGTTAAATGATAATCAAATTCGATAATTGAACAATTATTATAGTTTTTTAAAAAAGTATCTACTTCTTTATAGTCTTCTTGAAGATTTAATAAATTTTCAAAAGGATTGTCTTTTAACATATTAATCCTCATTTAATTTTAAGACGAAATCTTTTATACGATATAGTTTCAAACGCTCAAATTCTGAAGCAAGCTGCATTTTATTTTCAATATTTTTCATTTCCAATTTATAAACAACTTTGCTTAATAAAATTCTTTCAATTGCTTCATTAAGAACTTGATTTGGATTATCAAAACAAGAACAATATATTTTCACAAAGTCTTCAATTTGACGCGCGATACGATTACCAAAAGAAATATTATAAGGAATTAATATTTTTTCAACTTGTTTAATTAATTCACATTCATCTACATTAAAATTAAAGGTCTTTTTTGCAAGAAGAAATTGTTCTTGCAAAGCTTCAAAAGAAACAAATGAAGGTTTAATATCTTCATTATATGTAATTTGAGTTTTTGCTCTTTTATCAAAATTCATAGTCATAGCTCTATCATAGACTTTATCAGATATTTCAAATGTTGATTCATCTTTATTTGCCGTTCCAATAAACCATACATTTTCCGAAACGAAAAGACTATGATCTTCTTTTAATGCTAAATATGATTCTTTATTTTCATCATCTTGAAGCTTATATATTTTAGTATTCAAAAGCTTTAATTCACGTTTATCTACTTCATTTTCCATCAAAGATAAAAAGTCAGAAAAATAATATTCAACACGGCTTAAATTCATTTCATCTAAAACAATAAAGGTGATTGTTTCTTTATTTAAATTAGAGCGATATAAAGCTTGCGTAAATTTACGAGGAGAATAAATTTTACTAAATTCATTATAATATCCAAGTAATTCATTTTTATCTCGCCATGATGATTCTACTTCCACGATTTCCACATTACCCATGATTGATTCAAGAAATATTTTTGGAAGACTTGTTTTACCTGTACCTGACATACCTTGTAAAATACAAAGTTTACTTGATCCTAAAGAAGCAATAAAATAAGCAATATCTTCATAGGAATAAAATAAATGCAAACGACTTTCTCTAGCGTATCTTACAACAAATCTAACTAAATTTGGAAGATTTAAATTAGCAAAACTATTTTCTTTTTTACTATTTAAAATATTTTGAAATTCATTAAATTTTGCATCTATTTCACTAAATGAAGGACATTGATCAAGAACATTTTTCTTGTCCTTTAATAATTCTTCATTATTATTTAATTTCTTATCATTATTATTAAGAATTTTTAAACCATTTTTATTATCAATAACAGTTTGCTTTTTTTCTTCATTTAAACATAATTTAGTATAAGGAATTCTAATAATGACAATAGCTAATAATAATACTGCCCCTAAAAACATATAGTAAGCATCACTTGTTATTTTATATTCATAATCAAATTGGCTACTTATACCAAAATTTTCAATAATCGTTTTAATATTTTCATCATTTATTAATTGAGCAATTTCATAATATTTACCAAATAAACCAATTAAGGTTATTAAAACCGTATCAGTAATAATACTAATTAAGAAAATACGTGGATAAACTTTTGATTTACTTGCAAAACTAAAGATACAACATAAGGCTAATAATGAAGAAATAATAACACTTACATAAATTACATATGAAACAATTTGCAGCCCTTTTCCAAGTTCCAAATATTTTGTTAAGGCATCGAATCCATTAATAGTAATTTCTTCCATGCCAAAAGGATAAGTAAATTTAATTTTTATAATATTCAAAAAAAGCGTAGCAATTGTTATACCAAAAAATAACAATGCATAAATAAAAGATTCTATTCTACTTACAAATGGTTTAGCATTTATTTTTTCTTCTTTATTAGAATTTTTACCATAAAAATAAGCGAATATAATACTTATAAAAGATGAAATTATCGTTGGAATATAAGAAAATGTTACACATTTAAATTTAGAAAGAGAAGAAATAACAAAACCATAAATTATGCCACTTAATAAGTAAATAAAAGAAAAAACAAAATTAAGATTTATTAATTTTTTACTTTTTTTATAAAATGATTCGTTATTGAAATTATTAATAGTATTTAATAAATAAAAACCACTTATAAAATTTACAATTAAAATTATTATCAGAAGAATTAAATCCTCAATATAAGATACATTATTGAATAAAACATTAAGTGGAGAAAGAGTTAAAGGTTCATCTTTATATATATTAGCAAATGGAATAAATAAACAAAGAACGATTGTCAAAAAACTTAAAACATCAATAATTAAGATAATCGTTTTTGACAAATTAAATTTTATATTTTCATCTTGAGGTAAAGAATTCTTTTTTTCATTATATAACTTATATATTAAACAATATATTAAATATAATAATAACAAAATTAAGTTAGTATATAAAATAAAATTATGTCCAAAAATTAATACTTTATTTATATTTCCTAGAGTTAAAAAAATTAAATATATAAATGCATTAATGATAAAAAATATCTTACTTTCTTCTTTATTTATTAACGAAAATATCACAATAAAAACATTGCTAATTAAGTTTAAGAAAAACAAAATTAAAAATATTAAACAGGAGATTTTCGTGCTACTTTCAAAAAAATCTTGGAAATTTAAATTTCGAAAAATTGATAATGATGAATCTTTACATGGTAAATTCATCAAAATAAGTAATAATAAAAAACTGACAATGGTAAGAGAAACGCTAATAATTTTTTTAATTCGCAATTGAAATACTTTTTCCATAATTTTTATCCCTTATAGGTTAGATTATACCATAGAAAAAAATATAAGTGTAATAAATATAATTAATAATATTTAATTGCATATCTTTTATTTTCAACTTTTAATGTTAATATTTATAGCTTAATGAAATCGATACATCTTTATTACTAAGTAAATTAGTTAATTCATTTTTTGATAAATTAATATGTCCTAACTTAGTATATTCCCAAGTATTTGATCCATAAAATATCACAATTTGATTTGATGAATATAACATTATATCTCCTGGAATAGTAGTTATTCTTGTATCAGAAGAAGTAATCATAGTTTTTAATGAACCAACTTGTTCAAAACCACCATATCTACTCATATTTATTATTAATTCATCTACAGCTAAATTTTTTAATTCATTTACTGATTCATTATTTTCCCAAGATACATCAACTTTAAAATTTTCGATTTTTAATGTTAATTCCATATTATCATCCTCTTCTACAGTTGTATTTATTGATTCATCACTTGTTGATGCTAAATTTGAATTATTTAATTTATTGCAAGAAAATAAATTAATTATTATTAATCCTATTAACAATTTAGATACTTTTTTCATAAAATTTAATCCATCATAAGTTTTGTCACTGCTAAAAAATATCAAAATTTATAAAATTATTTAAAATAAATTTAAACTGTTTTTATTCAATTCCTAATGCTTTAATAACAGCATCATTTGGACTATTATAAAAACTTATTTGAAATTTTGCAAATAAATCGCTTGGAACAGTAGCTATATCAATAGCACTACACATAGGAATCAATATTCTTTTTGCTCCTGCATCAAAAGCAACTTGCAAAACAGAAGATAATTCATCAACTTTGTTAATAGAACCTCCAATACTTATTGAACCAAGTATAACCATTTGAGCTAAAACTGGTCTATTTAATGCACAGCTACACAACGCAATTAATGTTGGTAATGATACGTTGCTATTTAAACCAACTCCTTGGCAATCTTGAATATGCATTAAATAATCTTTAGTATCTATACAAATTGATTGACTAATAGATTTAGCATTTGCTTTAAAATAATTTTGGGCTGTTTTAACAGATTCTTTAACTTCTTTGGAATTAGTTAATCCTAAAACATCATATTTTCCGTTGCCATCAGTTAATGTTGTTTCAAACTTAAATAATCCCTTCATATCATTTGATCCATCCGCAATTGTAAATACATGTCCTGGTTTACCAACACCTTCAGGAATTAAATGTCCTCCTCCTTGTTCAAGAACAGGAACAAATTTTTCTTCCATATCTGATAATTTTATATATGAAAATTGAACATCGTAGAATTCCATACCACCTATTTTCTTTAGTTGTTCTTTAACTCTTCTTCGACCTTCAATAGCATATTTAAGTATTTCTTCAATATCAGATTCAGTATATTTTCCATCAGGATAAATAATTTTAGTTAAACCAGATACCATTTTTCTAACTGCAATTGTATCTCTTTGATTTAAACATCTTCCTAATTTAAAATATTTATCAAAAGCATCAGTATAAGGAACCTTTCTCATTTCTCTAAAAAATTCAGCAATGTAATCAGAAATAAAGCCATAATTTTCTGTAAAATATTCAGGACGCATTTTTGGAATTTCCCAGCCTGGAATATAAGCGTGCATACGATCGAAGAAAGCACTATCGATCATTGCTTCTGGAAATGGTTCAAATAAATGTGATGTTTTTAATAATGAGTCAACACTTTGATTAATATTTCCAACAAATACCATAGAAGCATTTGCCTGAATTGCATCTTTTCCTCTTGCAAAAGAACCTGAAGCCATATAATCTTTCATTATTTGAACTCCATCTTTATCCTTAAAACTAATACCTGCAACTTCATCAAAAGCAACGCAGTCCCATAAGCCAACTAATCCAACTTGCCTTCTCCCCATATTATAAAATAAATTGGCAACGGTTGTTTGACCTCCTGAAACAAGAATCGAATTAGGAGATAATTCTTTATAAATATGTGATTTACCTGTTCCTCTTGGACCTAATTCGCAAATATTAACATTGTTTTCAACTAATGGAACTAAACGTGCTAATAAATGCCATTTTACTCTATATTCAAATTGAGTTGGTTCCATACCACAAGATCGTAAAATTAAATCAATCCACTCATCTTTCGTAAATTGACTTCTGGCATCAATAATTTCATTTTTGTCCAAGTTGGGCATTTGAATTGGTATAATATCATTGATTATAAATGGACTATGTCCTATTGTCTCTTCATTATATTGATATGATAAATCTACAATACACCATATCCCTCCAGCAAGAAGTTTTTCATATTCTCTAACATATTTAGGATGAACATAAATTTTACTAATTCCTAAAAACATAAAGTCAGCTTCAAACTGATCAATTCTTTCATTTAATTTGACAGAAATTTTATCAATTACGGTGTGATTACCATATTCCTTTATTTTAGCTTTAATTTTTTCAGCTTCATCTGGGCGAACGTAGTTATCTGATAATATTCTTTTTACATGTTCAATTCCTTCTTCAATTTCTTTTTCATCATCTGATGTACAATATGAACCCAATAAATATTCCAATACATAAGTAGGAACATTTGCACTATTTTTAATTTTTTTTGTTGCTCCTTTAGGTACTACTCTTCCAGAAAAAATATCAAATACTTTTTTATCTAATGTATCCATATTTGTTTTCCCCCTTAAAACATTTTAAATCCAATAATATCAATTGTGAAAAGTTCCTTCTCAATGTATTCATCTGGTTTATCTATATTTTTTAATATCATAAAATAAGGTCTGTTCCTATCAAATTCAATATTTTTAAGTGTAAATCTAATTCTAGAAATTCTTGTAGAAGAATCATCACTATTTGAATTAGCTACAAATTTATATTCATTCGTAACTTTATTACCAAATTCGTCAATTATAAATGTTTCACATGTTATAGCTTGTTTTTTATCTTCTACTTTTTCATATTGTTCAAATTCTAAAGTAAAACTTCTATTTGTTATTTTACGTGTTATACTCTTTAATCTTACACCAACAGGTCCAATACTATCTTTTAACTTACTCGATCTTAATTCGCTAATATGTATTATAGGCACAATTGTTTCCTGTAAGGAAGCACCACCATGAACATATTGGATTCCTCCTCCTTGTGTTTTAAATAAATCATATCCATTTGGAGTAATAGCTTTCATATTACCATTTGATAAATTAATTAAATTAAATTCAGTAGTATACGGAATTGATAATGTTTCATCATCAGTTAATACGTAACGTTTAGCAACTTCTGTTGGTTTTAAAGAAACAATATTACTATATTTACTAGATTCATGAATTTCGTTTCTTCTATACAAAAAACCATGATCTGCCGTAATATAGAAATTTGAAATTTGTAAATTATTATATAACTTTTTTACTAAAGTAATAATGTCATCAATTGCAGATTGAACTACATCAAATACTGCATTTTCTTTATTTTCTCCTGCATTATCGATAACATCATGATAGATATAAACTAAAGTTTTATCTTGCATATATTGGCGTAATTTACTTTGTGTTAATGAATTAATCGTATCAAATTTAATTGCTGAATATCCTTTATTTTTTGCCTGTAAAATATTATTTCTAGCATCAATAGAATTTGTAGGCATATCATTATCTACATAAAAAGCTTTATTTTTATATGTAATCGTTTTGTGTGGTAATAAAGATGCCATTCCTTGACGAGTTTCAGAAGGTAATGGACTAATTGCATATTTAATTTCTGCTCCACCTTTTAATATTGGATCTGCTTTTACTTGTTCATATATTTCATATCCTATCTCATATCGTAAAGCATCAGATATAATGACAAACATTTTTTTTGCAGGATTTTTTTGAATATACTGATAGAAATCATTTGTCATATTAACACCAATAAAATTCCAATCTTTTTGACTACTTAATGCACCATTATAATTTTTTCCTAAAATATCTAAAAAGTTATTTTGATATAAAGATTCAATTCTATTAATCAAATTTTCAAAAACTTCTGTAGAATCAATTTTTTTGAAGCTTGCACAAACATGTCTATAAAACATGTCAATTTTATAGTATTCCTTAGTATATTGCATTATATAATCATTAACTGTAGAATCAAGACTAATTGGTTTTTCAATTTCCTTTAAAAATTTAATTACTGATAATAAAAAATTGTATTTATTTTTATATTTTTCATACCAAATTGAATTTATACGATTATAAATAATTCTTTGAAAAGTTTCATAATCTAAACTACCACTTTGTAAACTATTAGCAATCTTATCAATAATAAAATTGTCAAAGCATTCAAAAACATCCGCACTTTGAATACTCATTAAATCTTTTGTAGAAATAAGACCTTCAATTTTCATTTCATCTGCAAGATTATTTTGAAGTTTTTCATACCTTTTATCATTTTTAATTTTATTTATAAAATATCTAGCATCATTTACACCTTTTTCCTTAATAACAAATTGATCATAATATGATGGCAATTTCGTGAAATATTCTTTATCATCATTTTCTATTTGTTCTAAAAAAGTAGTAAATATAAATCTTTTAATAAGCATTTCAATTTTTAAATCGCCATCATAATTGAAATATTCACAAATTTGGTCCCATAGATAATTTTCAAATTTAAATTTCTTTAATTCATTGTATTTTGTATGTTCATGATCATCAAATACAAGTTCTTCTAATATTGATTCTATAGAACATAGATCTGATTTAGTTAAAACCGCCATCATAGCTAACTTAAATTGATCTCTTGTCATATTATCATTAATTTTTATATAAGATGAAAGTTTCTTGCTTCTAATTTCACTATCAAAAAACTTTGAATGACTTTCAATGACTTTTCTTAAATCATTATTAGAAAGATTGAATCGTCTCATTATTAAAGCAACTGTATCAGCATAATATTCTTCACTATACATAAGAATATCCAATAACCAATTTTCAGTATCAATTGGTTTTTCGTTTGGGATATAAATCAAAAAATTAGATTCTAAATCATCGTGTTCAATTGTTTTTTTGATTTCAAATTCATTTCTATCACAAATAAGAAGCTTACATTTTTCAAAATTATCTGATTTTATATCTTCTTCAAAATTTTTTGGAGCATCATACCAAAAAACAATTTTTCTTTCACCAATATTATTTTCAAATATCTTATCTATTTCTTTTTTGGCTTCTTGATAATCTATATTTGCCATTTAGTTTGACCTCCTTACTTTATTGGAACTAATAAGTCTTTTTTAACTTTTGCACCACTATCATTTATTATTTCAATGCCTTGAAATTTTGCATAATTTACTTTAACACCATCATCTAAATCCAATTGAATATATTGATTTGCCATATGGTCTAATACTTGTCCATATTCAATCATTTCTTTATATTTTGCTTCCACTAATTTTTTTTCTTTTTCAAGACGAATTTTATCTTTTCCTTCTGCGGTTTCAAGTTGAATAAAAAGATCTTCAATTTCTCTTTTTAATCTTGCAGATTCATTTAAAAAATATTTAGAGTTAATAATAGCAAGAGTATCTTCACTATATCTATGAAGATAAATAAGACATTTAAATCCATTATTTTTACCACTTGAAAACATCCAATAAATAGGTCTTTTTTGATATATTTTTAAATGATCATTATAAAAATCATCACATAAATATCTGTTTAATGTTTCCTCAGATGATTCATTTTGTTTTTTTCCTAGAGTTTCAGCAATAAAGTCTATATTTGCTCGATATGTATCCTCACCATAAATATGTTTAATAAGTTCAATAATTCTTGCAGTTAAACTATCTGACATACCAATTTTAGAATATATAGGGACAATTCCTTCATCATCAGGTTTATATGTGATATATTTACTTGAATCCCACTTGCCTCCAGCATAAGCTAGTCCTTCAACATCTAAGGAATATCTTCCCATAATTAAACCAATCATATAGGAGATCAATGACTTTATATCTCTTTCTCTATCTGCTAATCTAACAGTAACATCTTTATCTGCAACTTCAGGTGTTAGTTCATCTTGAAGTCCATATATTTCAATGAAAATTCTGTTTAATTCTTCTTCGTTGGCTTTTAAAGTATTAAATCTTTCTTGACACTCTTCTTCCCATTGCTTAAATTTATCAGCTATTAATCTTCCCATAAAATTGTTCCTTTACTTCTTATTGTTTTTATTTTTTTTAATATGTTCTTCCAATTCAAGCACATACTTATCAAAATCGGACATAAACAATGCATCTTGAATTACTCTATATTTTTCAAACTCTGTTTCTGCGTGAAGTCTTGCAATTTCGTTTGAAACTTTGCCCGCATCTTTTAAAAGCCCATATTCAAACATTTCAATAAATGAATTAAGCCGGTTTTCCCAATCTTCCATTGTAAGTGGAATTTTTCTTTGAGCCATATTTTCGGCAAAATCCAAATACGCATTTACCATTCTATTTAGTTGACTAAGTTCAAATTCAGTTAAGTAATTCTTAGCAATAATTACATCTGATTTTTGAATCTTTCCATCAGGACTATCTTTCCATGTAGTAAGTCCCATATGTTCTTTTTTTGAATCTGCCCGTTCTACAATTAATTCTGCTGCTGTATGGCCATGAATAGCATAATGCATTTTGTTTTGAACTGTGGCATAAAATCTTCTTGTTGCTAAAGCTTCCTTATCGTAATCAATTGCAGTAGCATATAAATCGGTTATTTTTTGGTAAAACTTTCTTTCAGAGGCACGTATTTCACGAACCCTTTCCAATTGTTCTTCAAAATACTTATCAGTTAAATAAGTTCCTCTAATCAATCGCTCATCATCCATAACCCATCCTTTAATTGTATATTCGGATGCAATTTGGTTTACCCATTTACGAAATTGAACGGCTCTTTCAGAGTTAACTTTAAAACCAATTGCGATAATCATTTGAAGATTATAATGCTTTGTTTCATAAGTTTTTCCATCACTGGCAGTTATTCGAAAATTTCGAGTAACTGAATCTTCACTTAATTCACTATCTGCAAATATTTTTTTAATATGATAATTAATCGTATGGGGTTCAACATTAAAAAGTAATCCCAACATTTTTTGCGTTAACCATATATTTTCATCTTCATACCTTACCTCTATATTTTGCGTTTCTTCTCCTACCGATGCCACATAAGTTAAATATTCTGCAGCAGAACTTCGTATTGTGACTTCTTTGTTATTGTTCTTGTTTGCCATATATGACTCCTATTCTTTTAAATTAATGGATGTTTTTTGAAATCCCAACTAGTTTCAAAAGAATCCCAATCATCTTTCGATTTTTTAACTGACATAATAGAGATATTTATAACTTTATCCTTATCATTATCAGTATCAATTATAGGAACTCTTTGTATATCAATTACTTGACAATTAAGGGTTGGATTAATTAACTTTAAAATATTAGAAGCAATTTTAGTAGATAGAAATCCTAAAATATAATATAAACTGCTATCATCATTAAAAACGCAAGGAGATCCAGCAACATCCCATAAAAAACCATTTGGATAATATCTTGATGAAAACATGCCAGAAGTAACAAATGACCAAGTTAATCCTTTTTTTAAATAAATATCTGAAAAATTAGGTCTGCTACGATGAAATTTATCATGCTGTGACCAATTAACTACATATTCATTATTGCCATACCATTTTCTAGCATCACCACCTTTATTATAAGGAATGTATTTTTTTTCATTTAAGTTAATCTTATTAATATTAGTTTGATAAAAATTAATAGAACTACAAGATATCTCATACCATAAACGAAGATATAAATCATTTTTACCAGTTGATATCCCTGTCCTAACGTCTCCTATTTTTTCGATAGGAATTCCCATTGAAAAAATATTTCTAAACGCATTACTTATCCAATATGCAATAGGATTTCCAGGTATCATATTAAATTTTGTAGATGCTATCTCATATCTTAAATGTTTTGATTCCATATTTTTTCCTCCTTTGCATTCATTTAGGAGGAATGCGCTCCTTATATTAATGGGTGTTTTTTGAAATCCCATGAAGTTTCAAAAGAATCCCAATCTTTCTTTACAACTTGAATATTTTTTTTAACGTATTCGTTAACCTTATTTTCTTTGTTTTTTATAAATGGTATTTGAATAATATCACCAACTTTATAGTCAATTGTTGGAGCTATAAACGATAGATAATGTTTTGCAACTTGAGAATTTAATAACCCCATAATAAACCAAATTTCGTTCGAATTATTTGGAAAGCCTTTTGCTCCCTTCGAATCAAACAAAAATCCTTTAGGAGAATATCTTAATGAAAAGGACCCCGTTGAAAGCGAACTCCATGTAATTCCTTCCAAAAAACCATATTTGCCATTATAATTGTGACTTCTAATTTTTTTGCTTTTTTCATCTTTGTTATTTTTTATATCAAATCCATCATTTTGCCAATTTACAATATATTCATTATTGCCATACCATTTTCTAAATACACCGCCCTTATTATATGGAAACCACTTATATCCCGTATATAATGCATTAATATAATCAGTTGCACAAAAATAAATTTTAGTGAATGCAACTTCGCTCCAAAGTCTTAAAAATTTATCATTATCTGCTGTTGCCATTCCTTCACGTGTAACTATTACATCGCCAAGTTTTTTATTTAAGAAGTTATCAATGGTTTTTTTAGAAATCCAATATGATAATATGCAACCTGGTATTTTATAAAAGGTAATTAATTTAGCAGTTATACCCCCCCCCCCGACAAAAATGCTTTTTCTTTATCTTTTTCATCAACAAGGCGGAAATAAACACCATTTCCAGCAATTGCAGAGTTACGTATAACAAATGAAGTCGTTTGAACAGTTGCATCAAAAGCTCCAAGCCCTAAATGAATCATATTCACTATGCTTTCATTAAATATAATTTGCTTTCTTAATTCTTCATAACTAACAAGAAACATCCAAGAATCAGGATTTACCATAGCTCTAAATCCATTTTTCTTAACAAATGGTGTTTCCATAAACATTGCAAACATATCTGATTTACTATTAGGATATTTTGCTGATAAATATCGTTTAGGATTTGCTTCCATTTTTGATATTCCAAGATATGGTGGGTTTGTGATCATAACATCATATTTATTAGCCATTATTTTATATTGATTAATTAATTTTGAAAGAAATTTAGGACCATTAGCAATAAATTTATTATTAAATATAGTATTAACAGCTTTATTAGTTAATTTTTCAATTACATTTTCAACTAATGAAATATTAATCTTAGGCATAATTAAAAGTGATCCAATTGTTTTGGCATACCTAAATGTTTCAATAAGTTCAGTTGTTGCTTTTATTTCTTCGTCACTAAATAATTTTAAACTTACCATTTGTGATTTATAATCAAAGTCCAAAAAGAATCTTGAATCATAAATTTCAATTACATTTGGTTCAACATAATATTTTTCATTAAAAAACCTATTATTTAATTTTCTTGCTTTCATAATTAATGAAAATGTGGCAAGCTGTGTAGCACGTTTATCAATTTCTAATCCATATATGTTCTTAGATAATATCAAAGAAGGAATTTCTCTTTGTTGATAACCCTTTTCTTCATACATTTTAAATAATAAATCAAAAATATACACTAAAATATGTCCCGAGCCACAACATGGTTCAATAACTTTAATGTCTTCGGGATTTACATTTTTGTATTTAATTTCATTAATTTTCTTTTGAATATCTTCTTCTTGTTTTGCATCTTCAACATAATATTTCATTTCTGATTTTATTGAAGAATTAGGATAACTTTCTAGCCACAATCTACCAAGTGAATTTTCTGTCATGTATCGAACAATCCAATCTGGAGTAAATACTTGTGTTAATGTTGGAATTAAATCTTTTGTGACTACTTTGGCATCTCTAAATTCTTGTCTATCATTTGCTACATAAAATTGATATAACCAACCAATTACTTCTACATCTTCTAAAAAGCTATTTTCATCTATTTCTAAAAGTTTAGTAATTATTGTGTCACCTTTTAATAATGCTTTTGGAAGAAGTAATTCTAAATATGCACTTTCATTACTGAAAAGCATAGGTAAAATCTTAGATAATGCATTACATTGTTTAAATAAAACATATCGATAAACTTCTTCTATTTTACCTTGAGAATTAAGACTAGCTATAATACTCATATCTAACTTTAAATCATCTTTAACATAATTAAGATTTTTAAGAATTTCAGGCTCAAAACTACCATCTCTAGAAGAAAGCACTCTAAATCCGTGAGGTAAAAAGTCATGAACTTCCATAAATCTAAGTGCTATTATTCTGTTAAACCAAGTATACGCAAACTCTTCAATAACATTTTTGTAACCATCTGATTTAATCAAATTTGTAATATCATTTCGCTTATCATATAAATCTGCTGAATAGGAATTAGAATCTCCATCTATAATCGTATATTCACCAACTTTTCTAGCTTGTTTAATATCATTATCGCTATTAATTCCTAATGTTTTTAGTGAAACTTCAATTTGATTTTCTAAGTTTTTCTTAGCCCATTCAGCATAAGTTTGTAATGCCCTTTTATCCATAAGTTCACCTCTTAATTAATTGTTATTTCATCGTTATTTTGAAGTGCTTCTTCTAATGCTTTTCTAATTGATTGAATAACACTATCAATATCATCTTTTGACTTTATTCTTTTCTTAGCAATAGGAACACAATCAATGACTCTAACATTTTTTCTTTTTATTTCTTTTACTGGTTGGTTAGAATTATCACCATAAGGAATAGATTCCACCTCAGCCATTATAGAACTAATAAATTTTTTGAAATCTTCCACTGTGTTTTGACTTGATACAACATAAGAATCAAGATTTTGAGTTTTATTTGATAAAGTGTTATACCATGATTGATACATATGTTCAATCTTATCATATTTATCTTTTATTTTGTTTTTCTTAAATTCAGATAAATCAGAACTTGTAACACCAACAAATTCATTTTTAATATTTTTTTGATCATCATTTAATGAATTAATTACTTCATTATATTTTTCTTCTAATATTTGTTCTTTTACTTCTCCTGCTTTGAATACTAAATCACTTAATAGATTAATTTTAGTAAAAGGAACATCCATTTTAAGAATTTCATCTATACTAAAAATTACGTCATCTAATTTATTTAAAGCATTCAATAAATTGTTGTTTTGGTAATACCATTTAACAATTTCTAAAGCATCATTATATACCTTTTGTTGATTACTGCCATCTTTGTAAAAACTTTCTAATTGTTCTAAAATCTCAGATTTTTCTTCAAGTGAATATTTTCTTAAAATAATTTCATTAAAAATAGTTGCAGAATCATTTGTTCTAACAATTTCATCAATATCTTTATAAATGCTAGGAACGCAAGAAGCTCCTGCAAATTCATTACCATATTTAATCTTTAAATTACTTAAGAAATCTCTTTTTTTAGTAAAGAAATTTAATACCTCTTTTTTCATTTCAGATTCATTTATTTGAAGTGATAATGAATAAATTTTATTCATAATTTGTTTTACTTGAATTAATACTGATTCATCTATTTTTTCTTGAACTCTAACAACCATTGTATCAAGACTATTTTTCTTTACAAAATCATTTTTAAAACTATAATTTTTGTCATCAACAAGAACATCATGAATAAATATTTGAAGTAATTCTAATTTAAATAATTTAGCTACCATACCAAGAACATCTAAATCTCTCCAACCATATGGTTTTTTAGAAAAATGATCCAATAATTCTTTTACATTTGTTCTTTTAGCAATATTTTTATCATTTTTTATTTTATCAAAAATTTCTTGAAATGCTTTTTCATTTGCATCTCCTGCAATGTCATTCCCAAACAATCCATTATTATTTGAATTTAAAACTTCTAAAATTGATTTTTGGTCTTGATAAAAATAAGACACATATCCTAATTTATAATATTCTTGTTCAACAACTTGATTTAAGGCATCATTTAACCTATCTTTACCATCTTTTTGTTTTATATCAATTATATTTCCATTAAAATAAATTGGTGCTGATCTAAGTGACTCTTTAATAATTTCTTCAGCTCTCTTAACTCTTTCTGAAAGCTCAGCTGATTTCTTTGCCATAATTTCAGTCATTGAAACAGATAAAGAACTGCTATTGTTTCTTTTATAAAGTGAAATTTTGTTTGCTCTAGTTAATTCTTCAATAAAATTACCTTCAGTTAAATCAACAACTAGAGCATTGCTCCTTGTAGATTCTGACGCAAACATGGTTGGATCAGAAATTCCAGAAAAATTAGTCATAATTTTAATAGAGATATTATCTTGTCCATGACTGCCTTTTAATTCATCATCAACATATCTATTTAGTGAAAAATCATATCTATTTTTATAACGAAATTTAGTAGTTAGCTCAAGAACTTTATCATAAACAATGTCTAGAATATTTCTTTTAACTTCGCCTTCATTATAATCGACATGATTAATTTGTTTATTAACATCTTGTTCTTCATTAGTTAAAAAATCAAATTCATCACCATTTTTTTGAATTAATGTTTCTTTTTCTAAAACCTTTAATGACTCAGCAATGTCTTTTTTTAATAAAACTTTATCTTCATTTAACGATTCAATCATCAATGTTGCAATTCTATCTATTGTTGCAGGCATTTCTTTTACATGAAGAATCATAAATAAAATTTTTAGAACTCTTAAATCAAAATCACTAAGCGTTGCCTTATTTTCTGCTGAAGTAAAAACATTTTTTATATCCCAATCAATAAATTGTTCAATTGTAGAATAAAAACTATCAAATGGAATTAATATATTTGTTTCAGCATCACTATATTTTTTGGCAGATTCTTGAAATGCACTTAAAAGAGAACGTTCAGAGTGTGCAAGATGTTTACCTTCAGACATACCATGTTCTCTAATTGCAGTGAAAACCTTTTGAAGTAATTCAAATTGATATGGCACAAAAGGATATACATTTTTAAAATCTTCTGCATCTTTATATCCGCTCCATGAAGGAGTTCCAGCAAATAAAATTAAATTAGAAATTTTATTTGCATTGCTATCATATAATGATTTTAAAGAATTAACTGCATTATCCTTTTTATCAAGAATACGTTTTTTTATAACCTCTCCTGCTTCTGCTCCACTTAATAAAATTCTAGTGTCAAATCTTGCTTGAATTTTTGAAAAATCTTGTTGTTTATCCTTAGTAGAATCAATCATAGCTTTTAGTTCTTGTTGTGATGTAACAACAACCCATGCTTGTCCTTTACAATATTTTCCCAAATCTTCAACACAAGTCTGTAAATTCAACATTAATTGTGTATTATCACCTATGAATTGTCCAACTTCATCCATCAAGAAAATGATTCTTGCTTTATTCTTTTTGCAATATTCGTTAACAATCTTTGCAAAATCCTCTGTAGAATTTGTGTAATTATTAATTTGATCATTAATATAATCTTCAGCATCTGTTCTTGGAACTTTTCTAACTTCTACTAAAGCATCAATTATGATTTTTTTATTTAATGCAGCTTTTGATCGATTTGCTTTCCAATCACGACCAGAAAGTTTTTCAAATTTAGTAACAAAATCATTTAATAACCCTTCTTCATCAAGCATTCTTTCAAGATCCGCAACCCATGGTCTATCACCACAATAACCAACAGATTCATTAAATGCTCTAAGCATGATATCCATAATAGCCTGAGTCTTATTTTTAGAATCTGATTTTGCTTTTGAATCAATATTAAATAAGACAACTTTGTTATTTGCTGAAGCACATTTTTTCATATCAGCAAGCAGCATCTCATCTTGAATTTTATCATTGAAATAGTCAACTGCATTCATTCCAGCTACTATCTCATTTTCAAGAATGTAACCTAATATTTTAAGAAAATGTGATTTACCAGAGCCAAAAAATCCAGTAACCCAAGCAGCCATTTTTTCAGTAGGAGCAGCAATTGATTCGCGATATTTTCTAAAGAAAATTCTAAATTGTTTTGTAATTTCTCCTGTACAAACATATTCTTCTAATTCTTGCCATTTTTGTTCTTCATCTTCATTACCTATAGTTACTACGCCTTGAATACTTCTATCAATAGGTTTTTTAAATAAATCTTTTATAATCATTTGCTAATTCTCCTTTCAACTAGTGGAAATGCTCTATAATAATTATCATCATCTAATCGATCAAACAATCGTAAAGTCATTTTTTGCTTAGTTTCATATCTTCCTGGATACATCATGACAACAGGATTTTTTCTGAAAATGCTTTGTAAATTATTCAGTATTGTATGACTTCTAATTACTGGATAAGCTTTTCCTACACCTGTTATCAAAATGATTTTTGATCCATCATCATATGCCCTTAATTTAAACATTTCTAAAAACTCATTATTTGACTCTTCAACTGATAAAATAGGTTGAAAAATCTCAGATAGCAAATGTTCTTTATCATATTCTGTTTCTGCTCGAATTACATCTTCTGTATATCCTTGTTTCTCAATGATTTCAAGCATCATTTCATATAGATCAAATTCAATAATATTTTGATTATGTTCTTTTAATTTTTTGATTTCTTTTCTAACTGCGTATTCATCTTTTGGATTATAATCAAAAATATAAAACTTCATGTCGTTGGCAGTACCATATCTTGTTAATGATTCAACGGATTGCATTCTATCCTCAAGTTCATTAAAACGTTCATTCAAACTTCTTTCATTTATACTTCTCACACTTACTACACTCCTAATAATGCTTGTAAAAATTTTTTATCTCCAATTAATTGAATATGCTCTTCAATATTTGGATGAATAGTTATCTTTTCAACATTTATATTTCTTTTAATTCTAGTTCCAAGTCCAGATTCAACTAAAATATTCCTATATCCTTTGGCTAATTGGTCAATTGTAAAATTTCCCCATTTTGAAACAACAACATCACATTCCTTTTTTGAAGAAAAAAATGTTTCAAAATCATCAATTGAAATATAATTTTTATTTCCTAACAAAGCTTCGCGATATACTTCAAATAAAAAATCAAAAAAAAGTGAATCGGATTTTGCTATAGCATATACTAAAATAAATTTAGAAGTTATAACATCTCCATTATAAAAATAATCGAGCAAATAATTATCTAGTTCTAACAACCTATTATAGATAACATTTGTAATTTCTCTTCTTCTTTCAAGAGAATCAATTTCAATATAATTACAATTAAAACATGTGTTATAAATTTCATTTCTATCTAATTTATTTAACATTAATCCAGCTATTTTTTTTGATATTGTATATTTAAATGGTGTTTTTTTTATCGATGAAGAATATTTTTTTTTGTTCATTTTTGCACCCCTAAATATTTGATTCATTTATAATATACTAATATATAAATAATTTGTCAATAAAGTGTTCCGTTTGATATGAAAACAAACAAAATTAATTTATTTTTGTGAAAAATTATTAAAAAAAATAAATGTTAAAATCAAATTAATATTAAATTATTGTGTTAAAAATTATAAGCTTTAAACTTATACAAAAATCAAAATAAAGTTATTTCATCAGTTTTATTGCTTTTTGCAGGATATTCTTTAATAACATCATCTTCTTTTAAATTACCAATTAAAAATGGTGAATTATCATCATGAAGAGCATTATTTTTTAATACTTCATTTTTATCTTTATTCGCATAGCAATAAGAACAAAAATGTAAGCAAGTATTATAAGCTCCAATATCATTAGATAAATAGCAAGCACAATAAGATTTTCTTGCTTGCATTTTCTTTTTAATTACTAACTTTGATGAAATTGCTCTTTCATAGTCTTCAATTCTCATGCAACCATTTACATCTATTCCATAATCTTGAAGCCATTTTTCTTTTGAACATAATCTTAATTCCATATTATTATTTTTAGCAATTTTTATAAATTCTTTAGTAATAATGATTTTATCTTCATCAGAGCAATCTTTAAGTTCTTGATGATTCTTTTTTAATTTATCATATAAATCAAGAAAACCAAAAACAGCAAGAGAAGTATACCCTTTAAGATTTTCTGCGATATATTTAAATGTTTCTATATGCCTTTTTAAAGTATATTTTTCATTGATAATAATTGGTGTATATCTCCAGCATATAGACAATACTCCAACTTTATTTGATAAATATTTAAAGTCCTCTATTACTTGATTAATCGAAGGAACATTAGGTTCTATATCATTTTCAAAACCAGTTATTGTTATATACCAAAATTGACCAAATCTTTTTAATTCATTTAAATATTGAAACATTGGTCTAGGGTTTTTACTACAAAATCCAATAACATCAACAACATTAGGATCTAAAATAAATTTAGTAACTAATTTTGGATAAAATGGATTTCTAACTAAAACATAGCCCTCTTTTATTCTATTTATAAACCATTTAGAATAAAATGCTGGTATATCTGTTCTTTGCCCAGTGTTAATAATCATTTAAATCACCCTATTTAATAATAAGTATATATTAAAATTAAATACTTAAATATCATTTTTTTCATTTTTAAGAAAACAAAACGAGGATTATTCATCCCCGTTTATAAAATTTAATTAAATTAAGAAACTTAATAATTAAAATAGACCATCATTCCATTCTAAATTCTCAAAATCAAATTCAGTTCCAATGCCATCTTCTGCGCCTGAAATTGTAAGGACATCTTCTAAACAAATTTCATCTATATTTAAAATTGGTTTTTCATAAATCTTTTTCATATGCAAATTCTCCTTATTCTAATGTCACAGTGAAAGATAGAGGCTCAAAAGCGTTTTCACCTGTAGGCAAATTATTTATTACAACCGCACAATAGTACCATCCATCTTCTGCAGTAACTTGTTCACCAAATCCAGCATTTAATGATTTCATAATCATATTAGTGGTTAATTCAGTCCACTTTTCTTCACCTTTGATTTTTGCAGCAATTTTAAATTTAATATTTGCATATTTACTTGATAAATCTACAACTGCTTTAGCACCAACATATACTTTACCAATATAACGAATCTTTGTATTATTTTGACTCATTTGGGTGCCATATGGATATGCATATCCTAAATTACAATCTTCAGCTCTTTCAGAATCATATTTTAATCCATCAAATACTAATTCTTGTAAATAAACGACATTATCTTTTTCATATGAAACTCTAATTGTTGTAACTAAATCAGTTTCATCAGGAATACCTGCACCCATTGTGCAATATAATTCACCATTTGAATAACTTACTTTTTTAAGAGTTTGTTTTTTAATAACATCAGCAACTCCATTTCCGCTTGCAGATACACAATCAATAATTTTTATAGTGAAATCTTCTTTTGTAATATCTGGAGCATCTTCAAATCTAATAAATACTTGATCACCCGAAATTTTTGTTCCTTCTTCTTTTATCTTTATTGGAGCACCAAGTTCAGGTAATTCTTTTCCAGCAACAATAAATTTTTCAGAAACTTCAACATATGAAGATGATGTATAATCTATTTCATCACCAAGAGCTCTTAAAAATAATGTATATGTTCCTTCTTCTAATTTGGCTGTTAATTCACCATTAGGTTCTATATCATGTTCAGCTTCTACACCACCATTAACATTACGATATTGAACATGATATCCAATAGCATGTTCTACTTCATCAAATTTTAAAGTATTATCAACTAATGAAACATTTGTTGGAGCAGATAATTCTTCTATTTTACCATAATTAGGTTTATATTCTTTTCCTACAAAAATTAATTTTTGTTTATAGAATTGTTTACCTACTACTGCACTTAATTCAACCGTAATTATTCGTTCATTATCTTCTGGTAAACCTTTACTCAATATTCCATAAATTCTTTGACTTGCATCAGAATAAACATTAAATTCTTGAATTTTAGCTGATGAATTAATTAAAGATTGATAAAATTCATCATTATTATGATTATTTGTTTCAATATTAACTATTCTAATGCTTATATCTTCCTGTTTTGCATTAGCTAAATTTGAAGTATAAATAAATATTTGATCTCCATTAATTGAAGTTTCTTGTGCATTATTTATCTCAATTGGTAAACCTTCTTTTTCTTCAACAACAAAAGTACCTGTGGCAATAGCATATTCTGAATTAGCATATGTTTTATTATCGCCTAAGGCTCTAACTTTTATTGTGTATGTTCCAGGAAAGAGTGAGTCATCAGTTAAAGTATAAGTAGTTGATGAAATTTTTTCTGTTTTTTTATTACTTCCAGTTTCATCAAAGTAAGTAACTTCATAATTTGTTGCATTATCAACAGGATTAAATGAAAGAACATTATTTTCAACTTTAACATCTGTTGGTGTTTCAAGTTGATCTAATGTTGGCATATTTTGATTTGGTGTAATAGATTCATCACGAGTTACTTTTTCAAAATTTGCAAATCCATTTGTTTGATTAGAGTTATAACTACAATCAGTAAATGTTCCATTTTTTGCAATTGGATAAATGTTATTTGATGAAGTAGCACTATCTAAAAATTCAATATAAGTTTTACAGTTAATAATTGATCCACTATTTACTAAACAAATAGCTCCATATGTATTACAACTTTCAGATAAAATTAAATGTACAAAACAATTTTCAATTGTACCATTATTTTGATAAGCAAGAGTTCCACCACCAATTTTACCACCATTATCAACAGATAAATTTAATTGAGATACTTTACCATTAGTACCAATTATATTAAATAAACCAGGACCTTTGGAAATAAAATTAGAAATTGTATGCCCCCCCCCCATCAAAATTTCCGTTGTATTCGCCTGCCATAGCTACATTAACAAATACTTTTCCTTCTAAATCTATATCTTCTGTAAGAATAGCATCCTTATTACATGAATTTGCACTTCCATCAAAGAACTTTAATAAATCTTCTTTGTTTGAAATTGTAACTACATCATTAGCTTCAGCTTTTGTTACAATTTTATTATTATAGTTTGCTTGTGCAGCATAATTTGCTCCAAATAGCATAAAAGCAGTAAGAGCAATAAGTTTTGAGTTTTTAAATTTTTTCATTTTTTTTACTCTCTCCTTTTCAAATAAATTATACATGAAAGCGGTTTTATTTGCAAGATTTTATAGAAATCGATTTCTAAGCTTGATCTATTTTGAGCATATTAATGTCGTTCATTAGATTCATATATTTCACAAAATCTACCCATAAAACTAGGCTTAATATTTGCTTTTTTTAAATGATCTATATTGCCATATTCTAAACATCTAAATTGAGCTATTCCTTTTTCTCTTTCTTCAGTAACTAAAGTTGTTACTCCACTTGGTGGGCAAATAAATGATTGAGTTAATAAAACAAATGGTATTCCCATAAGGTGCGACATTAATACACTCATAATGCCAAAATGACAAATAAAAATTAATGTGTCTTTATTTGCTTTTTTTACTTTATAAAATTTACCTTCTCTTATATAACCATATTTAACAAGTAGTTCATCAAATTTATTTACTACTTCATAATAATGTTCTTTTATATTTGCTGAACGCATTACTTCATTATCTAAATAACAATCATTATTATAAAAATCATCTTGGGTTGTAAAAAAACTTGGTAAAAAGTCCATATTTAAAACTGTTTCTTTAGAATAAGGAACTTTAACTTTAAAAGCAAATTCATCTAGCCAATTACAAATTATTGCTTTTTTATTATGTGGTTTTAAAAAAGCTTTTGCGGTTAATTTAGCTCTATTTAAAGATGAACAATATGCTTTTTTAAAATTTAATTCTTTATAATAATCCGCTAAAGAGGCTATTTCTTTAAATCCTTGTTCTGTTAAGGTGTTATTTTCATAATCGGGATCCCCATGGCGAATAAATATTAGTTTCATTTAAATTTTCTCCTAAAGAAAACGGAGATATCTAATCTCCGTTATAAATATTAATATGGTATTAATGAACCCCATTGCTCACTTAAATTATCACTAGTTTGCTGAAACCCGCCTTCTTTAGATGATGTCTGCTCTTTACTACTTGTGGTTGTCTCGGATTTAGTAGTTTTATTTTCACTTGTTGGAGTTAATTGACTTGTTGTATTAACTTCTTCTGTTGATAAAGAATCTTCTGAGGTAGTTTCTGAAACTAAAGATGAACTTTGTTCTTTATTACTTGAAGAAGAACTTGTTTTAGATGTACAGCCAACTAATACTAATCCACATAAGCTGAGAATTAATAAAACACTTTTTTTAATCTTTTTCATTTTTTTGCTCCTATTCTATTGTAACAGTAACTACTGCATTTTTACTAATTGTTGTTCCACTTGCTACTTTGACATTAACTAAGCAGAAATACCAACCATCTTCTGCGGTTAATTCTTCATTAAATCCAGCATTAATAGATTTCATAACATATTTAGTATCTAATTCCACAATTTTATCTTCGCCATTATATTTTGTTTCAATTTTGAATTTAATTTTGGAATATTTCTTTGTTAAATCATCAAGTGTTTTATCACCTAAATACACTTTTCCAATATATCTAACTTCTGATTCATCAAGTTTCCATTGTTCGGCAAAAGCATAGGTAAAGCCAAGTGTACAATATTGATTTTTAACAAATTGTAATTCTTGTAAATAAGTTTTTCCGTTTAATTCATAAGAAATCTTAATGATATGTTTTGGTGTCAATGATTCATCATAACCATTTGCTAAAGTTAAGAATAATCTCCCATTTTCTTGATTATATTCTTTACTTAAGAATTGTGATTCAAGAAGATTATTTGGATCTCCTTCTTTAGAATCAAAATAAACAAGTTTAGCTTGAATAGCAATAGAAGGAATATTTGGTTTATCTTTTAAATATATTTCAACTGCCGCGCCTGTTATTTTCGTTTGCTCTTCATCAATTGCAATTGGTTCTCCAACAGTTGGTAATTCTTTTTCACTAACTACATAAATATTAGATGCTTCAACATATATTGAATCAGCATAGTTTTCTTCATCTCCGACCGCTTTAATATATATTTTATAAGAACCAGCATCTAATCTACTTTCTAATTCGGAACCAGAAGTTATATCACTTTCAAAGACAACTGAATCATCACTTTCTTTATGATATTGAATATGATAAGAACTTGCATTAGCTACTTCATCAAAGAAAATTTTATTACCTTCAACTCTAGCATTTGTTGGACTATCTAAAGTAATTAATGAACCATAATTTGCTTTATATACATTACTAACAAATACTAAATCCTGCATATATAAAGATTCATTATATGAATACATAATTCTAAATGTTATTACAACATCAGAATCATTAGGAAAACCATTAGCAATCGTGCCAAAAAAACGTCCTGTTGAAGGATTATAATCAACTTTATTAAATCCATTATTCATAATTGAATCTTTGTAGTTAGCAAATTGCGTTGATTCAAAATCTAGTATTGTTATATTAATATCAGAAAGTGAAATATCAGGCATTTCAGCAAAATATATTTCAACACCAGCACCTTCAATTTTAGTTAAAGAGGCATCAATTTGAATAGGAAGTGCTTCAATTTCTTGAGCAATATAAGTTCCATCTACTTCAATATATTCTGAATCACCATAAGTTTCACCATCACCTAATGCTTTAATAAATACATAATATGTTCCTTGAGCAATAATCGGATTTAAAGTTTCACCATTTTGAACATCTTGTTCATAGACTTTATCAACTTTATTCTCTTTACGATATTCAATATGATATCCTGTGGCATTACTAACTTCATCAAAAGTTAACACGTTATTAATAATTTTTGCATTCATAGGAGCATTTAAAGCACTTAAACCATAATTTGGATTATATTTATTTCCTTCAAATAAAAGATCTTTAGAATAAGTATCACCATTTAGTTCATAAGAAACATTAATAAGAATTTTAACATCAGAACCATTAGGGAAACCATTAGAAATGGTGCCATAAAAACGTCCATTTTCAGGATTATATTCAGGATTTTCTATGCCTTTAGAAAGAATTGTGTCTTTATAGTTTTCAAATTGTGTGGATTCAAAGCTTTTAATAGTGACTTTAAGATTATCGACTGTAATATTTGGTTTATCACTTAAAAATATTATAACTCCCGCACCTTCAATTTTAGTTTGAGAAGCATCAATATTTATCGAAACTTCTTTAGCTTTTACTATGATATTTTCTTGTGGAAAAACATAGGATTTTAAACTTACAGCTGAAGAACTAACTAAGGTTAATGCTGCAAGAATTAATAATTTTGATTTATTTTTAGTTTTCATTAATTTTCATTCCTTTCATCTTTTATATTATAAATGAAACCGCTTTCATTTTCAATGTTTGTTGGAAATCGATTTCTAGATAATTGAATTTAAAATGTATCAATTATCAAAATATTTTTATTGATAAACTCTTAGATAATCAACACTCATCGTCTGAGGAAATGCTGTTCCTATATTAAATCCAGGCCAATTACCACCTACAGCAACATTAAAAATAAAGAAGAAATCTTTTTGGAATGCACTTGTTCCATTATTTGAAGAAATAGCAAATTCAAATATATTGACATCATCTAAATAAAATTTCATTATGTCTTCTTGCCATTCCATACCATAAATATGATAATCAGTTCTATCAACAATCATTTTTCCATTATTACCTTTTGAAACATGATTATTTTCATTATAATGAAGCGTTGAATATACTTTACTTTCATCATTAATTGCTTCCATAATATCTATTTCACCACATTTAGGCCAACTAACTTCATCAATATTTGCCCCTAGCATCCAAAATGCTGGCCAAATACCAACTAAAGAAGGTAAAGCTATACGAGCTTCAACATATCCATAATGAAATTCAAATTTATCTTTAGAAATTATACGTGTTGAAGAATAATTATAGTTCAAATAACGATCATTTAAAGCAATAATTTTTAAAGAACCATTACTAACTTTGACATTTTCCTTACGATCTGTATAGTATTGTAATTCGTTATTTCCCCATCCACCTGCACCATTTCCAATTTCAAAAGTCCATTTTGTTTTATCAACTTCTTCTTCATTAAATTCATCACTCCAAAGTAGTTTTCTTGAATGACTTTCACTAGGTGGAATTGAAGTTGTACCATCTAAACCTTCAGTTTCTTGTTTATTTTTTTCACCAATTAAAGATACATTTTTAATAGTTATTTCATGTTGATTATTTGTAATGTTATTAATTTTTCCTAATAAGAAACCATAAAGATAAGATGTTTCTACTTTACAAGTAACAATTTTAAAAAAATGATACTCTTGATTTGCTTTCAATTCAATGATTTCATTAATTAAGTATTTAGAATAATCCATGGATTGAAGAACAAAATTAAATGGTCGATCAATAGAACTTTTAATTATAAATTCAACTTTATATTCTTTTCCATATTTCAAAGGAATAGAATTTTGAATTAATTGAGCAGACCAAGTTTCAATCGCAGAACTATTATTGACATCTAAAACTAATTCAGAATTACCATGACTTTTTTCTTTTATAATACATCCATGACTTTCAATAAGTTGCCAACTAGATAAACTATTAAAATCATTATTTATTAATAATTCTTCTTCATTATTAAAACTTAAAGAGTTCGAGGTTGAAGTTGTTGATTCACAAGAAGAAGTTTCACTTGATATTTGAGAATCATCTTTTGATGTACTAACTTCATTATAAGTTTCTTTAGAAGATGAAGTTATTTTTGAAGTAACATTAATATTACAAGATAATAACAAAGAACAAAATAAACTTATTGGTAATATTTTTATAATCTTGGGTTTTTCCATGTATAATTCTCCATTTTTAATATTAGTTAGCAGATAATTGTCGTAATTGAATATGCAGGTAATTCCACCAAAACCTTCTGATTTTTAATTTCAAGAGTTAAAGAAGTTGCTTCTTTTTCATTTGACAAAATAACCACTACTTCATTATTAGGATTTAAATATGATGTAGCAAGAATATCACTTTCATTTTCAATCTTAATTCTTTTAGCGCCTTTTTTTATAAAGTGAGCAAAATGTTTAACAACATAATATGAAGGATTATATATCAATTTATTTAAGTCTTTATCAAACATTATTAAAGCTTCACAATAATTACCAACATGATTTGGACCACCATGTTCATTTAAAAGTAAATTCCAATCAATAAAAGCTTCTGAATAGTTCAAACTATCCATAATATAATTTTTGGCATAACGTAAGGCATTTTGCATTGTTCCTGAAGCACTTTTTGGATCATCTTTATTCAAATTTAATAATTCAATACATCCCTCAGTGAAGAAAAGATGTTTATTAGGGCACATATTATGAACAATAGTTAAATTATCATAAAAACCATTATCATACCAATGATAAGCAAAACCATAAATTATTTCCTCGGCATCTTTATCTTCATAATAACCTTTAACTCTATTTACAATTGAATCACGATTATGATCCCAAAGAAGTAATTTTGTATCTAAAGAATAAGTTTTTAACTCCTTATAAATACATTTTGCAAGAGCAAATTCTTCTTGAGGAGTAAAAATACAAGATTCCCATGTTTGGACTGCTTCTGGTTCATTTTGAATTGTTAAATATGTGATATCAAAGCCTTCTTTAGACATATGTTTAATGTAATTAACCATATATTTTGCATATAAAGAATAGCATTCTTTTTTTAAATAACCACCATGACATTTATCAAAATTTGTTTTATACATTTTTGGTGCTGACCAAGAAGAAGCCATAAGTGTTAATTTATTTTCTTTATTTGCTCTTTTTAAAAATTCAAAAATATATTCTTTATCATGATTTAAAGCAAAATCTTCACCATTATAATCTTTAATATAATCGTATTCAAAGCGTGAAAAATCACAAGATCCAATTGTCATTCTTCCTAAGTTATAATTAAGTCCTTCTAAAGAAAAATATGCTTTTATAACTTCGTCTTTTTGCTTTTCATCTAACATTAAAAAAATCGAACATGCAGCATCGGTAAAAGCTCCACCAAATCCTAAATGTGTTTGAAAAAATACTGTTTCATCAACTTTAATAAGTGGAGTTTCCTCACTACTTTTTAGTTTATATTCTTTAAAATAATCATTAAATTTAGAGGTTATCTGTTTCATTTTTTGCTAATCCTTTCCTTAAATAATCCTTAAATTGTTTTTTGTTAATTGTTAAATCAAATACATGAAATGAAAATGAAGTAAGTACAACTTGTGAAAATCCAAAATAAAATCCCATCGATATTAAAACACTAAGCCACTTTAAAATATCAATCAGAGAAAATTCAAAAAATATAAATGGTAAACAAGAGATTAATAAAATAAAAATATTTTTATATAAATATCCAAAGCAAAATAAAATTCCATTTAATAATAATTGCTTAAATGATGCTTGGTATAATATTGTCTGAGTTGCCATAAATAAGATAATTATCATGATAATAAAAAATAAAGCATATGATATACCTATCATAATTATTTTTAAATTTATTTCTAAGTTTAAATTATTAATCATGGATATAGAAGTATGTAATAATAAATAACTTAATCCAAGTAACAAAAAGATAATAAATAAATTTTTTCCATTTTTCTTTATCCCAATAATATAATCTTTATTTATATTTACCCCTTCATTAAATAGTAAGCGTTTAAAAAAATATAAACCTCCAGCATATCCTAATCCCATTACTCCAATTAAAATTGCTAATACTCCATAAATCAAGATGACATTTAATAAATATTCTCCTTGAAAAATTGAAGTAGAAGAAGTAAATATTATCCATAAAAATGCAGGAAGAGAAAATAAAAAAGTATAGATACTTGCAATAATTATTTCAAAAAGATGATAATGTAGAACATCAATTATTTGTTCAAAACGTGTACGTGGCAAATTACTATTATATTTAACTTTCATAGGCATATCTCCTTAAAATAGTATTCGCAGCAACTAGAGCCATATCATTAGAATTATTTCCACATTCACAAAACTTTTTACTATTTTTGGCAAAAACTAAATAATAATCATCATTATTTGCAAAATCTAAAAAAGCTGAAAAATTATATTTATTATTATAATCTTCATTATTGCAATCAAATATTTTTAATCCATAATCTTTATTTTCATATTGAAATGTTTCTAATTCTTTAACACCTTCCATTAATGAGTTTTTAAATTCACCTTCAATTTGTAAAAATGTTCCTTTAATTGTCGAAGATAAATCTTCTAAATCACTTTTACTAAATAATAATATATCAGCGTTTTCACCAAATGCTTGATAAAGGACATATAAATTATCTAATTCAGGAGGATATAAATACCAATTATATTTAAGAATTCGTTTATCTTGATTCATTAAATCGTTTTTTAAATCTTCATCCTTTAAAGCTCGCGCAACAATAAAAAAATTTAATTGTTCATAACTTTTATAAGCATCAATATTTGATATCGTATAGAAGAAAAAAACATAAGTTATAATAAAAATTAATATAATGATAATCCAATTATATTCAATATAATGTTTTATTTTACGTTTTGTAAGTTCATTCATCTTGTTTCTCCTTTATGAAAAGGATAAGACGATCTACAACTTCCATTTCATAATGTTTTCCGATTTCTAATTTAATAGCGTCTTCAGCATTTAAAAAATATGTTAAATCTATTTCACTATCATTATTTCTTACCATTATTTTTTTAGCATGAAAGCCATCATATGTAACATAATTTTCATAATAATTAGTAAGCAAAAAATCATATTTAATAGGTGAATTTTTTTTTGCTTTATTAAGTTTTTGTAAAACCTTTTGTTTTGGTTCATATAAAGTAAAAACAATAAATGAAATGGTAATTAAAATAATACTTATTGATAATGTTCCAAGCCATATGAAAATCGTCATTGTCTTTCTAGTTTGAAAGAAAAAAATCAAAAACGTTATTAATATTCCAAGTAGCAATAAGAAAATTATACTTAAACGATAATTAGTAATTTTCTTTTTTAAATCTTGAATATATTTATCATCTAATAAATTGTAACTCATGCCATATATTTTTGTGTCATCATATCAAAAAGATGAATCTTTTCTAAATCAAAGACTAATTTCATCTTTTCATGATTGGAAATATCTCTAATCGCGGAAATCTTGGAAATAAGTCTTTCATCTTTAATATTAGCATGAATATAATATTCTTGCCCTAATAATTCAGCAGTAAATACTTCAATTTCAAGCGGAGTAGATAGTTTTGTCGCATTAGTTGACAAACCTTCTTCGGTAATATTTTCTGGACGAACTCCAAAATAAATTGGATGGTTATTACTTTGTCGATATTCTTTAATCGTTTCTAAATGTTTTTCAATTTTTTCAATTTCTTGTTTATTGAGAATTTTTTCTTCTTCACTTAATGTTTCTTCATTATGAAGAAGTTCATCTTTTCTTTTCATAAGAGAATCATATTCATTTTTATAAAATTCATCATGTAATTTTATTTGTTCTTCAAGCAATTGAATTTCAAATCCGTTTTTTAAAATAACTTTTCCTTTATCATAAGTCGCGGATAATATATTCATCGCTGGAGAACCAATAAATGTGGCCACAAAAATATTGCTAGGATGATTATAAACTTCTTTAGGCGTACCAACTTGTTGAATACGTCCTTTATTCATAACGACAATTCTTGTTGCCATTGTCATTGCTTCTGTTTGATCGTGAGTAACATAAATTGTGGTTGAACCTAATGTTTCATGTAAATTGACAATTTCACTTCTCATTTGCACTCTTAATTTAGCATCAAGATTTGATAAAGGCTCATCCATTAAGAATAATTTTGTATCGCGAACAATTGCTCTACCTAAAGCCACTCTTTGACATTGACCACCTGATAATGCTTTTGGTTTACGATCTAAATAATCTTCTAGTTGAAGGATTTTTGCTACACGATGAACTTTTTCATCAATTTCATTTTTTGGTAACTTACGCATTTTTAAACCAAATGCCATATTATTATATACTGACATATGAGGATAAAGAGCATAATTTTGGAATACCATTGATAAATTACGATCTTTAGGCTCTAAATCATTAGAATAAACTTTATCAATATATAAATCACCAGAAGTGATAGCTTCAAGTCCTGCGACCATTCTTAAAGTTGTCGATTTACCACATCCTGAAGGGCCAACAAGTACTACGAATTCATGTTCTTTAATTTCAAGATTAAAATCAAAAACTGCTTGAACTCTATTTCCATAAATCTTGTTAATATGTTGTAAAGAAATAAAACTATCTTGCGGAGCAACTTTTAATTCTTTTTGATGTTCTTTTTGATAATTAATTGTTTCTTTATAAATACGATCACGTTGCTTTTCAAGTAATTTTTCTTGTTCTTCTTTACGCTTTAATTCTTCTTTTTCTTCTAAAGATTTGCTATTAAATAATCCCATAGTTTCCTCCTACTTTTTAAACCATTTTACATAATCAATTTTCATATAAGCTGGTAGTTCTTTATCTAATGGTAAACGATTGCCATCAAAATTTCCTCCTACTGCCATGTTAATTAAAATATGAAATTTTTTATCAAATGGTGAAGGGAAAACTCCTGTACCTTCTTTTAATGTCCAAGGATTATGATCTTTATCAATTGTTAGATAAAGTACATCATCACAAAACCATTTAATAGATCCTTCTTCCCATTCAACCGCGTATTTATGATAATTAGATATATCTTGACCTTCTGGAAATAAATAATCAGAAGCACGTGTATCATGAATTCCATATTCATCGGAAATATGGATTGTTCCAAACATTGAATAATGTTGACGACCTCTTACTTCCATAATATCGATTTCACCACTGTTTGGCCAACCTCCATAAGGATTATCTTTTGAATCAGGTAACATCCAAAATGCTGGCCATAGACCATCACCAAATGGGCAAGCAATACGAGCTTCAATTCTACCATATGTATAAGAAACTAAATTTTCAGAACGAATTCGTCCACTGGTATAAGTTTTTCCTCTTGTATCATTACGTTCTGTCTCTTTTTTAGCAACAATATACATTTCTTGATCTTTAAATTTAATATTATCTTCGCGATAAAATTGCTTTTCATCATTACCCCAATCGGTAACTCCATATTTTTTACCATCACCAATCATAACTTCCCAGTTATTTTTATTAAGGTTATTAGATGAAAAATCATCTTTAAAGATTAAACGATAATCGCCAACTTTTTCAACTAAATCTTCAATGGCTTCTTCACCATTACTTGATGGTTTGATTTCAATTGTTAAATTTGAACTTGTAGCTGAAGGATTAATTTTCGAAAAGGCATTAACAATTATTTTTCCTTCAAGTCCCATTTGAATCGCAGTGAGATTTCCCTCTTGATCAATCGTAGCTAAAGCCTCATTATTAACCATCCAACCAATACCACTATTTGTGGGATCACCATTTATTGATGCACTTAATTTAATGGTTTCTCCAACTTTAATTGAGGAAGGTTTTGTCGTTATTTCAACAGAAATCAAAGTATTATAATTTACATTGACAACTACTTCTGCCGTTTGAGTTGGATCAGTAATACTTTTCGCGGTTGCTTTAACTGTACCTTGAGAAAGACCTGTTAATTTACCATCATCACTAATCGTGGCAACTAAATTATCATCTCCAGTCCAAGTTACACCTTTATTGCTTTTATCATTTAAAACATCAGCTTGAAGATTAATAGTATTGCCACATTGAACAAGCTTAGGGCAAGTTTCTGAAATTCTAACTTTCAATGGTGCATCTTCACTTTTACCATTTGAATTATTACATCCTGTTAAACACGATATAGCACTAAGTACACATAAAGTTAAGTAAAAACTACTCTTTTTCATTTTGCTTTCTCCTATTCAATTATAACTTTGAAAGAATTAATTCTTCCATCGCGTATTTTCTCAGCTAGAGATCCTTTGACTTCATTATAAGTAATTCCATCAATAATATAAGTTAATTTCTTTTTTTCATAAGCATTTATTTTGTTTGGATTTAAATACGTTACTTTAATTGAATTCAATAATTTAAATGTGAATGTTCCATCTTCTTTAAAAAATGATTTATCAAGAAGTGGATTCATATTTAATTTTAATTCATTATTTTCAAATACAAATAATTGTGTTCCAAAAATCATCGTATTATACATATCTAAAAATTCGGCATTTGCTCCAGTTAATCTAGCAAAGAAACCTCTACCATGTAAAGATGAATCGGGATTACAAGTAGGGACAATAAATGAAGAACTTTCAATTGGATTTCTTCCATAGACATAAGGATCACGATTATATACGAAATTGTCTTTTATTTCATTATAGAACTCTTTATAGTATCCACCTTTTAATAATCCTAAAATATATTTATATGTCATATGTAAGAAGACACATTCTCTTTCTAACCAACCTTTAGTAAAAGCGTGAACACGTCCAATTTCAAATGGTGCTTCATCAATATCCGCGCATGTTTTATACATGTGAATTTTTTTATCATATAAATCTGTTTTTTTAATAAGTTGATAATCTTTTCTTGATGTTATTTCTTTACCAACTTTGAAAGATCTTGCTGATGCCTCTAAAAATAAAGGTAATAACTTTAATTCAAATTCTTTAACTTTAACAGTTTCATATCCATTATGATTAATATAACCTGTTTTTTGATAATCTTTAACTTCATAAATAAGATATGAAGGAAGAATACCTCCTCCAATTTTTTTAGCAGTTTTAATACCTTTTATAAGCATCTTTTTCATGCGTTTAAATAAAACAAGAAGTGAAGATATTTTTACTTTTACAATTTTACCTTTTACAAATAAATGAGTAGCTTCTCTAAGATTTTCTCTACTTGTAGTAACTTTATCCCAATATTCAAATTGACTTATAAGGCCTTTATTGAGAAGTTTTGTATATTTTTCAATATCGCGATATAAATGATATTGTTCATTTAAGAAAGGAATTTCTTTATTAGCAAATTGTTTACTATGTTTTATAAAAAATTCAACAAGTCTTAATAATTCAATACTTTCACCAACACTTGAGGCAAATAAACCAGGTAAGCCATTCATTGCATCATTCCAACCTGGTTTTTCACATTCCATTTCAATACCTAATTGCTTAGAATCTAAGGTTGAAAATTTAATTAATGCAAGATTTGCAATTTTTGAAATTAAACTTGTTTTATAAACTTCACCATTTTTATTTTTTAACCATGATGTTTTTGTTAAATCAAAATGCATTTTTTCGCATTCTTTTTTTAACTTTTTTAAATCAAGTGCCCCATATTGACGAATGCGATTATCTTTAAGTAAGCAGTATTTTTCTTTACGAGGTTCTACTTTAACAGGCGAATAAAAATAACAATAATCATCTCTAAATAATAATTCTTCAATTTTATCAGGATAGACACTTACAAAATTTTCTAATAAATCTACATTATATGTCCAATGATCAATCCAATAACCTTCGCCAAAATTTGCCTCGACTTCTTGTAAAGATAAAGAAATATAATATTCAAAGGTTTTTTGTAAATCTGAATCTTGTTTAACATCTTTTAAATATGAATATAAATCTGAAGGTTCATAAGGTTTACTTAAAATATTTTTCAATTCATTATCTTTAATATTTTTTAGTATTTCTTCATTATTTAAAACAAATCTTGGTGGTCTAACATTTAATGGATTTTGACCATCGACTTGAATTAAATCAAAGAATATTTTAATGTTATAATCTTTAACAAAAGGATAAAAATATATGTCATTTCGACGATTTTGATTTACATCTCTAAAATTACCTTCTCCAGATGAAAAATATGTATCACGAATTTTAAAGAAGTTATAGTCTCTTTCCATATCGCCATGTTTACGACCATAAACATAATATGGGACACCTTTTGCTAATTCTAAAGGGAATCCTCCACGAAGATTATTATCTAAAAGTGATTGTTTAGCATATTTATCAAATAAAGGTAAATTGCTAGATACTTCAATTGGTGAAAGTAAATCATCAATTAGTTTTTCACTATCATCAATCATTTTATCAATAGTTTTTAAATCAATATTTGATAATTCTTGAAAAAATGTTTCTTGATTGTCAAATTTACCATATATAGAAGCAAATTCATAACTTTCATCTTTTGCTAATGTAAATTCACTAAAAGAGAAAGCACATGGAAGTTTGTTTTCAATTTGTTGATTTTCTTTTAATATATTTTCTTTTAATCTAAAATTACGAGCATCTTTTAAAGATAAATCTTCACCAAAAACTAGTTTTAAGTCCACGACATTATCTAATAGCTTCCCATTTTTATCAACACTTACAAAAGCATTTCCACTTTTAACTTCTTTTACTTCGCTACAATCGGCAGTTGAAGTTTTAAATTTAACAAATGGCATCTTTTTTTCTAAATCATGAACTTGACAATAAGCCGCCATTAAAGAAACTAATTCTTTATAATCAAAATTTGAAAGTCCATGAGGGAAGAAAATTGGTAAACCATCTAAAACTTTAAAATGCTTAGTTTCATTAGAGGTATTAGTAATTTTAACTTTTCTAATTAAACCACTGTAACAACGATGTGGAACATTTGAGTAAATAATTTTAATTTTAAAATCTTTTTCTTCTTCTGAAATTGATAATTTTGCTTTATCTATTTCCATTCTTGTTAAATGGTTATCTAATGATGAAAATGGTTCAAGATATTCATCATTACACTTTATAAAAGTTCTAAAAGATTTTAAAGCAATATTTTGATATGCAAGATTAGCACTATCAAAGGGAATTATTGGTGTAGATTTTGAATTTACACCAAATGAAGATAATGCTTGTCCTTTAGAACAATAAAATGTCCACATTGGTTTACCATCAATTCCACTTACAGCAGGAAAAAACGATGAAAATGTTTTAGCATTTTGAAAATCATCAATGAAAAAAGTATCACCTGAGAAATAATATTTAACCATATAAAATCTCCTCTTGTTAGATTGAATAAAATTAATGATATTTAGCAGTTGGATATGGATTTTTAAATGTTGGAATAGTTCCTTCACTTATATTCCAAATAGCAGATGAAAATTTAGTGTAAGTACTTGCATTTTTCATTTCATCTTCTGTTAAGACTACACAATTACTAATTAATCCTGTATTTTCAGCACCACTAGATGGCTTATTAATGGCTAAATGAGTTTGACCAAATGGTGCATAAAGATTAGGTGCAACACTTGCATTTGTAAATTGCATTGCAACACAATCATATGCTTCTCCCCAAGACATTCCAATTCCTGCATATACTCCAGTTGAAACTAATCCATTTGAATCCATATTTTCTTCACTTTTTATGCCACTCCAGAAATTATGACTAGTTTCAACTTCTTCCGTTGCTAAATCATCATAAGCACTATCATCATAATCAATATAATTCTTAACGATTTTTGATGTTCCCATAGAAATGACATTTTTGATTGTTCCTTCACCATTAATGCCTGCAATTGTACCAACATTACAATCATCATCATAAAAATGGGTTGCTGCTATTGCTTGACAATTTTTATCGATAAATACATTTTCGATTAATCCATTATTAGTACCAGCAACTACACCAACAATTGTCTTACCGAAAATAAAACAATTATTAAATGAAACATTTCTTACAATGCCACTTTTTGAAATTGATTGGAAAACACCAAATTGAGTACCTGCACTATGAGCATCATCTTGGAAAACAAAATGACCTTCATATTGATCTATTCCATCGACTTTATCATCTTCTGGACCATCTAAACTATAACGTGTTTGTAAATTTTTTATGGCATAACCATTACCATCAAAAACTCCACCGAATTCTTGATTATAATGGGAATCACTTTCGGCATAACCTAATGGTTCAAAATTAGTAATATTAGAGTTTTCAAAATCGATATCATTTCCAAGAATATATGATCCTAAAGGATTGTTATTTATACTTTGGAAATCTTCAGGTGTTTTAATTACTTTATCGACCATTAGACAACTATGATAATACATTGTTGACCCTGTAAAAATTTCAAATCTATTATCGCCAGAAGAAATTTTTAATTCACCATATTCATCTTTTAAAACATTACCATTAATTGTTAAAATGCCTTTCCTATAATTAAAATCTTTTGGTTTAATTAAAATTGTTCCAACAGAAATATCTTGAATTTTTCCTTCAATTTCAATTGCAAATTGAATTTGTTCTGGAATATTATTTAAATCAATATAAGAATTATTTATAAAATAATGATCCCCATTTTTTAAGGAAACCGATCTTCTAACATTATTACAAGATGAAAGCATCATGCTTCCAACTATAACCGAAGAAAATATTAGCGTATTAAGTAATATTTTTTTCATATTGTTTTACATCCTTTCTAGATGTTTTTTAATGTTGGAACTTGATTATCAACTAAGTTCCAGAGTGTTTCATTTAAATCATAATAATTTGCTTTTGTTGTGGCAAAATTAATATTAACACTATATTCAGCTAAATTAGGTTTTCTAGCTCCCCAATCCCAATCTTCACCACCGACATTGGCAAGTGCTTGATTAGTATAGAAATTTCTAAATTGACCTTTATTATATAAATCTGTCGCATTGGTTCCACCTGTAGGATAAGCAACATCAGCATAGATTGTATGTTTACCTTCATTGTCTGCGACTTCGACAACAACATCACGCACTAATCCTTCCATCATACCAGAAATTGCAGAACATGCAGGACGCCATCCATTATTTTTTTCTTCCCATAATCCATTGTTAAATGAATGATTAACTTTAAAATAACAGTTTTCAACAGTACCAGTAATTGTGGCCGCTAATGAACCTGAACCCCAACCTGAACCTGTTTCAGGAATTTCACAATCTAATGAAAGATTTTTTACAGCACCAGTTATCTTAGAAAAAAGACCTGCACCATCATAACCTTCTCCTGAAGGATTACCTTGAACTTTAAAATTGTAGATTTTATGTCCTCGACCATCTAAAGTACCACCAAATCCACCTCGAGCAGCATTATAAAGAATGTCTGTTCCTTCTAAATCAATATCATCACTTAAATAATAATTTCCAGTGTGATCACCTGTTTTATTTACTAAATTAAGCAATTCATCTTTAGTTTTAATTTCTGTCCAATTAGCGTAGTTTTCGCCAACATAAATATGTTTTGATGTTTTTAAAGTATATGGTCCAACTTGTGCTTCAAGTTCTACAACATCATCGCCTGAACTTAAACCCATAAATTCAACATTTTCTGATTTGTTGCCCACTAATGTTCCATGACCATATTTTAAAGACCATTTATATTTAACTTCAAAATTATTTGGATTATGTATTTCAGCAGAAAAAACAACTGAGCCGAAAACTGTTGTTGCATCAGTACTAGCTTTAATTTCTAAAGTTGGAATTGTCGATTCTACAACATCAATAATATATGTTTTGACAACTTCTTCATCTGCTCTTGAAGTAACAGTAATTGTTACTGATCCTTCACTAACTCCTGTAACAACACCCTCTTGAGAAACTGTGGCAATATTTGAATCTGAACTTGTAACTACATAGCCTTCACGATTATCATCATTAGTAATATCAATTACTAAGCGAATTGATGAACCAACTTCAACCGATGTTGGTCCAGAGATTGTTAATACAATCTTATCCTCTAAATTTGAAGAGTTTTGATTAGAATTACAACTTGTCAAAGATAATCCTACAAAGAGTAATGATAGTGAAAGAATTAATACTTTTTTGTTTTTCATATTTTATATCTCCTTTTTTATTAACCTTTTAGTCCACCGACTGAAGTATTTTCCATAATTGTTTTTGAGAAAAAACAGAACATAAGAATAATTGGTAATATTGCTAATGTAATTGAGGCAAATAATAATACGTAATTGCCTTCTTGTTGCATAGCATCTGATAATAGTTTTAATCCGACAGCAATTGTAGGTTTATCTGGAAGATATATCATTGGAGTCATATAATCATTCCATTGTCCAATTAAAGTAATAATAGAAATTGCAATAATTGGTCCTTTTGCCATTGGTAAGATGATAGATCTAAAAATTCTAAAATCTGATGCACCATCAATTTTAGCCGCTTCAACATATGTCCAAGATAAATTTTTAAAGAATGAATATAGCAGCATAAAATTCATTCCAAAGCCTCCACTATATAAGAAAATTACTCCAATTATTTTCCCATCAAGTCCAAGATTTTTCATTAATTGAATTTGGCTTGGTAATGAACCAACTATTGGAATAATCATTGTAAATATGACTACTCCTAAAATTAAACTTCTACCTGGAAATTCGTATTTTGCTACAACATAAGCAGCACAGCAAGATACAAATACTGTTACAAGTGTGCCACAAACGGAAAGTAGTACTGACATTCCTAACATTTGAAATATGTTAAAGCCTTGAGTTTCAGGCTTAGAATAAGTAAAGGCATCAATAAAATTTTTAAATGTCCAACTTGTTGGTAAACCAATATAATCATTGGCAAAATTTGTTCTTGTTTTAAATCCGTTATATAAAACCCAAATAAAAGGGAAAATATATGTGATAGCAAAGAATAAAAATATAATAAACATTGCTATATACAATACTTTTTCACTACGATGCCTTTTATATAAAAGATCGTTTTTTCTTTCATAATCTGCTTGACGAAGCTGATTGCGTTTGTTTTTTATTTTTTGTTTAACAAAAGCAGAAACTGACATTAGAAGTTCACCTCCTTAAAGAAGTGATTTAACAACGCTCTTACACCTAAAACAATTGGTGTACCAATCATAGTACAAAATAGTCCTATTGTAGCAGGATGGTTTTTAGCAACATTATTTGCTTCATTAAATATTTGAAGTCCAATCGTATTAGTTCCATGTTGACCTTGAACTAATAACATAGGTTGCAAATATGTTCCAAATACTCCCATCATTCCAAAAATAAATAATGTTGTTATTGTTGGCCATGTTAATGGGATAATAATATAGATAAATTCTTTAAGAGGTGGAACTCCATCCATCTTAGATGATTCAAGAATATCTCTTGGAATACGTGCCATTCCAGCAGTTAGCATCATGACATTGTATCCTATTCCTGTCCAGAAACAGAAAATCCAAACCATCCATTTTGCCGTTTTTCCTAAAAAGAATGTCGATGTATCAACACCAAACCATCCAAACAAAGGAGTTAAAAATCCTTTGTTACCAAATGCCATTGTATACACTAATGTAAGTGCGACAATAGGGAGAATTGATGGAAGATAAAATATAACTTTAAAAACACCTGCAGCGTAAATTTTTTTAAATATAAAGTAAGCAAACAATAATGATATTGGTAATGTTATCAAACAGTTTAGTACAAAATAAACTAAACTTGCTGTATACATACTACTAACTTGAGGGTCGGAAAAATCTTTAAATATATTAATATAATTAATAAATAATTGATCAATTGGTACCCATTCTAGATGTGCACCACCTGGTTTAACGTATTGAAAAGTTAATAATATCGAATTTATATTGACACCAAACCACATCAATAAAAAATGAAATATAGGATAAAATAGCATTAATATAATGAAAAACGCAGTACGCGGAAATTTGCGCTTGCGTTTTTCAAATTGCTTATCCTCTTTTTTTACAAAAGCCCCACTCATAATCTTTAACTATTTTGCAAGCCTGCATTACGGCAGAACTTATCCCAAGAAGATCTTGCTGAATCATATACACTATTCATTACTTTTTCTGTAGTATATTCATTTGGTTTTGAAGCAGCATCTGTATAATATCTTTTATTATTAACCCATGGTGAAACATCTGTTGAACTATTTAAAATTACAATTGGTGAATTTGTGGCATCAGAAATATTGACTGAATTAGAAACGATTTCATACATTGAAGCAATATATGGATCTTTACTTGTTAAATCACTCATATCAAAATCGCTATAATCAAATGATAAGAATGGTCCTTGAGCTAATTCAACAAACTTTTTACATGCCCATTCAGTTTGTAAAAATTTTATAAATTGTTTAGCTATTTCTTTATTTGGAGAATTCTCTGGAATAATAATTGAATCACCAAAACCGACCATAAAATTGTAATAATCACTTTCAGCTTTAGCTTTAGGTGTTCTCATGAATTTAACTTCAAAATTAAATTTATCACCAAAATTATTTTGAATTTCACGTTTACCCCATTGTCCATATGGAATCATGGCCGCTCTTTCATTAAAGAATTCAGTTTGAGCATCAATCAAATTAGCACCCCATGGTTTATCATTTGAATATTCAGGGTGCTTTGCAATTAAATCATACCACATACCAAAAGCTTTTTTAAAGTTTTCACCTCGACCATTTGGATCATAATTTTGATAACCATTACGATATGTTCCATCTGGTCCTTTATATGTTAACCATTCATTAAAATTATCTTTGCCATCTAATTCTGCCCACCATTCATAAATTAAATAATCCCAATAGTAATCTCTTGAGTTTCCTCCACCAGCCCATGCAAATGGTTTAATACCTGATGCAGTGATTTGTTCACATAAAGATAATAATTGATCATAAGTTTCTGGAACGCTCCAACCATGCTCATTAAACATATCAACATTATAAATAAGTCCACCTGCACCTTGAGTCCAGTTCACTTTGTAATAATGTTCTTCGCCATTACTATTTTTATATCTACTTAATTCCGCTGATCCATTATTGAAACGGTCAACAAATTTTTTACCTGTTTTAGTATCAACAACTTCATCATATAAATCATCAAGATTAGCAAGTAAATCTCTACTTGCATAGTTTTGCCAATTTATACCATGGGACATAAAAATGTCATAATTAGTTTTCCCTGTTAATTGTTGGTCAATTTTTTGAAGAATAGCACTATCTGGATCAAAACTAACTCTTATTCCAGTTTGTGACATAAATTCTTTAGAAATTGCATCTAACCATTCATAACCATAACCACCATTATAAACAACAATTTTCAAAAAACCTTCTTGACGATTATTTGAATTGTTGTTTCCGCATGCAGTTAAAGTTGTTGCTGCTGCCATTAATAAAAACGGAATAACTTTTATTTTATTCATTTTAAGATATCTCCCTTCATATAGAAATCGATTTCTTTCTATCTACCTCAATAATAATATTCTTTATAAAAATTGTCAATAAGAAATTGTAATCGCTTTCATTGGTCATTTTATGATTTAAATTAAATATTTAGCTACTTTTTTTTATTAAAAAATTACAATATTAAAAATCAAAAAAAAAATTAAATTTTTAAATTTTTGATACCCCCCCCCTTGACAGCGCTTACATTAAAGTTATATGCTAGAAAAAAATGGAAATCGTTTTCCATTGCTTTTTGAAAGGAAAAAAATAAATGAAAAAAATTTATGAAAAACCTAACATTTTAACAACTAACCTAGAACTCAAAGAGGTAATTTGTGATAGTAAATTATCTGTTGAAGATAATGATGAGAATAATCCTGGCTATACCTTTGATAATTTCTTTAAGGATTTAAATTAGGAGATAATATCATGAAGAAAAAGAATTTATTAATTTGTAGTTTATTAAGTATCGCAACAATATGCGGAATTACAACTATTAAACAAACATCTCGCTATAATAATGATTTAATTGTACATGCTGAAGAAGAAAGTGTTTGTCAATCAAAGTCATTATCAATTGTTGGTACTGATTTAAATGGAATGGCTGGATGGAACACCGATAATTTAATTCCAATGGAATATGATGCTAAAAATGATATATTTACTGTTATTTTGGAAGTTAAAGAAGGTTCTAAAATAACTATAGTAGATGTAGAAAATGGTGGAAAAACTGAATTTAAAAAACCTGTTCAAGAAGATAAAAACTATGATGCTGCATATGTAAGTGAAAAGGCAGGTAGTTATAAAGTAACTGTTGCTAGAAAAATGATAGATGAAAATTTCTACGTAATTAAAAATGGGAATTCAATTTTATATTTCAAAATTGAACAAAACATTAGAACAGGTTTTACTGAAAAACGTTTAGACAATTATGGTAGTAAAAATTTCCAAGTAGATGAGACTGGTCGTTTGGTTTACGAATGGCAAATTTGGCAAGAAGCAAATCCAGAAGGACAATATGTCGATTATGCATTAGTTTATGTTTTTCCTGATGACTATTTTCTTCCTGATGATGATGTAAATAAAATTGATTTAACAAAATCACTAGGTTCATTTAAAGTTGATTACAGAGCTGGAGATGAATTCCTTTATAAAAATGATATCGAAAAGAAATTATCTGAAATTGGTTTAAGTGGTGAACAAAATGTTAAATTTGCTGCACGTCTTATACCATTTAAAGAAAAAGGTTATTCTGCTTCAGATTTTTATAAATTATCAAAATCATACCTTTATACAGTTCAAGATTTTAATACTATTAATATTGCAAAAGGTAAGAATGTTGTAACAATAGCAGAAGATATGTCAGAAAGTTCCAAATTTTTAACGGATGATAATCATGGATCTGGATGGCGACCATTATTAGAAAAAGGCCCAGATAAATATTTAGAGACCGCATGGATTTATATTGATTTAGGTGAACGTTACGACTTAAATGAAGTAGATATATATTGGGAAAGTGCATGTGCAAAAGATTATGATGTTTATGTAAGCGATATTCCATATAATGGTGAAATTACAAATGACTTTAAAAAGATTTTTTCAATTACAGGTAGAGAATTCAATAATCCAGCAAATCCTGTTGATAATATTAAGGAACTAGAAAAATGTTATGGCCGTTACATCTTAATTGATTGCAAAACAACTTGTAGTGATTATGGATATCAAATATTTGAAGTTGAAGTTTTTGCAAATGATAAAGCACCATTACCTACAGATAGCGTTTCACTATATGGTACACAAATAGGCTATGATGAAGATGAACATTTAGCAATTCGTTTTATTGGTAAATTAATTCCTGTTGATCTTTCATCTTATTATAAATCACTTTCAATTAGAGTAACATATACCAAAGAAAGTGAATTAGAAGAAGAACAAAATCAAAAACGTGTTGGAACTGAAAAAATTACTACTCTTTATACTAGTTTAGTTTCAAAAAATGGTATAGAAGCTGTTCCTGAAGTTGATAACAATTATTACTTTGTATTACTTTTAACAAATGTTCCAAAAGAGAATTCTAGTTTCTATGTTGAAATTTTAGAAGATAATGTTTTAATGGATGAAGCTACTTACGAACTTAATTTCTATTAATATATGAAAAAATTTATAATTTTAACTTTTTTGTTACTATTATTTTGTTCATGTACAAAACAAATTTCTAGTACAACAAATACTAGTCAAAGTGAATTGTCATTAAAAGCAAGTGAAAAAGATACATCTAGCAATTCAATCTTATCTTCATCAGATTCATTTTCTTCTCTAGTTGAATCTGTAACATCTATTCAGGAAAGTTCAAAGAATCAAACATCACTTGGATTTTCTATTACTAATCAAGATAGTGGAGATATAAATTTTAATAGTGTATTAATTCACTAATTTGTACATAAAATTGGGACGAAATTGTTTAAATTTTATTCCCTTTTAGAGATTTTTCTTTAAAGGGGAATTTTTTTATAAAAAAATGAGAAATTATGTGCTATAATGCACATTGAGTTAGGGGGAAATAACTATGGCAACAATCTATGATATTGCAAAAAAAAGTGGATTTGCTCCTGCTACTGTCAGCAAAGCATTAAATAACTATCCAGGTGTCAATGAAGAATCAAGAAACAAAATTTTAGCTGTTGCAAAAGAAATGGGCTTTCAACCAAATAGCGCAGCACGTGCTTTACGTACTTCAAAATCATATTCTATTGGAGTTGTATTAGGCCTTGATGGTAAAGTTGGTGTAAATCAATTATTATTGATGAATATATTAAATTCCTTTCAAGATTATGTCGAGAAAAAAGGATATGATATTATTCTTTTGACAAAAACCAAAACTAAGCAAGGTACATATACTTACTTTGATCACATTAACAAAAGACATGTAGATGGAATTCTTGTATTTGGTAATTATTATAAAGAAGAAATTAAAGAACTACTTTCATTATCAATTCCAATCGTAGGATTTGATTATATTGGAACAAAAATTAATGGTGTCACAAGTGATTCATACGATAAATATTTTACTTTGACAGAAAAACTAATTGAATTAGGTCATAACAATATCGTTTTCTTCTATGGTGAACAAAACATTATTACTGAAGAACGTATTAAAGGGTTTAAAGATGCATTAGAAAAACATTCAATTTCTTTTAATGAATCTTCAATTATAGAAACTAATTATTATGATATAGAAACGAATCACAAAGCAACTTTAGAAGTATTAAAAAGAGAAAATCCTCCTACTGCGATTCTTTATCCTGATGATTATTCTTCTTTAGGTGGTTTTACTGCTATAGAACAATTAGGATTATCAATTCCTGATGATGTTTCAATCGCTGGTTTTGATGGTATAGAAATTTGTAGAAATACCTTTCCACCTTTAACTACTGTAAAACAAGATACTTTTTCTATTGGTTTACAATTAGCTAAAGATTTATTAAAACAAATTGCTGGTAATAATGAAATGAAAAATATTAAGGTAGTTAAATCTGAACTAATTATTACTTCTTCAATTTCTAAACCTAAAGTAAGAGTTTAACAAAGCTTAATTGTTTCTTTTTTTAATTTTGACAATGTAAGCGCTTTTATGGTAATATAACTATATAGGAAATCGATTTCTATAAGTGAGGTATAGATATGAAAAAGCAATTGTTTTCTCTAGTTATTTTATCAATGTTATTTGGATGTTCTTCTAAAACAAATTCAAATGTAGTTACCTCTAGTGAATCTAGTTCATCAAATTTTGAAACAACTAATTCCTTAAATAGTTCTTCAACAAAAGATAGTGATGACTCTTCATCTTTTAATAATACTACTTCTTCAAATCCATCTAGTAGTGATAGTTCCACTTTGCAAAGTGAAAAAACTTCTTTTTTAGCACCTTCTAATGCAAGAATTGAAGGAACAACATATATTTGGGATGAAGTTGAAAATGCATCAAATGGCTATAAAATACGAATAAACAACACCTATTTTAAAGATGTTTATACAAATAGTTATGATATTTTAAGTGATGAAACAATATTAGTTCTTGGCTTAAATACCTTTGAAGTAAGAGTCAATGCTACAGAAGATCATTATATTTCATCTTATACGCAAATTAGTGAATATATTTTTGGTGCTGATGAAGCAAGTGCCAATGAATTTGTTGAAATGGTATCAAAAATTGGCGATGTTAGTTTATCATCATATGATGATTTAAATAATGCAAAATTAAAATATCTTTCTTTAAGTGATATTGATAAATTATTGTTAAGTGTTAAAAATTCTTTTGCGACATTGAATTATAAAGATGGCGAATATTTTAAACTTTTAGTACACGAAGTTTTAAATTCTCAAGATGATAATGTAGATTTAATTAATAATGCAAGAAATTATTATGAATCTATTTTAGATAAAAATGTTTCTTCTGTTATTGAAGCATTAAATATTTCTATAGCCTCAAATGTTACTTATCAAATTATTCATCAAAGTTTACAAGAAGCTACCTTATTTATCTATGCATACGGAGAAAATATTTTAGGAGAATTACTTTCTCAAATGGCACCTGTTATTAAATATAATGGTTCTGATTTAAAATTAGATGGAAAAGATGGCATTTATTATACCTCAATTACAAATGATGTTGAATTATATTATAGTGAAGAAAAAATTGCGGATATTAAATACATTCCTGCACAAGATGGATCAACATTTGGAATTACTGATGGACTATCTTTTGGCGCTACAAGTACTATGGATATAGACCATTTTACAATTAAAGTTTTTAAAAGTGATGATATACAAATTGAAAATAATAAGATAATGTTATTAGCAAACCCTCTTGCTACATTTAATACTAATTCAAACCCATTTAAAGAAAAAAATATTTATAATGCATTAGCAATAAATGGTTATAAAGATACAATTGAATATCGCTTTATGATTGAAGCTGTTTCAAGTGATGGTAAAGTGAGTTTAGTTACTCATGAATCTATTTCCGAAATAAGAACTATAACAGTGGGAGAATTAAAACTATCTTCGCCTATTGAATTAGAACCTAATTTTATTCCTAATATTAAAGAAAATGGTGATTTAGATTATCGTTGGGAAATTATTAATAATAATCCAGAATTTTTAGCAGGTGAAGTTAGCTATCTTGAATTAATGATGTATGATGCTAATGTTGAATTTATTGGTGAAAATACACCTGCAATAGCCATAATTAAATTAACACAAAGTGGATTTATTTATGAAAAAGATATCATAAATTATTTAAAGAAAAAAAATATTTATGGCTCTATAAATTTAAAAATGGCTATGCGATTTGTGCCAGTTGAAGATAGTATATATAAAGCTAGTGATTATGTTATTCTTGAAAATAGTCATATCTATGAAGTAAGTAATCAACTAAGTACTTATGGAAATATTTATGTCGATCAAAATAATGGTCGATTAGTATGGCCATGGGAAATATTTATGGAAGAAACTAATCCTGAAGCAAATTCTGTTAATTATATTAAAGTATTTATCCTTTCTTCAGATAGTGATGAATTTAATGAAAATAATGCTTTAGCAAGTTTTAATATCGATTATCGAAATGGAGATACATTTACTAATAAAGAAGACATTGAAACTATTTTAAAAAATAATAATTTACCAAGTGGAAATTACTGTTTCTTAATAAAATTAGTCGCTTTTGAAGAAAGTGCTTTAATAGATTCTTCTTATTATCCTTTAACTGAAAGTTATTACTATACTGTTGAGGAATAAAAATGAAAAAAAATGTTAAAAAAGGAATATTTTTTTCAGGTTTATTTCTTCTAGTTTTTACCCTTTCTTTAAGCGTTTTCTTTTTCTTAAATAATTTATCAAAAATATCTTCATCTATATCAAGTACAATGACTTCTCCAAGTTTATCTTCTTCTTTTGATAATGGAAACGTTGAAGATAAGCCTATTATCTTAAATGCAGAAGATATTACAATTTTACAAGGTGATTTTTTCTCTCCTTTAAAAGATGTTAAAGGTTATTCAACTAAAGGAGAAGATATTACTGAGAATTTGATTGTCGAAGGAAATGTAGATTATGGAACAAGTGGAACATATCAAATTAAATACATTTTAAAAGAAAATGATCTTGTCAATGAAAAAATAAGAAATATTACGGTAATTGATAATAAAGACTATAACAAAAAAGAAGAACCATATATTTATGAAGCTAAAGAAGATTATGTAATTTCTCAAGGTGCAAAAACATTTGGCAATTATAAAGATAATAATTTAACCTCATATTTAACTGATGGTAATTTATCAACAAGATATGAAAGTATTTGGGAAGAAACAACATCAATTGTTACTATTGATTTAGGTGCAGATTTATCATTTGATAAAATAACTATTTATTGGGAAGCAGCATCAAGTAAAAACTATATAATTTCTACATCAATAGATAATAAACAATATGTAAATATTAAAACCGTTAATGGAGCATATGGTACAAGAAATGATGAAATAAATCTTTCTGGTAAAGGAAGATATGTACGCTTTACTTTAAAAGATAAATCTATGGAGGCATATGGTTATTCAATTTATGAAATTGAAATTTATGGTAAAAAAGGTTTAGCAATTCCAAAAAGTGAATATCCTACTTTATTTGATGAAAAAGTTATTCAAGATAATCAATCTTTAGAAGTTGATTTAAAAAAAGATGTTCAAGCTAATCGTTTATATATCAATTTTGTTGACTTGAATCCTTCTAATTATAAAGTCTTAATATTTAATAAAGAATGGGTTGAAATTTATATGGGTGCAAGCTCAAATGTAAATTTTAATCAAGAATACACATTTAATAAAATACGCTTTGATTTTATTTCGCGTCCCATAAATAGTTATTGTTATAGAGTTTCTGAAATAAGATTATATAATGGTGAAGAAGAAATTAATTTACAAAATTCTTTATTAACTGCTTCATCTACAAAATATAATCATAATCCTGAACTTGCCTTAAATAATTATGGAAATTTCTGGGCAAGTGATTATTTGACTTCAGAAGAAAAATATTTCACTATCGATTTAGGCAGCATAAAAAATATTGGCAAAATAGAACTTTTATTTGAAAATAATTATGGAAAAATATACGATATTGAAAGTTCTAACGACGTTAATAATTATCAACTTATATATCGAGAATTGCATGGAGCAAGAAGATTACAAAGTATCTTATTAAACATTCAAGCAAGATCAATAAGAATACGAGAATATTCTAATAATTCCTCATATAGACACCGTATTGAAAATATCACAATTAGTTCTATAACACCTCCTTATGATCAAAAACAAGAATTTACCATTTTAGATTTACCAGTTGTATCCTCTATTGATATAGGAAAAGGAAGCTATGCTTTAAATGATCCTGCTTTTCCTAGTGCAAGATATATAAGTTATGATGAACGCGATAAAGATGGTGCAGTTCCAAGTAATGGTGTTTATCAATCGTTACTTATTAATAATTTTGGACATGCGATGTATTTATATCCTTTAAGAGTAAAATATTCTGAAAATGGATTAGGCATTTCAAATCCTGGAGAGGGATATTTTGAAACAACTTATAATAGAAGTCAAACAGTAACCGATTCTATAGATTTAACTTTAGCGCCTTTAGAAGAATTAAATGAAGTTCAAACAAGTTTAATTGATGATTCTGATATGACTTTCGGTGTAGCTTTTTCTGATAATTCAGTAAGAAAAATGGTAAATTATTTTTCTCAAGGATTACCTTATGTAAGTTCCTTCTTTGCTAATAAAAAAGCAAAAATTAGTTTTAATTCACAAACAAATATAATGTATGGAAATGAGATACTTTTAGAAGGAAAAACAATTAATGATAAGTTTGTAATATTAGAAACTAATTCTTTAGCAGGATATAAAAAAGAAGACAATACTCCATTTTATGAATTAAGAAGATATATAATTTCTTCATCTCAAGAAAGTGAATTTAAAAGAGTAGAAAATGGTATAGAAATTAATTTAAGTTCTAATTATCTTTCAATTTGTCCTTTACCTGATCTTGCCGATGTTGATGATTTTTATAATTCATCTTTAGCACCAGTATTAAAAAGTAAAGTTGATTATGAAATTAATGAAAATTCCCAAGTAACAACAACATATAAATATTTATCTTTATTTCAAAATGCAAAACATAACAAAACTAAAGTAGTCATGTTACCACATCAAAGGAAAAAATCCTTAACTAATTATAAAGATCAATTCTATAAATCTGTAAGAGGAAATCTTTATATTGTTGATGATGATAAATTTATTACAAATGATCAATTTTATGGTATATCTGCTTTACCTAATGAACCAACAGATACCTCTTATTCGAAAAATGTTATGCATAGCTATTTAGAAAAATTAGAAAGAGATACTGCAGGAAATCACCTTGGTGAAGATGCATATTGGCAAGGAAAAAGTTTACACCCCTTAGCAAATGGTGCCTTAATTGCCGATACTCTTGGATATAATGATTTAAAAGATATTTTTGTAAATCGCTTAGAAACAATATTAAAAGATTGGTATACATATTCTGGAATAAATGATAAGTATTATTTTTATTTTGATAAAGAATGGGGAACATTATATTACCGTGTTAGTGAATTTGGTGCCAATGTATCACTTGCAGACCACCATTTTACATATGGATATTTTGCCTTTGCCACGATGGTTTGCTTTTCATATGATGAAAATTTTAAAGCCGATTATAAAGATATGGCAGATTTATTAATTTTAGATTATATGAATTATACTGATGATGAATCTTTATTTTGCAAATTTAGAAACTTTGATTATTATTCTGGTCATTCTTGGGCTGGAGGGTATGCAGATTCAGATGGAGGTAACAATCAAGAATCTGCTTCAGAAGCTTTAAATTCTTATCAAGCTGCTTATTTATATAGTGAAGTAACAGAAAATAAAGAAATGAAAGATGCTGCAATATATTGTTATGTTACCGAATTATCCGCGGTAAAACAATATTGGTTCAATTATGATAACGACTCATATAGTGAAGAATATGAATATCATGGAGTAGGTCAAATATATGGAGGGAGTAATTTCTATGGAACATTTTTTAATGGTGATCCTACATATATCTATGGCATCCATTTCTTACCAGGAGGAGAATATTTATCTTCTTATGCAATTGGCGAAGATGAAAAAGAAAAATTAAAATCACTTTATTTAGATTATATTAAAGAAGAAGAAAATTGGACTGGACATGAAGCAGAAGATGGATATCAACATATTCTTTGGGTAATATTAAGTATCTTTGATCCAGATGAAGCTTTAAGTCGATTAGAAACACGATTAAATGAAATAGAAAATTCATCCGAATTATTTAATGTTTATTATTTAATTCATTCATTTAAATCGCTAGGAACACGTTCAAATAAAGTTTATAGTTCAAATCTTTCTAGTACTGTTTATGAAAAAGATGGTGAATGTAAAGCAATAGTAAATAATTTAACAAATCAAACAAAAACTGTTACCTTTTATAAAGAAGGTAAAGAAATTTCAACATCCCTTGTAGCGCCTCATACAATCACAGAAATTGATCCTTATAAAAATTGTGATATTAAAGGTGTTATTGATGCAAGTAATAATATTGAATTTAATAATGCTCAAAATATTTATCAAAAAGATGATAATATTTATTATTCATTTTATCTATACTTCAAAAGTAATAGTTCATATCGTTTAAAATTAAATGTTATTAATGAAACTAATATCGAAATGAACATCAACGTTTTAAATGATAAAAATGAAGTTTTAACATCGATAAAAGTACCTAAAGATGATAATGTCATTTTATATAGTGAAGAGCTTTATTTATATGGGAAATTCACTTTAACATTTGAAATACCTTCATCATTAATCGTAAATAATTTTACATTTGAAAAGATATAAAAAAAATAAGGATAGTTTTAATAACTTCCTTATTTTTTATTAAAATGTATAAGTTTTAAATGAATTTGGTTCAACTTCAATTTGATAAACTATTTGATTTTTTTCATCAACAAATTTTATTAATTGTTTAGTGGCTGTTGGATTTAAAATTTGTACTTTATAATTTTCATTATCTACATAAACATCACCTGAAGCAAAAGTAGAAATAAGGCGTAATTTATCCGTTCTTTTACCTAAAGATTTACTTGCATTAATATTCCAATAAGCACCTAATAAATCATTTGGATAATCATCATTTAATATTTTATTTGCATCAAATTTATTTAATGCTGAATCAGCATCGAATAATGATTCAACAGACCACATATTAGCAAACCATGTATCTTTAAATCCGACTTTTCTTTGTAAATATCCTTCATAAATTCTTTTTAAAGCATTATGTTCTTTTTCTCCAATAGCGTAAGAAGAAACATATTGGCCAAGTGGTAAATAATGTATACCATAAATAAAGTTAGGATTTAAGCCAAACCAAGTAGCAAAAGTATTCTTTCCACCCCATAAAATACTTGAAATATTAACTACAGAGCTATAATTTGTAGCAAAAATATCTTGATCATAATCAAAAACATATTGTTTTAAGGCATTCATTTCAGTTGTAAAACCATATATAGCAGCATCAATCATACTTTGATTTTCTGCCTTTAATCCATATAAATAATTTGCAACATGTGAAGATAAAGCTTCACCTGAAGATTCTTGGTTATTACCTTCGGCAAAACTACCAAATCCATGAGCCCAAGAATGACCTGCCCAAGTGTCAAAGGTTCTTAAATAAGGAAAAGCATCTGAATTTTTATTTTCATTGAAATAATCATTTGCTAATGCTTTGATTATATCTTTATAATTTTGATAAAAGGTATCATCATAAATTGAAGCAACACTAGAAGCATATACTAAATAGCCATGTGTAAAATGATGATCACTCATTTCAGAAGCTGTAGCAAAAGCATTTGAAGAATAATATAATGTTCCATATTGTTTATTATAATAAATATATCTTTCATCATCATCAGAAGAATATGTAAACCAATCAATTAATATATTTTCTAATTTTGTTAAAAATTTATTTTGATAAAAGTCATTATTTAATTGATTTGCAAAAATAACACCTTGAGCTAAAGGATAAAAAGTTTTAGCATCCCAATAAGGTCCTTTCTTTTCTTTATCGATATCAGAAAAAGTTTGATTTGTTAAATCATCTAAGGATTTTAAATATGAAGTAGCTAAATCTAAAGAAAATTCTTTATTTTCAGGCTTAGCAAAACTTGGAAGCATTCCATAAAAATTTTGTAGTGTTATAAAAGAACTACCTTCAAAAATTTTTAATAAACCTCTTAAAGTTAAATAATTATAAGAAGTTAAACTAGCATTACTAAATTTATATTGATGCGGCATTAACGCTAATAAAGGGAGTTTTGTATCACTTAAGACATTGCTATATTGAACGTTGAACTCTGTTTTTACAGTTGCTAAATTATGATCAATACTATAATTTGAATTACTTTTATGTATAAAACTATAGCCATGTTCATGATAAAAATTTGCTTCATCCATATTATTAAGTGGCACAATTGACATAAAATTTCCACTTCCTAATTTATAACTAATCCTATCTTTAAAAAGTGCATTACTATGCTTATCTAAAGAAAAAGTAAAACTTGTATTATTAGGCGTATTAATTAAATAATATTTATCTTGATAAATTGGATTTTGCGGAAGAGTTGAATTAGCAACGTTTGGAACTTCACAATTATAACCAATATGTACATGAGGAATTTTTACAATTAAAGCATTGCCTTGATAATTATCAGTTAAAGCTTTACCATTCAAATCATAAAATTCATATGGCATGGTGCTTCCATTTACTGCTAAATGTATTTCACCTAAATTATTATTTGCTTCAATAAAAGTATAAGGTGAACCTTGAATTAATGTTACCACCATCTCATCAACAAGTTCATTATTATTACGCATAGCAACTTTAACACTATTTTCATCATAATCAATTACCTTAGTGGTATAAGTTTGTTTTAATGATGATGATTTAATAATTAAATCTTTATTTGGAAGTAAAAATTGTGCAACAGATAATGCATTATCTTGATCGGTCCAATACTGCGTAAATCCTTGATTTGCTAAAGTAACTTCCACTCCTTCATCACTAAATGAATTTCTTAAGGGATTAGTAAATATGCAATTACCATTACCTCCATAATTATCAGTAAGTAATGTTGTCCACCAAGAACTTGTTTTAAGTGGTTTATCTAATAATTCTTCATCAATAAAAAGATTGGTAGGTGGATTAAATTCCATGTTTTCTCCTTTACCTTTTTTTATTGATGATTTATCTAGAAGCACTAAATCAAAATCTTTTTGTTTATTAATTTGCTTTATTTGTCCTTCAACAACATCAACAATTCGCTTTACTTTTAATGTTTCACTATTAGTATCTAAACAATATGTTAATTCATAAGTTCCTACTTTAGAATAATCTACATGCCCTAAAACATATAACTTATTTGTCACATCAACATTATCACTAGTTATAGCTTTGACATCTTTAAAAACATTAAAATATTTTCCTTTTATTGTTTCTATTTTATCTAATCCAATAAATTGTACATTATTAGTAACAATAGGATCTTTTGAAGATGATGTTTCACTAGATGTAGAACTTGTACTTGAAGAGGAAGTTGTACTAGATGATAATTCTTCCCCTTTAGATGTAGATTGTGAACTTGTTAATTCTTGATAAGAAGTAGATGTTTTACTTGAAGAAGATGATTCACTTGAAGAGGAAGATGATTCAGTAGTTTGTAAAGATGAAACAATTGAATCATAGCTAACTTCACTAACAGGTTTTTTAATTTTTGAACAACTAAATAATGCAATTAAAGAAAGGGAAAATAAGACAAGTTTTTGCTTTTTCATTTTAAATACCTAAACAGTTTAAAAAAACTGTTTCCTTAAAATTACTATATTAAATTTATAATAATATGTCAAATTGCAAAATATGCCATAAAGTAAGACAAAATGCTTCTTTTATGAAAATTATTTAATCAAAACTTTCAATTTTTATATTTTAGTTTCTATATCATTATTTTGTTTAAATGTATTTGTTCAATGATAAATCTTTCATGGTTAAAATAAATAAGACAAAAAAGAATTGTCATATATTTGATTTGTGGAATTTTTGAATAAATATATTGAAAAGCCATCGTAAGAATTAGATGCAACAACATTTTTTAATTCATCATCAATAACATCTTCTTGATTACAATTAGGTTCTACATTATATGAAGCGTATTTGACAATATCATCAAGTCCACCAAGAGTATTATAAACGAAAATAAATGTATGATTTTTTTCATCTAGAAGAATATATTCATAGACTTCCCATTTTTCTGTTGGATTCATCCATTGCAAGATATATGCTGGATAATCAAAGTGTTCATTATCATAAAGTAGGTAAGTTGTATTTTCTTCAAAAGAAAAACTAAAATTATTTAATCCATTTATAAAGTTAACATAATTTGTTTCATCTAATTGACATGTAAAGTAAACAGCAAAAAGATCAACATCAATCATAGCACTCCATTTAAAATAAAAATCAGTTAATTTTGTAGGAGTTTCTCTAGGAAATAAAATTAAATAAGAATTATATAAATATTCTCCAAAACCAAAAAGATTATCTTTTCGATGAGAAGAATCTGTTTGTTTGTTCCATTCATTTACAACTGTATACATTCTTTGATAGTTATTAATTCCTGTTACTTTTACTGAACATGAACTTAAAACTAATACTGAAATGCAAGAAAATGTTAATAGAGCAAATTTTTTAACCATACTTAATTCTCCATGTGTAAATTAATATTAGTAAAATAAAATCTTTATAACATTAATTTATTTTTTCCTTAATTTTAAAATTAGATAAGTGTACACTTGTGGAAATTTTAATTACCTTTAGGGATATCAATATTAATCAAAGTAACCTTTTCTTTTATATTCTTCTACTTTTTTTTGAGCTTCAATATTACCTTTTTTAGCAGCTTTTAAATACCATTCATAAGCAATTTTATGATTTTTTGCAACACCTTGACCATTTTTATAACAAACTGCGAGTTGATATTGAGAATATCCATAACCTTGTTCTGCTGCTTTTGTAAACCAATAAACTGCCATTTTATGATCTTCTTTCACACCTTCACCAATATAATAACAATATCCTAAACTACCTTGAGCAAAAACAAAACCTTGATTTGCAGCATTTAAATACCAATAAAATGCTGCAGAATCATCTTTATTTACTCCTCTTGCCCATGTATAACAAATTCCTAATTGATATTGAGCAGGAGCATAATTTCTTTGCGCAGCTTTATTCCACCAATAAAAAGCTTTATAATAATCTTTGCTAACTCCACCTTTTCCATAATAATAACAATTTGCTAAACAATGCTGTGCAACTACGCTATCTAATTTTGTTTCAAAAAATTTAAACAAATTTTTCTCTTTGCTTTTATCAATTGTAATATTAATAAAATAATATCCCATTTCAACTCTTTGATAAAATTCTTCTGGTGTTTTTACTACAATTTTTTCAAAAATATAATTCATCATGTTTCTCCTTTGTAGTTAATATATTTGATATTGTTTTTGCATACATTTTTCAATAAATTTAAGGAAAGAATAAACTTTATCTTTATAAGAAAATCATTATTAATTTCTACTTTTTCTAACAAAATCATAACAAGTATTATGGCAATTTTCAATATACACTTTTTTTAAAATAGTAGATTTTTAACATCTTCTTGTACTAGATAATATTTTAACTAATGAAACATTAATAAATTTTTAATTTCATTTACATAATATGAACTAAAAATCATTAAATAAAGCTCAACATGTTAAAATTAATGCAAAAATTATTATGATTAAAAGATTTTTTCTTTCATATCGAAAAAAATCTAAAACTATTAAAGTTTTTACGCATTAATAAATTTTTTATTATCTATTGTCATTAATCTCATCTTTCAAATTCTAGATGTCACGATTAAAATTATTCCTCTTCATAATAATAGGAATAGTCTATACCTTTCATAAATAGTTCACGGTCGTTGATTTTATCTGTCAACGCACCTTCAATAAGTTTGAAAATATCCGATGCATCAACAGGACTTTTTTGCATAGCTTCGAGATAAGCACGCTTGTCAATTTTGCTCCAATCGACACATTTATGTAAGTTTTTCTTCAAAATGAGATCAAGCCATATGCGTGTACTACGACCATTTCCTTCCATAAATGGATGAGCGATGTTCATTTCAACATATTTTTTAACAATCTCTTCAATAGTGCATTCAGGCATTTTCTCGATGAGTGTAAGATTTTCCCTAAGATACATTGCTGGTGCAAAGATAAAATCACCTTTAGCAATATTCAAACCACGAATCTGTCCAGCAAAGTCAAATAACCCACCAAAGATGTAGCCGTGAATTTGTTGTAATCCTTTAACTGTTCCGACCTCTATCTCACCAATCATGCCGCTTTCAAACAATTCGTATGCTTTTAGTCTGCTCTTTTCATCAATGGTGTTGCCCATGCCCGAAAGCCAACGGACAAAATTTTCGCGGTTTCTCGCGGATATAAATGAAACGACTGTATTGACGCCAGTTGCATCTACCACATCGGTAAAATATGATTTTCTATCCCTAGCCGTGAGTTTCAGTTGTCGACAAATTGACGACAACTCATTATGACGACGCTTTAATGTATTCCAATATGAGCGCGGATTTTTACTTTTTGTGAGCGCTTCGACTATGTCGACAGCGCAAAACCACCATTTAGAATCATCATCACTCCAAATAGCTCTTACTGGAATATCTTCAAAAAATCGAATAGATGTCTTGATCATAACGCCTCCAAAAAACATTAAATATATATTTCATCTATAATTATAATTGATAGATGTCAATCGTAATATTCAAGAAAACAAGTACTGTCTTACCAAAAATGCGATTGTTCTATTTGCATTCCACTAGGGGACGCAGATTACAATTTTGGTGCATAAGCGTGTTAGCAAAACTCGATATACATTTAACATATATTTCATAATTCATGCTTGTTTTCAGTAATCGTCTGTTCCAATTCTTACTTTTCTACATTCAGAACCACAAATAAAACAACTTTCAAAAAAAGATGAATCACGTTTGTCATTCATTTCAAATTTATTATATTTTATCACATTTACTTAGAAAATAAAACAATAGAAAATTATAAGCCAGTGATTTACGAATTTAGCAAAGTCGTATGAATAAGGAATTTGTTTACTTTTTAATTAAATCATTGTAAGTATCTAATATTATATCTTTTAATAATTCTTTATTATCTACTTCATCAACTAAATACATAGGTTTAGCACTTTCATAAGGAATTGATTCTTGCATATTGTATTTTTTATTACTTTCAACTATCTTAACAAGCAATCTATTATCATATATGCCACCAAATAAAATATTATTGTAATAAAGTAAATATTCTCCCATCATTAATTTACAAGTAATATTATCAAGTATGTTTAGTTGTTCTAATATAAAATCTCTATATTCTTTTGTTGTAGCCATTTTATCACCTCACTTTTTATTATAAATTTTAATGTTATAGATATCGAATAAAACAAATTGCTATGAAATCATTTTGCCATTGACAAGTGGTAGAAGTGTAACTTTTTAATACAATGTACGCAAATGAACTAATTACAAACAATCTTTATTTTTAGTACTCTAATTTAAATATTCATTATTACATTTTTGCAAATAGAAAGTGCTTGTTGTTGCAGATCATTCAGTCGCTTGTTTTTATGATAGACAATTTTATATTCACGTTCAAAATCACAATCAATTATTTTGATGGCTTTTAGTATATTTTTTGCGATATAGGAATCAACCAATTTTTGAGGAAGAACAGCAATGCCTATTCCACTTGCTGCACAAGATATAATCGCTTGATTACTTGAAGACTCTATCATAGGAACAACATTTAGACAATGTGAAGTTAAAACTCCGTTCAATGATTCTCTTGATGCACTTCCATTCTCTCGTAAAATCAAAGGATGACTGATTAATTCTTTAAGAGATACCTTTTCAGCAATTTTATAATTAATAGATGCTACGGCAATTAGACGATCATGAGCAATTCCTTGAGATATAAGTGATTTTGATTTAATGTTACCCTCTACAATGGCAAAGTCGAGATTCCCATTTACAAGTCTTTCTTCAATTTGAAATGTTTGGTCAATGATAATTGATAATTGAATTTGTGGAATTTGTTTTTTCAACTTATTTACTATTTCTGGTATATATAATTTACCTATTGTAAGAGACGAGCCAATTTCTAATTTTGCATAATCTTTATATTCCAAAGCAAAAGTTTCAAATTCATCAAAAGATGCTATAGTTTCTTTTGCTTTAAGAAGTAATTCTTTTCCATAATCAGTTAATATTAGTCTTTGATTTATTCTTTTGAAAAGAATAACATCATAATATTTTTCAATTTCCGCAATAGTTTGACTAACTGCTGGCTGAGCAACGTGCAGTGCTGCAGCAGCTTTAGTAATACCACCATAATCACAAACAGCTATAAATGTTTTCAAATGTCGTATTGTCATATCATAATCCTTTGCTTATAAACATTATAAGATTATACTATTTTACTTATATTATGTCAAATAATATAATAAGTAGCGATAAACATATATGGAGAGTGGTAAAATTTATGTTTCCAGAAGCAATATTTGGATTTGTACATTTGTATGGTCTTATGATTGGACTAGGCTTAATTGTAGCGTTTTTTGTTTTATATTTTTATGCAAAAAAGCAAAATGTAGAACAACAATTTCTAGATTTCTTATTTAACAACGGGATTTTTTCTATTTTGATTGGCTTTTTAACAGCAATGTTATTTCAAGCGACTTACAATTTTATTCAAGATCCACAAGCTGGCTTTCATTTTGGAAGTGGTATGACATTTATAGGTGGTTTAATAGGCGGAGTCTGTTGTTTTATGATTGTGTATGCTATCTTCTTAAAAAAATATAACACAAAACTTTTGGATGTTATTTCAATTTTTCCATGTTGCATAACAATAGCTCACGCATTTGGACGCATCGGTTGTTTTTTTGCAGGATGTTGCTATGGTAAAGAAACAAATTCCTTTTGGGGCGTTAAATTTCCTAATTTGCCTAATCCCGTATATCCAACACAATTATTCGAAGCGGCGTTCTTGTTCTTCTTGTTTGCTCTATTTTCCTACTTACTATTAAGAAAACATTTTCGCTATAATATGAGCCTATATTTGATTTTTTATGGAGTGTTCCGCTTTTTTATTGAATTTTTGCGTGGTGATGATAGAGGACAATTTATCATTGGCATATCACCATCACAGTTTTGGTCGATTATTATGGTAATCGTAGGCATCGGAAGTTATTTTATATTGAGGAATTTATATGAAAGAAAAAATAAAAAAACTACTTAAATTATTTTTTATTATGATGAAAATCGGTTTATTCACTTTCGGAGGTGGTTACGCAATGATTGCCTTGCTTGAAAATGAGTTTGTAAGCAAACGACATTGGATAGATAATAACGAATTTTCAGATATGATAGCAATTGCAGAATCTACACCAGGACCGATTGCAATTAATTCAGCAACATTTATTGGATACAAACAAGGTGGCATATTAGGTTCAGTTGTTTCAACAGTTGGTGTATGTATTCCTTCCTTTGTAATCATATATTTAATTTCACTATTTTTCGATGCCTTTTTAAAAATCAAATGGGTCGCAGCAGCTTTTAAAGGAATTCAAGTTGGTGTCATTTTTTTAATTCTCTCATCAGGAATCAAAATGCTAATTAAATTACCAAAAACTATTACAAATATTTTCATTGTAATTGCTACATTTATCTGCATGATTTTGTTTTCTATATTTGCCGTTAACTTTTCTTCAATATTTTACATTTTAATAAGTGCTAGCATTGGACTTATGATTTTCCTTATAAATAAAATAAAAAATTTCAAAAAGGATGATGAAAAAAATGATTTATCTTAAATTATTTCTTGTTTTTTTAAAAATTGGTGCTCTTTCATTTGGTGGTGGATACGGAATGATATCACTAATTCGCGATGAAGTTTTATCAAACACATGGCTTACAGAAGAAGAGTTAATCAATTTTATTGCTGTTGCAGAAAGTTCACCTGGACCGATTGCAGTGAATATAGCAACCTTTATCGGTTCATCTAAGGGCGGTTTTTTAGGAGCATTTGTCGCTACCATTGGTGTTGTTCTTCCATCATTAATTATCATCATATTAATTGCAGCTTTATTAAAAAAATTTTTTAAATTTGCAGGTGTACAAGCTACACTGAATGGGATTCGTCCTGCGATTACAAGTCTTGTTCTAGCTACATCTGTTATACTATTCTTAAAGATAATTTTTAATTTACAAACCATTAATAGTTCCATATCATTTGATTGGAAATCTTTAATTATATTTGGAATTATCTTCGCCGTTTCCATATTGTTTTACCTTATTCGCAAAAAATATTTTTCTCCGATATTACTTTTGATAATTTCTGGGGGATTAGGTTGCATATTTTATTTGTTATAAAATTAGAAAAAACATACAAAATATCAAAGCAAATTCATTCAATAAAATAAATAAAAATCAATTGTAAATAAATGATAATATTTTCGGTTTATTTTTGCTTAAATTATTTATTATGCGTGTAAGTTTCAGTTGTCGACAAATTGTCGACAACTCATTATAACATGCTTTAATGCAATTTATTAAAGCGCGAATTTTTTATTTTTTGATTTCTGACCTTGCGAAAGAATAAGATACTTAAATCTTGATGGACATTAAAAAAAGTGAATAAATTTTCTTTATTAAAATCTTATTTTTAAGACTATTTGATTTTTTCATGATATAAAATTTTTTTATTATGTTTTTTGGCAAAGTCAATTTCTTTTAAAACAGATTCTCCAATATAACCACCTATATTTACGACATATATTCCATCAGAAATATAAATTTTTCTTAAATGTGCTTTTGTTAATTTTTCTTTTTCTTTAGTACTCAGTTGAATTATTTTTTCACAAATTGGTATAAGAACACAATAACCATTATTTACTTCAAGATCTAAAGCTATTTTTTGCATTTGTTTTGCAAATTTCATGCTTCCACATAAAGTCACTACTTTCATATATATATCTTTCTTTTAAATTATTATTTATTTACTTTTTGTTTTTGAAGATTGCCTAATTTTTTCATGATAAAAATAATTGATAATAATAGGTTTACCTGTAGGATTTTTTAAAAATGGTTCTTCATCTATTACATACATAAAGCTATTTTTATTTGCATATTCTTCTACTTTTTTATCTAAATCTTCCCAATAAGTTAAATTCTTTTTAGTGTATATTTGACTATATAGTTCTTTTAATTTGGGATATTTTTCATTTATATAATTTATAATCGTTGGTTTGAATGTACCTCTTAAATTAAGGTTTTCAAGCCATATATAATCACAAAAATCTTTGATTTCTTCGATAATCTCAAAAACATCGGTTAATCCTGGAAATATTGGTGAAATAAAACATGCTGTTCTTATACCTGCTTCATGCACCTTTTTAATAGCATTTATTCTTGATTTGATGGACGGAGCATCATCCATATCATTTTTAAAATCTTCATTTAGAGTATTGATTGACCACGCTACTAAAGGATTAGGATATGTTTTTATTAAATCGATATCTCTAGTTACTAAATTTGATTTTGTAGTAATAATTAAATTGATTCCACTACCTTGCATTTCTTCTAAAAATGTTCTTGTTCTTTTATATTTTCCTTCAAAATAGTTATACCCATCCGTAACTGATCCAATTATCATTGTTTGTCCATTATACTTTTCAGGATTTTTTATTTTATCCCACATTTTAACATCTAAAAACGTTCCCCAATCTTCTTTGTGATTAGTAAATCTTTTCATAAATGTTGCATAACAATATTTACATCCAAAAGGACAACCAACATAAGGATTTATTGAATATCCTGCAATTGGTAAATTTGATTTAGTTAAAACTGTATCTACTTTCTTTTCGTTTATTATTACGTTTTTCAAATCTATCATTTTATACCTATAAATTCTTTAGGAAATTCTTGTATCATTTCTTCTTCTTTTAATATTCCCAGCAAATCTTCTTTCATGAATACAGGGATATTTTTCTTTTTTGCTTGATTAAAGATATTTTCTATCCATTCTTTTTTAGTAGTTCCTTTATTTTTTCTTTTCCCCGTTTCCGTTCCTATAACTATCCAAGATATATCAGTTAAATCAAGTTTTCCTACATCATCAAACATTGGTTCAAAAGTTAAATGATAATGCTTGGCTTTGATATTATTTCTAAGCTCATTTATTCTATATTTTTCTTTTGAGGAAGTAATAGTAACACCAAACCAACCATTATCAGGAGTAGAACTTAATTTAATGTTTTCAGGTTTTTTAGTTAAGAAAATATATTGTGTTTCTTTATTTTCTTTCATTTTATTAAACACTTTATTTAACCATTCATTATTCCAATTAGATAAATCGCTTTGTCCTGTTAATAGAAAAGCTCCATATTTTTTGTTATCTAACATTTTTAACTTGCTTTCAAAAAATTCAGGTTTATTAAAATCATCTATAGCATGAAATCGATTATTATTCATTCTTGCATAGCAATAGGGACATCCTATAGGACAACCAATAACAATATTTATATTTTTAATACTATCTTTAATGCATTGCATAATATTTACCACGCTTTTATCTAATTCATTTTTCTTTTATAATTATATCATGATATGTCAATTTTTTTACATAATGTATGTTTTATTAACATATTTTGTTTTGCAATATTAGAAAAAATTTAATAATATTTTTAGTTTTTTATCGTATAAATTACCACTTAAAATAACAAAAACTTTAGGAATTAAATTACAGTATTTTGCAATTTTATTAATAATTGTCGCTTAAATTATTCTAAAGTTTTTACTTTAAAATCAATGATTTTAATGCATTTTAAAATAGATTTCTACTAAAGTAGAATTTTTTTATTAACATACTTTTATTTGAATAAAAATTTTTTCACTTAAAACTAAATTAATTGTTATCATTTGAATTCAAAAACTTGAATAAAATTAAAAAATATTTTAAAATAATTTAGAAAGCTACAAATTAAATGAAGCTAATGTTAAGTAATAAAACTTATACTTTAAATTAAAATTATTATGAGCTATTTTTAAATTTAAAAATAGCTCTTTAAAACAATAGGAAGTGAAAAAATGATAAAAAAATATTGCAAAAAAAATATAAATTTTTTAATCATTTTTGTACTTATTAATACAATTATTTTTTCTTTGACTAATTGTATTATTATGCACATTGATTTGAATGTGGAGAAAAGCATTCAAAAAGTTGTTCAAAAAGGTGAAATATATTTAGTTGATAGCGATGCACATGAAAAAGAATATTACCAAAATCTTTTTGGTAAAGACATAATTGATGCAGGAAATAGTGATTTGCAAAATCAATATTATACGTATGTTCGTGATATACCTATCTTTTATGTTGAAGATTTTGAATATGAAGATGAATGTATCATGGATTATGCAACTTATGTTTATAATAATTATCCAAATGAAGTACATATATATGCTCAAAGAATAAATGATGATAAAAAAGATTTACCACCAATAAAGGTTAACAAAAATCATTTTTCTGATATTCCTGGTGTTTTTGTTTCAAAAAAATATTTATATGGCAATGATTCATTTAAATTAGTCCGTTACTATGGAATTGTTGTTAATGATAAAAACATAAATAATGTTTGTAAATATTTTGATTTAAATAATCGATATAATTCACTTATTGCCTACTATGGTGATTTTCAATATTTTGAAAGGGCTGTAGATGATATTAAAGAAACAGAAATTCAATTAGAAAAAGTATCTGTTCTTTTTGCTTTAGCAATGTTTATAATTTATTTTTTAATATTTATTTCATTTGTTGAAAAAAATATTGAGGATTATCGTTTACTTTATATATATGGAAAATCAAAAACAAGAATTATTTTATTCACGTTTTTAATACCTTTATTAGGATATTTATTTTCTTGTGCTTTAACTTTTATAATTAATTTAACTTATTTAAATATATATAATACATATTATTCATCGCAATTATATATTGGAATTGGATATAATGTCTTAATTATGTGGAGAATAATATTAACTTTTACATTTATTGCTATATTAGCTGCGACAATATATTTACAAAAACAATTAAAAAAGGATGTATTAAGATGATTGAATTAATGGATATTACAAAAAAATATGGTAATAATATTGTTCTAGAAAAACTTAATTTTAAATTTCCTGATTTTGGTTTATTTTTAATACGTGGTTATAATGGAAGTGGAAAAACAACACTTCTGAACATAATATCTTTTATTGATAAAGACTTTAATGGAAATGTTATTTTTAATAATAATTGTATTTCTTCTTTATCAAAAAAGAACCAAGATAAATTTAGAGAGCATAACATAATCTATATTAAACCAAGAAGAAATTTATTATCCTTTTTTAATATCAAAGAAAATTTATGCTTTTAAAATAATTTAGTTGATGATGAGTTAATAAAGCATTTAGATTTAACAAAAAGTATTTCGGAAATAAGTGGTGGAGAAGAAATACTAATTGCTTTAACTAAAGCAATAAATTCACCAAAAAAAATTCTTCTTTTAGATGAAATAACAAGTCAATTAGATGAAAATAATACGAAAAAAGTAATGGAAAAATTAATTAGTCTATCACAAAATAAATTAGTTATTTTTGTAACTCATGATTTTCGTATTTTAAATGAATATAAACTTCCAATATTTGAAATGCGTGGAGGAAAATTAAATGATTTACATAAATAATATTTCTTTTAGTTATGGCGATCATGTTATTTTTGATAATGCCTCATGTTCAATTCCTTCAAATGGTGTCTTTTTATTAAGAGGGGACAATGGAATTGGTAAATCTACATTATTTAAAATTCTTATTGGTGAATTAAAACTGCAATCTGGTAATATCAAAATTCAAGATATTATTTTAGAAAAGTCGATAAAAATTGAGAAAATTCAAATATTAAAAAATAATATTTCTTATATTTCTCAAGAAAACAATTTTATTGATTTTTTAAATGCTGAAGATAATGCATCATTAGATAAAATATTAAAAAATCAAAAAGCAGATGATTTGACACTTCTTAACAATTCTTATGCAAAAAGAACAATTAATCAACTATCAACTGGTGAAAAAATTCTTATTTCTTTGCAAAGGGCTTTAAATGAGAATAAAAAGATCTTATTGCTTGATGAATGTTCAGACTTTTTAGATACTAAAAATACTAATTTATTAATCGAAAAAATAGATGAAATATCAAAAAATCACTTAGTAATAATAATTTCTCATGACCAAAGAATAATTGATTATTATAATAATGTTATCTTAATAAAAAACAAAAAAATTTCTTTATCTTTTAAAGCTAATAATAATGATAAATTTGAAGAATTTAATAAGAATAAAGAAAAGAAAAGTCTATTTACTTTAATCCAAAAATTTATTAAGAAACAAAAATTAGTTTCGATTTTAATGTTATTAATTTTATCTTTATTTAATTCACTTATTTTTTCTTTTACAAGTGCAGGAACTTATTCTTTTAAAAACGCATTTGAAAATAGTATTAATTCAGGATATTATTCTTTTTGTCTTGAGTATGAAAATATCTATATTGATGGAATTAATATTAACACATCAGTTAATTTTCTTTCAGATCCAAGTTTAACACGTGAAGAAATAAAAAAAGTTGAAGAAACATTTGATATAAAATATTATGGAACCAGTTCTTATCTTATTGTTTCAAAATATGGTAAGCCTAATGGAAAAATTAAATTATCAAAAAAAGAATATAATAATTCAAAAATAATAGATGACAAAGTTTTGATTAAGTTTAATTCATTTAACACATCAATTTTAATGCCTTATGAAATTGATTATAATATTCCATTTGAAACCTTACCTTTAATAAATATCAAGGATTATAATAATTTAAAATTTTCTGATTCCATTACTCTTTCCTGCGGAATTTGGGAAAACGAGAAAATGCGTTTTGACACTAAAAATGGTTTAAAAGAATTCTTTTCCACGAATAGTCGCATAGCATATATTTCTCCATCATTATTTGAAGCAAAATATGATGTAAAATTACCTTATGAAATTGATGATAATTCAATATATATTTCTAATCAGCTTTTACCTTTTAAGGTAGAACAAAATGTTCGATTCTTCAATTTTGATAATTACGATCTAAAAATGTATGAAAACTTTTTCCCTGATTTAAATAATGTATTTTCTTCGAAAACAAAACTATATCACGATGAATCATTTGCTTCTTTACTTGAAGCAAATGAAGTAATAATATCAGAAAATAATTTTGCTAAAATTAGTAAGTGTATATCATATTTAGATAATCCTTTTGTATATATAAATGATTCTAATCGCAAAGAATATGTTAATTATTTATTTGACAATAATTTAGAAGTTTATAATCTATATGAATCTGGAGAATATTCAATACATAATTTATATAATTTTAAAAATAAATATTATAAAGATTATTGGTTTTATCTAATTATATTTCTATTATTTTTAGTCGTGGAATTATCTATTATTTATATTTATGCTGTTTCTTTTAAAAAGAAAAATAAAGATAATATCAGAATTTTAAAAAGTTATTTATCTCATAATAAAAATACATTTTTCTTTACTCTTCCTTTTTTGATTTATCAAGTATTAGCCTATATTATTTCTTTTATAATAAGTTTTAAAATATTAGAAATATTAACAAATTCTTTAAAATATAAAATTTATCCTATACAAATGAACTTCGCTAGTGCTTTTATAACTTTAATGATCAATGGCTTAATTTATGCTTTTGTATATTTTATAATTAAAAGTCAAAGAAAAATAAATGAATAGTTATATTTTAGTGCATTTAATTAATATTATATAATTAGATTATTTTTAAATTTAATAAAGAGTTTAATATTCTCTTAAAAGGAATCCAAGATAAAGTGGAATAGTAAATATTTTGTCTACTTTATAAATATTATAATATCCAAGTTTAATTACACCAGCTACGTGATATTTTTCTTTATGAGCAAGAATGGTTTTCGCACTTTTAGTATTACCTGTGGTAGCTTTAACTTCTACAAGATAGCATTCGCCTTTATATCTTGTAACAAAGTCAATTTCAAGTCCCGAATCTTTATGATAATAATATAACTTTCTACCCATCTTCACAAAGATATCCGCGATTAGATTTTCAAATATTGCACCTTTATAACCATAAAGATTACCTTGCAAAATATCATACTGTGTGCCATTTTCTAACATGCTTACAAATAATCCTGTATCACTCATGTAAACCTTAAAAACATTTTGCATAGCATTGCCATCAAGCGGAAGTTCAGGAAGTTCAAGATTATAACAACGGGTAATAATTCCAGCATCCTCAATCCATTGTAAACTTCCCATAAATTTTCCTGCAGTAGCATTCTTCTTTACCATAGAGTATTGAAACTTTTTATTTTTTTTACTAAGTTGCTTAGGAATCGATTGAAAACATTCTCTAATAAGTGGTTTATCCTTATCATTAGCATATTTTACCATATCATCCTCATAAGAATTGATGATATTGTGTTGAAGTGCTAAAACTAAGTTCATTTGCCTTGTATCAATAAATTTTTGTACTACTGCTGGCATTCCACCTACAACCGTATATTGAAGCATCAGTTCAAACATTTTATTGTGTAAAGCTTTAGGTACAGGTGTTACGGTTTGTAAACACTCATTCAATTTATCAATAATCTTTTCACTTATAGAATTGGCCCAAAGAAATTCTTCAAAATCAAGTGGTCGCATTTCAATAATCATCTCTGAGCCAACAGGAACAGATTTAGGTTGCTTGCCATAGCCTTTAACACCAAGAAATGATCCAGTGCAAATAACATCAAATCTACCATCATTATTAAAAAATTTTAAAGAGGTTCGAGCTTCTGGACAGTCCTGTATTTCATCAAAAATAATGATTGTTTCATGAGGCTCAAAAATAGTCTCTTCACCAAGAAGAGTTGACATCATAATAATAAGATTATCCACTTCAAGTGAGCCATTAAAAATGGCAGCGTAGTTAGGATTTTCTATGAAATTCAAATAAACAACGTGTTTGTAATTTTCTTTTGCAAACTTTAGAACAGAAAAAGTTTTACCACATTGTCTTTGTCCTTTAATGATAAGAGGACATTTATTAGGCGTTTTTTTCCATTCTTTTAACACTTTTTCAATTTTTCTTTTTAACATAATTTGTAACCTATATTCTTTTTCATAAATAGTATATCACATTCTTAAAACTTTTTTAAGGGAGTTTTTGTAAAATATTAAACTTTTTCAAGCGACTTTTTACAAAAAATAAAACTTTTTCAAGCGAGTTTTATTTATAAATAATGATAATATTAATTATTTTTAAATCTTTTTGTTTAACAATACCTCAAAACTATATTGGTAATTTTAGATTCATTTTTTTAAGGTACAAAATACATTAATTATCGTCATATCTATTTATTTTTATCCTTTTGGTTTACTTATTAAAACTATTTCTTCATCTGAATTTCTTTTAATTATTCAATAAATATCATAAATTTTTTTCATATATTAAACTTGTACTTCTTAATTTATTAAATTCTTTTAGGCATGAAATATAATTAATCAATAAAATATTAAATTTATAGTTAAAAACTTCCTTTAACATTTCTTGAAATCATTGTCAATTTAAAAAGCAATTAACTATTACCTAATTGAATTAAAACAACACTATTTTCTTCAAGTAGTTCACCAACTCTAGGCATTTGATCAATTACAGTATCTCCTTCACCTTTAAAGACAAAAGTAAAATATGGTGATTTAACTTCTTTTTTCTTTTTTCCAATATAATTATCTAAAGGATAGACTTTTGGATCCATAAAAGTATATGTTCTTTCAACATCGCTTACTTGCTTTTTTACATTTAATGCTTTTAATGAGTCATGAATAACTCTTGCCATAATAGGTCCTACTGTTGTGCCACCATATTGGATGGTATTTTTTGCTTCTTTTATAGAAATATAACAAACTATTTTTGGATCATTCATTGGTGCTCCCGCGATAAATGATAATAGATATTTACCATCTACATAATGTCCGTTTTCAGCAATTTGACCAGTTCCTCTCTTACCCGATTAAGCACTATAATTAGTGTTTTTTGAATAGGTTTTTAGTTAAAAATGCACCTAAAATTTTTAAGTGCATTAAATTTATATAATTAAGATTGTCTACCTCTACTATAGTTCTAAAAATTTTTTTCAAGGGAGTTTTATATTTCTTCAAATTTATAAATTATTGTCATATCTATTTCTTTTTGTCCTTTTGGCTTACTTATTAAAACTTTGGAAATCACCATTTTAATTAAATCAATTTCATCATCAGGTTGTTCTTCTAATGAATCTATAAATTTTAAAAATTTATTTTCATAGATTGTAACTTGTGCTTCGTAATTATTATATTCTTTTAATTGCTTCTCAATATTAGTAATTTTATCAACTAATTCTTTTGATTTATAATCAAATTTTGCTTGTGTAATTTTTTGATCAAAAAAATCTTGAATTAGTCTTGAATATTCTTCATTCATGGAAGTAAGTTTAAATTCTAAGGCTTGTCTATCACATAATTGAGTTTTAAAAATTCTCTTTTTGTAAAGTTCTTTTATAGCATTACTATTTTCAGCACAATTTTTTATTAATTCTAAAACTTCATTGTATAACAAAGAATGAACTGCCTTCGCATTAATTGAATATCCACAACCTTTACTATAATAAAAAGCCTCTTTATTTTTACTATAATATGACATACTTTTACCCGATATTGCATCCTTTAAAATCGAGCCTAGATGATTTATGTTTGTTGCTTTTTTATTCCTAGATAATATTTGGTCATTTGCTTTTTTGAATAATTCTTCACTAATAATTGCATAATGAGTATTTCTAATTAGAATAGGTGGCTCTTCTTTCTTTAGTAAATTAAGAGAATGCCCACAATATTCATAATCTCTAATAATTTCCCATACTTTTGCACCATTCCATTGATTAGATGGATTTTTATTTAATGGCTTCATTCCTAACACTTCTACTGCATAATGAGAGCGTGTAAGTATTCCAGCTTCATTTAATAATTTAGCAATTTGAGGTGTTGTTTTACCTTCTGATGCATAGAGAAAAATTTGTTTAACAATTTTTGAAGAATAAGGATCAATTTGTTCCTTTTTTTCTTCATCAAAACGATATCCATATTTTGGATAATAATTTAAATGTTTTGTTTTGGCTCGTCTTTCTAACGATTTACGACATTTCTTTTTAAAATCTTTCAGATAAAATGAATTTAAAAAATTTCTTAAAACGATAGATTCACCATCATAATTTTCACTATCATAATTATCATTAAGTGATATTACTCTAACATTATTATCAGGAAAAATATGTTCAATTAAATCTCCAACTTGATGCATAACTCTACCTAAACGTGAAATATCTTTAATCAGTAAAATATTAAATTTATGGTCGAAAACATCATTTAGCATTTCTTGAAAACCTGGTCGATTTAAATTACCTCCACTATATCCATCATCATAATAGATCTTAGTGATTTCAATATCATTTTCATTTGCATAATTGGTTAAAGCCTTTATTTGATTTTCAATACTTCTTGAATCTTTATTGCCATCAATTTTATCTTCATCTTCACGTGATAATCTTGCGTAAATTGCTCCTAGTTTCTTCATATGTTTTTCATAAACTCCTTAATCATTGCGTCTAGCACAGAAAAAACAATTGTTACATTATATACATGTTTTCTTTGATAATTTTCGAGATTCCTTGAGGAAATCGTAATATAATTAATAATCGAGTGGATAATATCATATTCCAATACATTTGATTCATTAATTGATTCTAATAACGCAATTAATTTATTAATTTTTGCTTCGTAATCTTCTATTATAAGTTGTTGTTGTTCTAATTTAGTAAGTTGTTTTAACTGTTCTTCGATAAACTTTTTTTCTTTATTATATTTTGTCATCATCATTTCGAATGTCGATTTTGGAATATTACCTTTAACGTTTTGTTCAAATAATTGCATTATATATTTATCGATTTCGTCATTTTTATTTTGATAAACGTGTAAATCCTTTTCGACATCTGTTTCTATTTTTCGACCTTTTTTATCATATTGATTAACAAATTCAATAAATTCATCTTTATGAGAAAGAATAATATCTTTTAGATTTAATATTTCATCTTTTACAATTTGATTTAAATATTTTTTTTGAATACTATTATTTTCTTTGCAATCTTTATTAGCACAATAATATCGCAAAAAATTAAATTCTTTAGATGCTGGATTCTTTTTACGATCATATTTCATAACTCGTCCACAATCCGCACACATGACTAATCCTTTGTATATGTTATCTTCAAGTGGTATTAAACCTGCTCTTGTTCTTTTTAAAATTTTATTTGCTTTTTCCCAAGTGTCTTTATCAATTAAAGGTTCATATCTATTTTCAAACACATAAGCATTTTCGTTTTCATAGCGTTTTTTGGTTTTATAATTTTTTGATTTAGATCGTGCTGTAGTGTAAGTTCCAAGATAATCATTTCTAGCTATAATATCTCTTATTACATCAGTTTTCCAAGTTATTAATTCTTCATCAGATAATTTCATTACCTTCTCTTTGTTATAACCATATTTAACAGCGTTATAATAAGAAGGTATTTTTATTTTCCTTTCTTTAAGTAATCTTGCAACTTTAGTTGATGATCCTGATTTAATATATTCTTCAAAAATCATTTTAACAATTGGTGCCGTTTCAGAATCTGGAATACGTTCATAATTTGCATTATAGGCATATCCAAATATTGGAAATACAGTATTTCTAGGCTCACCATTTTTAGCTTTATTATCTAATGTAAAACGGATTTTTTTAGAAATATCTTTAGCATACCATTCGTTAATAATGTTTTTAAAAGGAACAAAATCATTATTATCTTCATTAAATGTATCAAAATTATCATTTACAGCAATATATCTTACTTGATGACTCGGAAAATATTCTTCCGTATAATAACCAGTTTGAATATAATTACGACCTAATCTTGATAAATCTTTAGTAACAACAATATTAATTCTTCCTGCTTCAATATCATTTAAGAGTCTTTGAAAAGATGGTCTATTAAAATCGGTTCCGCTATATCCATCATCGACATAATAATCAACTATTTTCCATCCTTGATTATTAACATAATCGGTTAATACTTCTTTTTGTGATTGTATTGATTGACTTTCATCAACATTACCATCATCTCTTGATAATCTACAATAGATAGCTGTATATGTTCCGAATAGACGCATCTTTTCACCTCCTTTTTGTGTTAATTAGAATTTATTAATTATGCATGTCCTATCTTATCTTGATTCTCCATTCTATCTAGCAACATACTAACTACACCTTCTAAAATGGTTCTACCTTCGGTAGCAAAAATTTTCTTCACTCTAAAGATTTGACCATCTAATTCCACAATTTTCATATCAGATTCAATAAAACTTGAATCATGATTGGTGATTTTCTCTTTTTCAGAATAAAAATCACTTTTTTCTAATTTATTTTCGATAATCAACCCTCCTATATTAGACTAAAATAGTATGGGCTTATAATTATTACGATACTATTATAGTCTATTTTTAAATAAAAATCAACTAATATAGTCTAATTAATTGCAAAAAATCAGACTATGTGGTAAAATATTATCTGAGGTGAGCAAAATGAGTGATAATACTAAAATCTCAGCAAAAGATAATATTCAAAAATGCATAAAGGACTATCTTGAATCAACTAATGAATCGTATGTAAAATTTGCTAAAGCATTAGGCGTATCAGATACATCAGTTAAGAGATGGGCAAATGGTATTTGTTCTCCTGATATTGATTTATTACTTCCATTGTGTGAGCATATCAACGTTACTATATTTGAATTATTTGGTTTATCTGCGAATAATGGTGATTTATCAAGTGATGAAATTGAATTACTTAAACTATATGCTAGCAGTATTGAATTCAAAACATTAGTAGATAAATACCGTTCTGATCCTTCTTTTAAAGAACATATCGACTATATAGTTAATCTTCAGAAATAGGCTTAAGCCTATTTTTTTTGTCCTAAAACAATTTATGAAATTGTAAAATGTTATATACCAAGAATTTGAAAGAATATAGTAGCACTTCTTATTTGCCACCTGCTATCTCCAAAGAATTCCAAATCGGCATCTTTTGTATGATTTACAAACATTCCAAAATTATATAAAACAGCATGTAATTTTAATTCTGCTTCAAGATTATTAATACTTCTATTAACTGTCACCCCATTTTTAATGAGGTGATTTTTTATTATAATCAAAATTTTGAAACGTTCTTTTCTATTTAATAAATAACAATTAGTAACCCTTACTGAAGCATTTGAAATATAAATATCAATGTTTTTTTCTTTCAAACTCTTACAGAAGGCATTTTCGTCATTTATACAAACAATATTATTTTGATATTTATAGATATAAGATGTATTAATCACAAAGTTAGAAAAGATTAGTATCATTAATAAAATTAATATTTTTGATTTTAACTTTTTAAAAATTAATCACTCCATTTCAGAATTTGGATCACCATCATCATCTATATAAACATAATTATTTAATTTTTCGTCAAAGCGATAGAGTTCTTCTCCGCCCCACAACTCAAAACTTAATTCATAAGCTTCTTTTGAAAATTCCTTATAATCATTACGATTTACTATTTCCCCGTTTTCATATTCATGTTTGCCACAATATAATCCAATTTGTTCTTCAGCATATTCATGAGTTATTTTAAGTTCAGGATGCATTTTTGCAAATTTTTCTACTATAGGAATAGAAGGACTCCAAGCTGTATCAAAATAAACAACATGAGGATTATCCATTCCAATAAATGTATTGCATGCATTCCACTTAGTTCCCCAATTGCACATACGCCAATCATACCAATCAGTGCAACCATATTTTTCTTTGTTGGTAAAGGCTTTTTCACCAAGTTCTAAAACGGAATCAAAATCTTCATTATATTTCTTTTTTAATTCTTCAATTTCAGTAGGTTTAAGGATATATCGTTGAATGTTATCGATACAATCTCTACCAAACATTCCGAAGATTTTTCTTAAGAATGTATCAAAAGGAAGAAGTTTATCTTCTCTAGTTCCCAAATTAGGAATTAAAGGATTAATTTTTGCAATATGCAATTTAAAACCATCAAAACTTCTAGATCCTCTTTCTATGCTTAAATCCTTTGGCATTGGATCAATTGTTTCAAAGTCAAATAATAACTCACCATTTTCTAAACTAGTTGTATGACTTTTAATTATTTCTTCAGCATTGTTGCCTTCTATTGTAAGCTTATTAATAACCCAATTTGGCATTTCCTTTCTCCTTTACTTTTTGTGGTTCAACAAACTTGACATATTTACGAATAACTTTCATTGCTTTGTCAAATGATAATTTTTTGTTGACTTTATCAAACATTTCATAATACTTTTTTTCTTTTTTAGCTTTTATCATTGCTGGTTTTACATAAGCTAAAATTGTATATAGATTCTTTCCAATACGTCTTAAATCACAAGTTACTTTTACTTTTTTTAACATCATTCTGCTTCTTCCTCCTTCCCAACATGAACATCTTCTAATTGAACATATTCATTTATAATTTTTAGAGCTTCTTTATAAGATGAAGAGGCATACACTCTCTCTTCACATTTTTTAAATAATTCTTCTCGTCCCTCTTGTTTCATAACAAGTTTCACTTTTGCTAAAATAAAGAAAATATTTCCTGATTGCCCCTTAGAGTCATACTTAATTTTATTTCTACTTATTGTATTTTTAATTTCTAAATCTTCTGCTTCTGTTTGAATAACTTGAAGTTTACATAAATCAGCTAAAGCCTTTTTAGAAATATTACCGTTGACTTGATAAATTGCACCGCAATCGCAAGATATAAGTTGACCACCACAACATGGACATACTTCAGTATCACAGCCAAAAGTATGATATTGACCATATGTTGCTCCACAATCGTGACAAACATCATCAGGCTTTTGATGCCAATCTCTAGGATCACCCATTTTAATTGGCAAGTATAATTTTCCTTTTATTAAATACTTCAAATGCTGACCTCCTCATTAATTCTCTTTCGACATATATCGACATACTTTTCATCTATCTCAAATCCAATGTAATTTCTTCCTAATTGCTTAGAAGCAACTAATGTTGTGCCACTTCCAGCAAAAGGATCTAAAATCAAATCACCTTCATGAGTAGAATTTATTATTAAATTTTTAATTATTGGTAATGGTTTTATTGTTGGATGACCATATTTCTTTTTATCTAAAATATTAATAGGCAATGAATATACTGTTTTAGCTGTTTCATAATTAACTGGATTACAATAACCACCTTTTCTGAAATACAAACAATATTCTTTATCAGTCAAATATTTATTATGAAAGCAAGGCATCGCATTTGTTTTATACCAGATAATTTCATCCCATTTACATTTGTGCTTATCAATGAAATAATCTAAGTAAAATTTAATTTGTTTCAAATTACACCAAATATAAATATTAATATTATCTTGTAATTGAACCATTAAATCTAAAAATTCGTATGTTATTCCATTCGTTAAATTGGCATTTTTAAGTTCATCAAATGCACCTTGAATACTTTTTGCCAATTCACTTTTTCCACCTGCTTTTGTTGAAGGCATATCATAAGGTGGATCTGTTAATATTAAATCCACCTTAATACCTTCATCAATCATCTGCTTCATACCTATTAGAGAATCAATATGGTAAATTTTATTTAATTCTATTCTTAATACGCTCCAAATTATTAAAATGTAAATCCAACAATTGTTCTAAAAAATGATCTCCACATTTATCAATTACACCAAGTTTATATCTGTCCCAAAGAGTATCAAGTATATTATCCATTTCAAACATTTGATTGTAATATGATTCTTTTAATACTCCGTTTAAAATATAAATTTTTATTTCTTTATAAAAAGCAATTTTTAAGGCATTATCAAAAGCATATTGAACACCATTATCAAGACAATTTTTTCTAAACTGTCTAAACTCTTTATTTGTTTTTTGCATTACTAGCAATATTCTTTTTTGAATTTCACTGTTTTTCATTTAACTCTCCTACATTGTTGCTTCCCCGATAAGTTCTTTTTCTAATTTTTTAAATAAATATTCGTGTTCTATAGAAGAATAATCTTTCATCATAGTTAAAGCTTCATTTATGCTACTTGCATTAAAACCACCACAGGAATCAATAACATTATTTTCATTGTCTAATACTTGATATTCATATACGCTTCCACCTAAATAGTTGTTATATGTTTCTACTTCCTTTTCTAACATATTAATTACTTTATCTTTATTTTCATTTGTAGGTTCAAGACCTATTTTTTTCTTGACTTCGTCTTTAGTAATAAAGATATATCCAACCTGCATACTATCCCATTCAGCATGTGGAACTTTTCCTACAAAATTTTCAGTAGATATAGATAAGCCACTATGATCGTATAAGAATAATGGTCTTAAAACATAAAAGTTTTTGTATTCCTTACTTTCAAAGAAATCCTGAAAATTTTTATAATTGTGTTTATCTCCTAAAAAGTATCTTCTATGAAAACAAATCATTGTTCCTAAATTATCCCAATTTCTAGGATTTTCTGGATATTCATCATATCCAATTTTCAAGATGATGCCGTTCTCACTAATCTCCATTATTCGGCAAAAATCTCCTTCTTTTTACTTTTAGAATTTTGTTTAAACAATTTTTTTTCTTGCATTGCATAATAAGCCATAGATGGATCCATTCTAAACACTTTATTTTCTTCTATATAATCCATAACTGACTTTACTTGTTTATCTGTAAGTCCAATAGTTGAACCATCTTCTTCATTAAAACCTGCAAAAATTAAACTGCCACATAAAACATGATCTCTTTCAGGCATCATAATATTTGCCATACTTCCGTTGTATAGAAATTCATCATTACAAATAATGTCTATATCATCGTGTCCAGGTAGTGGTGTCATATCAATAAGACCACCAACTGTTTTTTGAAAGGTTTTATAATCATTTGAAATTTCCTTAATTTCCGCTGGTTTATCAACTTCTTTAATTACAACTTTAATTTTTTCTTTCATAGTTCCTCCTACATTTCATAACTTTTAGATCTATAAGTTTTTGTATTATCTCTTAATGCATTATCAATTGTGATTTCTCCATAGGTTGAATCACCAATTTTTCTATCCCATTTTTCTCGAAATAATCCACTAGATCGCATTATGGAATCAATTTGATTTTTGTCTTGAGTCCAAAATGCTAATATTCGCACAAACGCATAATCAGCATTACTTTGTGATGCATATCCAGAAATATCGCCTCGATACAAAGATTCAAATTTATATCGTGTTTTACTATTCCTTATTTTATTAATTAATTCATTATCACTAAATTGAATATCTGTTTTAATTGGATTTAATATTCGAGGTGGACGCTTTCCAATAAATGTGTAATTAAAATCAACAATTTTACATGAATAATCTTTTATATCCGTTTGATTATTAATAACATCTCCTGTTATGCATACAAATCTTTTAGTATCATACATTTCTAAACCTATTGAATCATTACGTTTAAGAGCGTATTCAGGCAATTTGCCTTTACAAATAAGATGAACTCCTTTACCACTACATGATTTTTCTGCATAAGTATTAGGTAATTCTTGAAGTATTTTTTTAGTTAAATCACTCATGTTTCCTTCATTATCAATTGAATGATCTATATCAATAAATACATATCCCTCAGTTAGAACAAAAGCTAATCCTTCTAATCTGCGATTAAGCATAAATCTATTTGCTGTATCATAATCAGCCCACGTAGTTGAATCATTAGATTTAGCAAAAGAACCAGTATTTGGGCTAATCATAAATTTAACTGTTTTATTACCATTTTTTTGTGTCCTATAACAAACCCATTGTGGTAATTCTTTTAATTCTTTAGGAATATTTTTAGATACGAACATTAGACTGCAACTGCCTCTTTTCTTTTTGTTCGTTTAATAGGTTGTGGCTCTTGTATAATAGGCTCAACAAAACTTTCAGCTTCTTGCTCTGGCTTCACTGCTTCCCTTTCTTTTTTTGCTTGTGCAAATACAGAATCAATTCCTTCAATTAAATCACCAGAATACATTCCTATCCTAACCATATTTTTTCTAAATTTATTTATATCGCCATCAGCCCAACCACTAATGTATGAAAAATTGAAATTTTCGGTGTCTAATCCTAAATGTGAACATACAACACAGGCTATTGATTCAGCCTCAACTTCTCTTATATCACGACTTGGAAGTTCAGTTAATCCATCAAAAATATCTCTGTATGGACTATGAGCTAATGCGTGTCCACATTCATGAACTAACGTTGAAACAGTTTGAAGATCACTCATACCTTCAAGAAGCTTGATTTTTTTATTCTCATAGTCACATAAACCATAACATCCTTTTCCAAGTTCTTTTTCGGATGCATATTCTATGGTAAATCCCTTATTATTAACTACATTAGAAAGACCTTGAATAATTAACTCTTTATCTTCAACTGTTATGTTTTCATTAAATTTAAAAACATCTAAATCTTTTCCCTTTGTTTGTGATATATCAAATACAAATGATGGTTTAAATCCCTTAACTCTTTCTACTTCCTTTGTTTTAGGATTACCATCCTCATCTAAAATTAAATTTCCGTCACTATCTGCTAATTGAACTTCTTCTTTAGTAACTAGTGGTGAAAAAATTTTCAATGCTTTTTGACCTGGTAAAATACTTCTGCCTAAATAATTCCATTGCTTCATACCATTAACTGTTACTGCATCTGGATTTTGAAGTAAAATATAAATTTGATTAGTAAATGAGTATTTTCCTAAATTACCCATAGCCAATAAAACATCTTTATATTTATCAGATTTTATGAATTCAGTAAGTTTGTTATCGATTTCTGTTAGAATTTTTTCGACTTCTTCTTTACTATATGGTTTAACTTCAAAATTTTTATTATTGTTATTCAAATATTAACCTCCTCTTATTCAGCTATTGCTTCTTTATTTAAAATGTTGTGGTGAAATTTATTATTATATTCAACCACCAAATCAGTTAAATCTTCATAATTATTAATACTTGCATATTCATTTTTTAAATAATATTGATACATAAAATTAAGAATATTACCTTTATCTTGATTTAAACATTCCCAATGTAATGTATCTAAAAGCGAATCATCATTATTTATAAGAAAATTGCTCATTTCTTCATAAAAATAAATTTGGTAATAATCATTGAAGATTTCGTTTTTTGTTTTTTTTAATTCACTTTCTTTAAAATCATTAAATTCTCTATTAACGCTTTTTTGAACAGAATTTACATAATTAATTTTCTTCATTTAACTCTCCAATAGTAAACATGTTTTCTGTTAATTTAGTAGCAATTATTGATACATTAGATCGTTTATTTGGACTAGAAATAAGAAATGCTCTTCCTCTTGGATTATGAACAATACTATCTTTCTCAACATCATTTATTTGACCAGCATTTTCATAAAGCATACAAAGTTCTGTCATATCATTAGGACTTAAACTAAATATTAATGAATACTGTGAAACATTAATTATTGCCGATGATTTTCTTGTAATATCAGGAGTTCCTGCGAAATCTTTAACATTTTGAGTAATTATAATTAGCATTCCATCATATTTACGGATACGCTTAGCTAATTGGAACATAAAATCTAAAGCAACAGGATATTTTTCATCAATAAACAAGTGAGCTTCATCAATTGCAACAACAATTTTTCTTGTCGTTTTATGTCGAACATTGTATTCTCTATTTTTAATTACTTCGTTTTCTAGCCATTTTAATACTAAAAGCATTTGTGCATTAGCAGTTACATCATTTTTATTTGCTAGAAGTTTTTGAAAATTAAATGCAATAAAGTTTTCTTTTGGCGAAAAACTTGTATGTCCATTCCATAAATTAGAATTACGTCCTCCAGTTTTAAATTTAGAAATATAATTGATTAATACTTTTAAACAAGTTTTTATATATTCATCACTTTCGATTGAAAGTTTTTGTTCAACCAATATGTTTAAATCATCAAATGTAGGATAATCTTCATTTTTTAAAGATCTTAAATTTGTTTTAGAATTTATGTTATGTCTTTCATATAATTCCTGTGTCAATTTATTAAGCAGTTCAAGTGAATCAGAATTAATGCCTGGAAGTATTAATCTATAAAACTCTTCTAAGAATTGTAAATGAGCAAAAAAACTATTTTCTTCATCTTCGATTCCACTAATAATTTGAAATGGATTAATCATTCCATAACTTGAACTAGCAACATCAAGTGATTTTCCACCAAGATTTTTAGCTAAATTGTTATATTCATTTTCAGGATCTAATACAAAGATTCTAGTGTTACAACTTGCAAGCCCTGACATAATTGTTTTTGTAGCATATGATTTACCGCTTCCTGGTTTGCCAATAATAATCATATTAGAGTTGACACGTTCATCATCACGTTTGAATAAATCAATAAAAACTGGCAATTTATTTTCTCCAATTAAAATTCCTTTTTTATCAATAATGGCATTTGAAACAAAAGGAAAGCATGCCGATAATGTGCTTGTTTGTATTCCTCTTGAAATTTTTACTTTATTTATAGATGACAATGTTGATGAAATATATGCTTCATACTGTCTACCTAACATTTCTGTAAATCCAAAGCCCATTTCTCTTAATCTTGTTCTAACTTTTTTCTTATTTACATTTTTTCCTAATTCATCATAAACAGTAATGATTATAGTAGTATCAAATAATGTTTCATTATCGGTTTGAATGCCAACTAGTAAATCTTCAAGCGTATCAAGGTGAGTATTTTTATCTATTTGCTCGCTTGCTTTATCCTTTTGACTAGATGTTTGAAGTTCTAAAATCGCATTATCAATTCTTTTTATAGCTTTATATTTTTCAACAGGCGTTAGTTTCATTACAACTTTAGTATGTTCCATATCAAATAGACCTTCACCCCATCCGTTACCAACTTTCAAAGGGTAGTTATTTATCACAAAATGAGTTAAGGTATTTTTAGTTTGTTTAGTTGAAACTAAACCAAAACTAACCTTTTCTGGAATTATATAGTCGTCATATTGTGAAACATCATCTAGTAATCTTTCATCAAAATCAGAATTAATAGAATATCTAAGGAAAGCCACTAGTTCTTTTTCTTTTAATCTATTTGCTTGAATTCCGCCTGAATTTAAAATTGATTTTGCTCTATCAATACTTTCATTTACTTCTAGCAAATTCTTACCTGTTAAACATAAATAATATCTACTATAATTAATCGTTTCACCACTATTGATTTGATCAATTAATGTTATACGATCTTGAATTAAATCTAATCTAGCTTTTTGTTCTATTTTAGTTATATCTTTACGTTCATTAGCATCAATTAAATCAGCTATTCTATCTAATTCATCTTGAATATTTCCATCTAATATTAACGGTCTTTCTAATTTAACAATTGAATATTCATTATCATAATTAATTCCATTTAATACTCTAGCTAAGACTCCATCGATATAAGTATCTTGCTTTTCAACACTAAGCAATCTAAAATCTATAGGATTTACTTCAAGAATTGCTACATAAGTATTATCACGATTTAAAATCACATCATTTTCAATTGATTTATAAGGAATGATTCCTGTAATATCATCATTATTTTTTTTAGCATTTTTCTTATAAGATTTTTTAGTCACTAAATATTTAAAAAAGAATCCAATATATTCATAAAATCTTTCACCTGCTATTGATATATAAAATGGAATTACAAGAATCACTTCGCCTATTGCTAAATACCATTTAAATGGAAGATTAGTTGATACAGTAATAGCTAAAATAATAAGCGTTATGAAACCGATTATAAAATCACCAATAGTCATACCTTTGTAAAATGTTAATTTTACTTTTGATGTTTTTGGTATAATTCTCACTTTTTATTTTCGCCTCCTTCTTCACTTCCTTCATCTTTCAAATCTGGACCTTTGAATTCACGTTCGCTTTCAATATTTGTAGATAAACTTTCATTTTCTTTTTCATCTTTATTTAAAATGTCTTCATTTGTTCTATCACTAATAGTGCTACTATTTTCTTTATTAGTCGTTTCATCATTGCTACGACCACCTCCAGTATTTGTGTTGGTGGTGTTCTTAACTGATTCGTCAATTTTGGTTTTTGCCTTTTTCTTTACATCCGCTTTATTAAGTAACGAATCTCCTGCTACAACATTTTTCAATCTTGGAATAAAATTCTTTCCTACTTGTATTAAGCCACCTTTTGATAAATCACTTAACATTCCTATTGGCATAGTTGCAAGTCTTAAAGGAGCTCCAACAACTTGTTTTGCCTTATTTTTCTTTTGTCCTTCTTGAACAACATTTTGGTTGCGGGTGCTATGTAAAGAAGCATTAACAGATTCTCCTCTTGATTTTCCTTTTTTACGCATTTGCTTATAATCGGATCCACCAATTAAACCTCCAACAACTCCTCCAATCATTGCTGTAGTTGCTCTACTTAATGCCAAACCAGATCTAATGTTATATATCATTTGGGCAAGTTCGCCTCCAGTTGCAGGTGATCCACAAAGTTGAGATATTACTCTACTTGCTTTTGTGACAGCAAAACTACCACCAATTAAAAACAAGATGTAAACTATTCCATTATGAAAGTTGTTGTTAAAGAAATTTATTTGATATACTTGTGGAATAATTAAGAAAAATAAATTCATTACTAATATAATTCCATAAGCTGATAAGACTTTTGATATAAGCATATCTTTCCAAACTTTAAATCTATTTCCCTCATCTAATGGTATTGTTGATATCGAAACAGGCGAAATTATATATAGCAATACTATGTCAAATATTCTTTGAACAAATGTTATTGATGAAATAACAAACATAACGAGGATTACAATACCTCCAATTAAGCCAATCACATAATTCATTGATGTTATGTCATAATACGTTTTAACAATAGATAAGTCATTGTAATTTAATTGACCTGAAATAAACATTGCTTCTATTTGTTCTCTATTTTCAGCATTTCCAGTAAACGAATTACTTCCTATTGTTACTAAAAATTGTCCTCCAATTGTTCCATTGCCATTAACTAAACTGGCTTGCATACCTTGATTTATGGAACTCATAACAACATTGGTGAGTATTACGCCAGCCATAATTATTGCTGGAATAACAAACATAATAATTAATCCATGAAATGCCTTTGTCATTACTGTCTTCCAATTTTGTTTTTCTTGATAATTGCTTTTAATTATTGCAATTATTGTAAATATAGTTAGTAATATGAAGCCAATAATTGTTATAGTAAGAAATACTCTTTTTATAGAATCAGAATTCAATAAATTTGATAATAAATCTGTTTGTTCACCTGCAATTTCAACAGTTTCAATACCACATAATTTGTAGAAAATAGTTTTTATAAAATCTATAAGAACACATATACTGGAAAAGAATTTATAAATAATGCTGTAAAACAAATCAATTAAAGCATCTATAAGTTCTCCAAGTATCATTTAGTTGCCTCCTAAACTTGTGATTTTACCCACTCTTCAAGAATTGGAACAGCAATTTTTAAGGCAACAATTAGAACGAAAATTATTACAAATCCTATAATTGCTCCTATCAAATCCTTTTTTGCTTTTTCTCTGGAATTTTGTTCATCTGATTTTGCAATCTTAATTCCTAAGAAAACACAATATATTGTTCCTACAGCAACTACTATGGCTATTAATGGCCATAGAATAGCATCAAGAACTTCTAATATTGGCTCTATAATAGGATTTAAATCAACTGCCAAAATAATATTTTTCAAATGTATTTCCTCCTTCTGTCATAATTAGACAAACATATTTCAATCGAGAGCTGGGTTTCCCAGTCCCGAAACTAGTTGGCGATGGTCAATTTGCGTGAAGCAAACTGACGCACGCCTTATCCTGTTTACAATGGATGTAAAACCTCCATAAAAACCTCCATTTTTTTTAAATAAAAATCCATTTCACATCCAATTTTTATTTCTTAAATACTCTTCTTTTTTTCAATATGATAAGCACTACAAGTCCTGTTATTATTACTCCTCCAATAATGATTAGTGCTATTGCCCAACCATTCATTTGATATTCAAGAGTAAATGAATATGTTCTTGTATTACCAAGTCCATCAGTTACCTTTACTTCATAACTACCATAGTCTTTAATTTCATCGCCTAAGTTATATTCAATGATTTCCCCATTTTTATATACTTCGATAGTTCCATCTTCTGTCATATCAGTAATCGTAACTGTGACGTTAGCCGTTTCACCATCTTCAATTCCGTTTAAACTTATTTCAGGTGCGGTTGTATCAAGTGAAAGTTCAAATGTATATTCACCACCATTTACTTTTGCTTTAACTACATAAGTTCCATCTTCAGTAAAATTCAAATAGTTAGAATTCCATTCAATGATTTCACCATCTTTTGTAACGGATACTATTTCAACATTACTTCCAAGTGTATAATCAAGTTTCGTTTTTGTTCCGTTTACAATTTGAAAATAAATTGTTTTTTCATTTCCGTAAGTATCATAAATGATAACTTTATAAGATCCTTCTTCTGTAATTTCTTCACCAATTGTATATTGATATTCTTGTCCGTCTTTTGTCACAATAACATTTACTTTTTCACCAGATGTAATTGTTACTCCATCATTTGAAATCATTCCATCACCTGTTGTTACATATGCGTCAACCGATTTATCAATAATTATTTGAAAAGAAATCGTGTTTCCATAATCATCAGATACTTTAAATAAATAAACTCCTTCTTCAGTAAGTGGATTACCAAATTCATATTCATATTCAGAGCCATTTCTTGTAACCGATAATGTTAGATTTTCATTATTTACAATCACTACTTCTTGGTTAGTTCTATCAACATCTGCTGTAACTAAATCATTAACATAAATGTCATAATCTAATGTTTTATCGATTGTAAATGTTATAGTTGAACTATTTCCTAAATCATCAACTACTGTAATTACATAAATTCCTTCTTCAGTAAATTTAGTATTGTTATCAAAAGTGACATCTCCACCTCCATTAATTGTGTAGGTGCTACTTACAACATCACTATCAGTCCAACTTACAACAACATCTTTATTTGTTGTTTCATTATTGTTAACTCCATCTAATGCAATGTTTGGTGCTAAATTATCAATTGTAAATGTGTATTCGTTGAAGTTATCTTCATCAGAAATATTTATAAGTTTAATTTTGTAGGAACCATCTGCTGATACTCTTATTTCACCATCTCTATCAGTTGTTGAATTCTCACCATTCAATGTTATTTCTGCATAATATTTTTCATTATCATATGTGAATACAACTTCATCAGTTGTTCTACCACCATTATCAACTGACAATGATCCATTAGGTAATGACTTATTAAAATCATATGTTCTTTCTATTGTTCTTCCGAAATTATCTCGAATTACAACTTTGTATACTCCATCCTTTGAAAATGTGTAGTGCAAAACATCTGTTGAAACGCCTTCTAACTTTTGTCCGTCTTTAAAAATTTCAAGACTAACTACAGTATCAAATTCTTGTTCTAAAGAAATATCTATATCAAATTCAGTTAATGTTTGATTTGGTGTAAATGTAATTGTTGCTTCATTGCCAACAATGTAAACCGTAAAACTATAACTATTTCCAAGACGGTCATAAATTGTTATCAAATATTCTCCACCTACATTTAATGAAGGTAGTTCATCTTGATTAGAGTAATAAGTTTTTACGCCATCATTTTCAATCATGATCATTGACCATGAATCATTATCAACAATTGACTTAATATTAAAAGATTTATAATAATATGTTCCTATTTCTTCAGTCTTGTCCTTTGTTATAGTCATTTCTGAACTTGAACCAGTTCCAAATACTTCAGCATCCACAACCAATTCTGGAGCTGATAAATCTAGGAAAACATAATATGTTGTAACATTTCCTGCTTTATCAATTTCAGTAATTTCATATAATCCTGTAGTATCAAATTGTTCTTCAAATGGTATATCAAATTCAACTTTTGTTTTTTCTTCTTCGCTTCCAACTAATTTGGCATAAACTTCATTTGCGTCTACTTGTTCAAAAACAAAGCCATTAACACATGGCGCTTGAATATCATCATTATTCCACAAATTGTCATACATATTTTCTGCTAATTCACCATATTCGTTTTCATTTAAATCGTAGTAAATTACTTTAGAAATATAATTTTTAGCATAATGCGATATGACTTCATTTAATAAATCAGTATCAAAATAATATAATTCATTTGAAGCGTTCGCTTGTGATTTATATCGATAATATGAACCAACTTTAACTTCGTCTTGAGGATTTCCTTTAGTAGCAACAAGATGATATTGCGTAAAATCTTCAACATTTGTAAGTTCAAGTTTAGTTACATATTTTTCAAATTCTTTTTTTGAAGCAAATTCAAGTGCGGATTCATAACTTGCGAATGAATTAATTTTTCCATCAAATTCTACGTTATACCATTTAGCAACAGTGTGGTCTTTATTGTTATCTAATTGATACTTGTTATATGTTGGATTTTCAGTATCTATTTGAATATGGTAAGTGTTGCTATTACCAGCTTTATCTTTAAGAACAAATTCATAAGTTCCATCTTCGCTAATTACAGTGTTTTTAACATATTCATTTTCATTAACAGTTGCAGTATTATCTCCATCCCATGAAAAATATATTTTTTGATTTGTAACTGTTCCATCTTGAACCTCTTGATAATTCGCATACAATTTTCCAGTTGGAGCAGTATAATCAATGTTAATCGTAAATGTAGATTTATTACCTGCTTTATCAACTACAATAATGCTATATGATCCTTCTTCTGAAAGACTTTGATTTGAAGTATATGTTTGATACTCACCACCATTTTTTGAGTAGGTGGCTGTTGCAGTTCTTTCAGATATTTCTAAATAAACTGGTTGATTTGTATATCCACCATTTTCAATAGTATCACCTTTGGAAATCCAAGTAGCATCTACAGTTTTTTTATCAATGTAAATTGTAAATGTAGATTCATTACCTGCTCTATCATTAAGTGTTAAAACATATTTTGTTTCAGTATTAGCTGATGTAGTAAGTTTTTTACCTGATGAAGATGAGTATTTTATAAATTCATTTGAATTGATATCCCCATCAGAAATTATATTTACACCAGTATTATCGGAATTAGTTATACTAGGATCATCATACCAATTAACATAACTATCTTCTTTTAAATAGATTGTTTCGTTATTTGTATATTTTTTACTTCCAATAGTTATATAAGGCTTTTCATCTACTATATGAAAAATATATTTTGCAGTAATTCCTGTAGGTGTAGTTATTGTAATCGTGTAACTACTAGCTGTATAAGATTTATCAATAGTTATATTTTGATTTAAATTGTAATTTGAAGTGACATTGCCAGATGAAGATTCATAAGTAATCTTCATAATGTCATTAATGTTCATATAAATTCCTGTGTCATATGTTTCTGACTTTGTAATGGTTGATGAGTATGCAACAGAGCCATTTCGATATATTTCGACAAGTGGTGCTGAAGTTTCAAGGTAAACTTTTAATGTATCTGATTGATTACCTGCATTATCTACAGCATAGAAATAATACCAACCATCACCTGCAGTTGCGGGAATAATTGTTCCAGAAGCATAGGTTTGATAACTTCCACTTACTGGTGATTTGTAATAAATTTGTTTTAAACCTGAGCCTGTGTCATTAACGATATATGAAAAACTTTTACTTACATAACTTCCGCTTGCAACAGTTGTTCCACCTGAACTAATTGATCCAACAGGTTTAGTAGCATCATAATAAAATTTAAATTCATTAGATCTATTTCCTACTTTATCTTCTGAGTATACAGTCCACCAACCAGTAATGGCTGTTGATGTATATGTTTTGACTGAAACTGAACTAAATGAACTTAAATTAGGACTTTGATAATATATTTTAGAAAAATTAGTATCAGAAGCTGTAAATTTAACAAGTTGATTTACATAACTTCCATTAGCGATAGACCTTCCATCAGTATTACCAACAGCGGATAACGTAGGATTAGTTGTGTCTATCATTAAAGAACCATTTATCGTAGATGTGCTAATATAAACTGTCATTTTAGGATTCATTGTTAACCAATAATACGTTCTACTTATTTTCCATGTAAAATCATTTCCATAAAGATTGACTAATCTTTTTCCTAATTCACCAGGAGTAAAGTTACGTGTTAACAATCCATCAGAATCTATCTTAGTGGATTTATTACCATAAATGTCATAAGTTAAAGTGTATGGAGTTTCTTGAACTTCTAAAGCATTAGAACTAAATGATGCATACCACTGTCTATATCCTGCTGAATTAAAAATTTCAAATGAATATGACAAAGTTAAACATATACCCTCCAATGCTTTGGATGGCACATATAAACTATTAGCTCCTGTAAAATCTACATAAAATGAACTTGAATCTAAATTAACAGAAGCTCCAGTTGTTGTTTTACCTGAATTAGTTGTGCCATAGATTTGAATTCCAGTATTTTTATAATAATTTTCAGTATAACTAGTAGCATCACTCCATATGGATGCTTTAACTTCATGAGAATGCTTTTCTGTTCCTGCAAGTGTATGAATTGGACTTCTTCCAGAGGCATAAACCTTTGTATATGAATTTGTTCCATACATTACAGAACTTATACCGCAAATCATTAACAAAGAAAGTAAACAAAAACTAAAAATATTTCGTCTTTTGTGCTTAGATTTCATTTGTATTAATTTTTACCCTCCTTTTTCGTTTTCGTTATAGAGAATCATTCTTACTCGCTTGATAATATTTTTGATATCATCTTCTTTTTGTGTATCTCCGTCTTTTTGACAAAGTTCGACAAGACCATCTAACCTTACTAATAATTTTTCAAATTCGTGATTTTGTATTTCTTTTCTAATTTGTCGACCATGATATTCACTAAAAAGATTATTGTTACGTCTAACTAGATCTAATAATTGATTAACCATTAATTCTCTAGCAACTTTTCTTTTAACTCGTTCCTTTACTCCAACAAAACTATCTTGCTTTCCATTTTTGTTTTCTAATTGTGAATAAGCAATTTTCTTTGTCATATCATAAAATGCTCTTTCTTCATCAAAATATCTGCCTGTTCTTAATTCTTGATTTATTCTAGTCATTTTATAAAATGAGCATTTAAAACTTGGAGTAAATTTAGATTTTATGGGATTATAACCAAACACTGTAACTATGGCATTTCCCATATTTCCATTGTTATTTAAAAGTTGAAGTTCACTAGGATATATTAATGGTCTTTCCTTTACGCTTGTATTTGAATTGATATCTTCTCCTTTTGCTGAATTAAATCCTACTGATCTTTGCATCATTGAGAAATTACCACAGCGTTTAGAAAATTCTTCTATTGTTTTATAATCTGTAGTTCCAATAAATATTTGAATATTACAGTTTGATTTAATAATGTCTGCACTTTTATCATCATAAGCTTTTGATAATTGTGCATAGGATTGAACCACAAGGTTCATCCAAATATTTCTACTTCTTCCGACTGTAATCATTTGTTCAAGTTTGTGAATTTTAGGTAAATTGCCAAATTCATCAAGTATGAAATACACAGGTCTTGGAAGTGATAATGATTTATATGAGTTAGCTTTATACACTAACTCTTTATACGCTTGTAAAATAACCATTGAAGCAAGAGTATGTCTTGTTTCTTTTTCGTCTGGAATTTGAAGAAATAATGCTATTGGTTTTTCTCCCATTGAACCAAATTCAATTTCATTTTCACTGGTTAATGCACATAGCGATAAATCTGAAAACATTGATAATTTGTCGAATGTTGACGATAAATAGCTTCCCCTTGTTTTATCAGAAGCATCTAATACTTGTTTGGAAAGACTTACTGCTTTTGATAAGGGGCTTCTATCTTGAAAATATTTCATTAAAAATTCACAATCATTGTCTGTTTTTGTAGCTACTTTAGTAATTGAATAAAAGTTAAATTTTTCTTTAGTTAAACCAAGTTCAGGGTTTTCTGAATCTTCTAACATTGCTAATGCAATTGCTAATACAAAATTTTTAGCACCACTTTCCCACATAGGTTCATTTTTATTATTTACTGGACAAAGAACGGTTGTTATATCATGTAAATCTTCATAAACGACATCATATAGTTGTTGCTTCTTAACTTGAATAGCACTTTTTAGTTCATTTGGCTCGTAATAAGATTTATCTTCAAAAATATAACAACCATTTTCCTCATCGGTTATAACTTCATCTTCTAAATGAAGCATTCTTTGATAATAAACATAAGCTCTTTCTAAAGGATTCCATCTAACTGAATTATAAGGATTTCGTAAATCTAAGACTTTTACTTCATAACCTTTTTCTTGTAAAGCTTTTGCATGATCTGCATAAAGTTCACCTTTAGGATCTGAGATAAGCATTGAAGGTTTAGTTTTTGTTTCAGATAAAATTTGTATTTTGGGATTAACAAAAGATGTTGTTTTACCTGAACCTGTTGTTCCAATTACTAATGTGTGTGATGGCTTTGCAAAAGTTATTTTTAAAGAGCCACGCTTTTCTTCAGCCTTAATAATTGAACCTGTTATATCTATATCTTTCAAATTATTAAAGTCAATTACTTTGAAATTTGTTTCTAATTCTTTATCACTTTGAAACCTCGAATGTTCTAAATTTGAAGATAGATGTAAATCTCTCTCTTTTCCCTTAATAATGTTTTTACTATTAAGTAACCAATAATGTTTATAGTAGTAAAGTCCAATTATTAATCCTTCAACCATAAGAAAGAAAACTGTAAATAATAAAGTTTTTCCATCAGCTAAATATCTAGCTTGAATAATGAATTTATAACCATTGTTGACTATTGAAGAAAGTAGAAAACCTAATATGTAGCAAACAATGAAAGAAATAATTATTCCTATGAGTATGTCATAAATTTTTTTATTCATTACTCTGCTTCTATCACTCCTTCTTCCACTAACCTTTGATATTCTGCCTGTTTCAATCTTCTTTGAAATTCTTCAAATGTGTTTTCAGCTTCATACTCAACCATTTTGTTTAATGTTGCAGTTTGTCTAAGAAGAATTGTTCTAAATCGCTTATTTTTCTTCCTAATTTTTGCTTGAATTTCATAGTTCTTACCTTCATAGGATTCTGAACTTTCATATTTTTTTACATATTCAATAATTTTGTTACCTACACGTCTATGAAAATCTTGTAAATATTTATCGGATAATAAGTATTTTTTAAAATCTATTTTATGACTTTGACATATTTTTTTTATTTCATCGTCCCTATTTTTCAAATCATTTATCAATTTTGAATACTCATTTTGCAGATGTGGATTTTGTTTAAAAATCAAATCTTCAATTTCACCAATCAATGGTCTAAATGGTTTCATTGATAAACTCATATATGAAACTTTTCCCTTTGGCATTTTTTGATATAGCTCACTTAGTTTTAGTTTCAATTTTCGTTCAGCATTATTTCTACCTTGCAATAAAGCTAAAGCATCTAATGTTCCATTAACTAAATTAGTTCGATAACTTTCAAAAAAATATTGATTACTAGACATAAATTCTTCAGTATAAACTTTAAAATTATTTAACGAATATGGTGTAAGTTTTCCATTATGATAAAACAATCCATCTTTGTTTGCTCTGTGATGGGTTTTATCTTTTTCAAAAAATGAAATGTGAATGTGTCTATTATCAGTATTCCGATGCAATCCAGCAAACCAAATAATGTTTTCCTCCTGTAAACCATTATCTTTAAAAAATTTAGGTAAACTGTGTTTAAGAATTTCTAATGCATCTTGATAATTGTTGATCTTTTCATTTCCATACTCTGAATCAAAACTTACGACCATATCCCATATAACTGATTGAGTATTTCTAAGTTTCTCTCTAACCTCCTTTTTTTGTTCTTTAGTAAGTAATCCATCTTTTCCAAATACGCCTGATGAAAGTTCATGACAGGTCATATATTCCATATAATCGAAATCACTTCCTGCTTTAACACCATCATCAATGTATTTCATGTAATCATTGCCATCACTACTTCTTGATGAGTAATAATTTCTTTTTTTTACACTTTTTTGTTTATTTGGATTTGATAAATCACTAGCTGAAACAGGTTTGTAGTATTTTGTCATCAAAACAATGTTTGGCACTACTCACCATTTGGTTCTAAAATGTTAACTTCAAGACCTAATTGGCTTGCAATTTCTGCTAGCAAATCAATAATTGATCCTTGAAATTCAATAATAGTTTTAGAATTTGCAATGACAGAAGTTTTCTCAGCTTTTAAGCAATTAGATAAAGTTTCTATGCTTTTTCTTAACTCCTTAAGTTCAGTAAGAATTTCAGAATCATTACTAGTCTTAACTCCATTTTTTGGATGGTCATTGTAAAAACCTTTTTTGAAGTAATGAACTACAAAAGCACTCTTTGAATTAGCAAATTGATTTTCAGTAATCTTAAATTGCTTACTTGTGTCTTTTAAGAATTCTTCTTCATAAATTCTCACTGTAACGTTTGAGAAAGAATATTTTTTATCTTCCATTTTTCTTTTACCTCCTTCAGAATATAGTCCTTCCAAACATTGAAGAGTTTTACCCCTTCACTTAATAGGCTGGAAAAACTTAAAAACTAAACGGTCTAATTAAAAATTTTTTATTTTTTTTGCAAAATCTTTCTTAAACTGTTGTGTATTCTTGTCATAGCTTGAGAAATTGCTTGTTCAGAAACACCGTAAATTTTAGCCACTTCTGCTTGTGACTTATTTTCTTCATAAATCATTTTGATTATTTCTTGTTGACGATTTGTTAGTTTAGACACAGCATCTTTAATTTCTTGAATTCTTAAATCATCTAAAATGTTTTCAAGCATTGTAGGTGAATTATCAGGAATATCTTGAATCAAACCATCATCATTATCTTTGTCTAAAGACACAAATCTTCTATGATATCTACGATTAGCTTCATATTCGTAATACTCTTCAGCAAAGTATATCCTTTGCTCTTCTTTAGGTAATGTTAGAATAGCTTCATACATCTGTTTGTCCATAAAAAAGCTTTCAATTTTTACCTCATTCTTTTTTGTTAAAATTTCTACTTTTACATAAATTTCTTTTGCCATAATAAAATGTCCTCCTTTTGGCTAATGTTCAAGAAGGACACATTGGAAAAGAAATTATCATTACTAATAAACACAATGAAATCTATTAACTGTGTTAATAAGTAAATAAAATGGTCCTTCTCGTGTATGAGTTCAGACCTTTAATGTTTTTTAACGAAAAAAGCCCAAACGAGTAGAGCTAACTATTCATTTAGGCTTTAAATTTTGATCCCTTTAAACGCAAAAAACGCCTTACAAACCAAACTAGCCCGTAAATATGGATAGCTCGATTTTGTAAGGCGTGGTGCATCATCAAAATTGACAACATCTGCTTCCTACAAAAAATACTTTAATGGTGATTCGCAAATGTATAGATCTCTTAAATTGTCAAAAAAAATAACTATACAACACCACAATCAACATTTTTTATATAGGGTTGTGTTGGTGTTATATAAGTATTTAAAACGCATTAAATACTTATACTTCATATGAACATTGGCATTCACCTCCTTTTATAAGAATATTTCAAATGTTACTTATTTTTCATTTGTTGTAAAGTAAGTATACTATTATCGATGCGTCAAATTTTGTCGAAATAAAAAAAAGGAAGTTTATATATGTAAAACTTCCTTGAAAATATTGTAAATTTAGCATTTTAAAAAAGATACTGAAATATTTCAGTATCTAGTTTGAATTTTTTTTAATTAGAATTTAAAATCACTATTATCGACTTCAATATCATCATCAGGTTCATCGTTTATTGCAAATTTTTCAAGCATTTGATTAATACTTGTTAAATAATCCTCATATCGTAAATTAGTATCTAAAATTAAATTTTCATATAATTCATCTAATCCACCCAACATATACTTTTCAAATAAAGTATAGTTATCATCTGTTTCAGGATTTCTAAATGTTTTATTTAATCTTTCAACAGGATCAGGATTATCAATTTCACTTGTCAATAATACAAATTTAAATGCTAATTTTAATTCATTACTATGATTATAAAATTGATTAGCCATTATTCTAAGTGTCCTACTATTATCTTTTTCGGGCTCGGCTTTTCTCTTTTTTAGAGCACCAACTAAAGATGCAAATACAAATAATTCAACTGCCGAAGTGAAAATTTGGCTATTAGAATCAGTATCAATTTTTGATGTTAAAGAAATTACTTTATCTCTTTGAGTTCCTTTAAATAAGTAATCTTCTTGAAACATTGATTTTTTTGCCATTCTATTTCACCTCTCTTATTTCAGAATGATATGTATCTTCTTTTATTAAAGACCATTCACTGCCTATTTGACCACTCATCTGTTCTTTTAAAATTGGTCCATCTTTATCATTAATAAACACAATAATTTGTTCTGTAATTTTTGGCATAATTTCACAGAAGCTTCTCATTTGTTTCATCCCAAAATTTGAAGTTGGTGCATCCATAACTAATGGATATTCTTCGAAATTATCATCTTCCATAATACTTTCAGGATCGTTATCTTTTTCTCTTATAAGTTTAATAATTGCACCAATAAATGCTAATGCTATTGCTACATCTTGTCCACCTGATGTAAAATCATCAGATAATTCAGAATCATATGTTCTTATTTGAACACCATAATTTTCATCTAATTTAAAATCAATTTTCTCAGTATAAAAATCTTTGAATATTTCATTAATTGCGTCTTCTAATGCTTTACGCTTTTCATTTTCTTTTCTTTCACAAAATCTTTCAATTCTTTTTCTTAAATATTCAGATTCATTATAGTATGAGTTTAATTTTTTTACCTTTTCATCATAAATTTTAAATTGTTTTCTTTCCTCTTCTAATTGTTCAACAGTATTCTCATATTCTTTTTTTCGTTCTGTTTTAACTCTCTTTTCAGTTGAAAGATCAATGACTTTTTGCTCATAACCTTTTTCTTGTTCTTTTAACAAGGAAATATCATCATTAATTTTAATTTCCTCATCTAATTTATTTTTTTCGTCAATTAATTCATTATTTTGTTTTAATAATTGAGCATAATCTTTTCGCATTTTTGTAAAATCTTCAGAAAAAGATAAATATGATTTTTTAACGTTTTTTATTTCAGATGTAAATTTATCAATTTCAAAACCAATGTTATTTGGTGGTAAGAAAGAAATCCAATCGTTTAATTTTTCCCATTCTTTACTATTTTCAACTAATTCATGACCACAAATGCATTTATGATTTTTTAGCATAAATTCTACAGCTTCTACATTAATGCCAGGAATTCCTTTATCAAGGCAATTTGAATTTTCTAATGTTTTTTCAGCTAAAGGAATCAAAGAATTCATAATTAAATAAATACCATTTGAACTAAATTTTTTCATAATGTATAATCTTTGTTCTTGAATTCTTGAATTTATTGAAGCTAACTCTAAATTTATTTTATTTCTTCTTCTTTGCTTTTCTTCCACCTCTGAATATTGTTGGATTTTTGCATTGGTTTCTTCTCTTTTACTTTTATTATATTCTATTTCTGTATCAATATTTTCGAATCTAGAATTTATTTTATTTATTTCTTCTTTTGCATCATCAATTTTCTTTAAAATTTCTCTTAATTTATCATCTTTGGTGTTTTTTTCGATTTCTGCCTGATATTCATCGGAAACAGATTTCAAATGCTTTTTTGTCTCATATAAATGATTAAATCCTAATAATCCTTTAATTGCCTTTACAAATTCATTATTATTTCCAACCTTACCTTTAGACATTTGTTCGCCGACTTTAGTTAAACTTTCACCTTCTATGAAGAAATATGGAAATAAATCGCTATGCATTATTTCTTTAACAACTTTAAAAGCTTCTTTACCCCTTTTTTGTTGAGTAATTCCATCACTATCTTTTATATCAACAAAAAGCACTGGCTCTTCAGAACTAATTTGAACATTTTGTTTTCTAAAAGTTTGTTTTCTTGTAATTGTATATTCCTTATTATTGTGATTTAAACTAATTGAGCACTCTGTCGTTGTTGCTTCTCCTGGTGATAATAACTGTTTTGTATAGGTATTCAAAGGATTTTTATATTTTGAAGTCCCATAAAGAATCCATTGAAAGCATTGAATGAGAGTAGTTTTTCCTACACCACTTTCAGCAATAATAATTGTAACTTTTTTGTTTGGATCAGTAGAAAATGATATGTTTTGTTCTCCAACAAATTGTCTAAAATTTTTAATTCTTAAACTATTTATTATCATTTGCATTTACCTCTTTTTCTATGATTGATTTAATTTTTTTAACCATATCTTGATTATTAAACTCTTTTTGGTTATAGTTGTATTTTTCTAAAAAAAGAACCTTTTTTCTAATGCTTTTCCTTAAATCACTTTCTACAAACTTTGAAGTATTATTATTGTTATTCGTTTGTTCCATCGTCTAATTCCTCCCATTCTATTTTTTCAAATATTTCACTTTCGTTAATTTTATTTAAACCAAATTTATTGGTTATTTCATTAATAATTATATCACTTTCATGCTCGTTTTCAGCAAGACTAGAAAATTCTTTCATTCGATTAACTTCATTTCTAGCTAATGCAGTAAAACTTTCAACAGTATTTTCGTTATAATCATCCGTTTCATCTAATGAAAATGGTAATGTAACAAAATCGTAAATATATGAATACGCCTTACCTTTAAATTTTCTTAGAACACGACCTCTTCTTTGTATGTATTCTCTAGGATTTGTGCTACTTGCTAATATAAATGCTGTTTCAATACTTGGTATATTTACACCCTCATCTAAACATTTTATAGCAACAACTGCTTGGAGATCATCACCATTTTTATATCTTTCCGAAATTATGTGCCTTTCCTCTGTAGTTTCTCTTGATGTATATCTAGCAATTTTCATACCAAGTTCATTCCCTAACATTTTGCATACTTCATCAATTTGCTTTTCTTCTTCACCATGATCACCTGATATTTTTCCAGTTCCACAATATACTAATAAATTGTGTTTGTCAGTAAAACCTTTTTCAATCATTAATTTTTTCAAAGCACCTAGTTTGTTTTTTGCAGAAGCTATTACTCTTGCTCTTAGTAAAGCATATATTTCTCCTTGCTTTGTAAGTTTCATTACATTCCCTTGCAAATAACTATTTTTTCTAATTTTGTCAGTAAGTTCTACATATTTTTCTTGTTCTTCTTCATTCAAATATACAAGAATAGGATAGTAATAATATCTAGTTAATACCCCATTATCAATTGCTTCTTTCAAACCATAATGAATTACGGGTTTACCAAAATATTCGTATATAGCATCAGTTCCTTCTTCATCTCTATGTCTATCAATTGTAGCTGATAATCCAATTCGGAATTTAAAATTGTCAATCAATGCATTTCGCATTCCCTCAGCACCAAAATTATGAACTTCATCGGCAATGAATAACACATTACCTTTTAATTGTCTTAATATTTTTTGGACTTTTTCAAGTTTAAATGAAGATGTTGTTGTAATAAAATAAAAATAATTTGTAATTCCATCATTAAAGTCTTGAACTAATTGATTTAATTTAGATATATAATTAGAGTATTTTTTATTAGAATATCCAATTAAAAAATTTATGTTAAAATTTGATTGTTCTTCAACCCATTGTTCAACAAGATGTGTGTAAGGACAAACAATGATTGTTGCCATCTTATATTTTAAACGCTCTAACAATTTAACACTTGCAGTTAAAGCTGTTATAGTCTTACCTGTTCCTGTTCCCATATCAAACAAACCAATAAAATTTTGATTAGCCCATTTATTAATTGCATTTTTTTGATATTCGTATAGTTCAAATTTACAATTATATTTTGGATAAGTTTCAATAATTTTTCTTTTTTCCTTTTCAACTTTTTCATATTCATCTATATTTTTGATATAAGAAGGCTTTTGATATTTAAATAATTTTTTTGATACAGCTTCTGGAAAATCACAAACAAATAATGAATGTGTTTTATTTTCCCATAATCTTTCAAAATCATCATCTATAATTGAAACTCGTTTAGTTTCTTCCCAACTTTTAAAAACTTGAATTGATTCAAAGTTTCTAGAATATGCATTATCAGATTCATTTAATGAGCCACTAAAAGCTACTTTATCCTCATTTTCATCTATAAACAAACCAATTTTTTCATGAAACATTCCAATATCATTTTCATCATATTCATCAAACTTATTAGCAACTTTAATATCTAAAATCCCTTTTTCTATTAAATGACATAAATAATTTAATCTTTCGCATTCAAATTCATCAGTTGTATCTTTAAATTCCCTTAACAATGCATCTTCAATAACTTGATTACGATTTTTATATCCTTTTTTTATAGCTTCAACATCTTCTTTATATAAAATAGGAGATACAACAAAATAAATGTGACATCCTTCTCTCTCTGCCATAAAACTAATACCTCTTGAAAGTTTTATCAAAGCAGATGAAGAAAAGAATCCAACAGCTCTTTTATAAATAACAGAATGCTCAAGCATTTTAGAAACAAAAAATGTTCCTAAATCTTGGCATGTATCAGATCTATAAGAATCTTTAATTTCAATATTTCTAAAACTCATACTGCCCTCCAATTTTATAATGTATTTAATGCATCAATCAATACATCGATTTCTTCTTTAGTGTTAAATGCTCCAAAACTAACTCTAATAGTGCCACCTTTTTCTTTTGTTTCAATAAAGTCGTGAACCAACGGACTACAATGATATCCAGTTCTTACGCAAATATCAAATTCATCTGACAAAATATTTCCTACTTCTTCAGGAGAATAGCCGTCAACATTAAATGAAACAATACCAAGATTTTTATCTAATGGTGGCATATATATTTTTATTTTATCATTTTTTTGCAACTTATCTAAAAAATATGTGACTAGCTCACGCTCATGAGATTGTAAGTCTATTTCTTTTAACCAGTCAATGCTTTTAATTATACTGTAAATAGCAATAATATTTTGAGTTCCAGATTCATATCGTCTATATGAACCTTCTGGCATTTTATGATTAAGTGAATTAGATCCATTTCCTCCACTTTTAACAATATTTAATTTATAATCATTAACATTAATGAAACCAGCAATTCCAAACGATGCATATAAAGATTTATGCCCAGCAAAAACAATAAAATCACAATTATTTTTTTGAGGATTTATAATTCCAAATGACTGAGCACAATCTAAAATGTTTTTGGAACCATATTCTTTTCCTTTTTTAAATATTTCTTGGTATGGCACAATATATCCAGTAACATTGCTGACATGTGAAATAAAAATGTAATTTGGATTATTTCTAGCAAACATATTTGTTAATATATCATTTTTAATTTGCCAAGTTTTATTATCAAATGGAAGAATGTGTATATTAAATTTGATTTTTTCCATTAAATTATATAAAGGTCTAATTATTGCATTATGTTCAAACGGCGAAATATAAACATTGTCATTTTCTTTTATTCCAAGACCATTAATAATAATATTTAATGATTCAGTAGCACTAGAAAAGAAAGCAACATTCTCACTATCAGAATTTACTAAATCAGCAATTTTTTTTCTTGCCAAATTTATAATATTCATAGCTTCATTTGCTTTTTTATATGTTCCTCTTCCAGCATTAAAAGCAAGATTTCTACTTGCAAAATTAATTGCATCATAAACCACTTCTGGTTTTGGATATGTTGTAGCACTATTATCAAAATAAATCATACACATACTCCTATAACATTTTTTTGACTAATTCGCTTAATATAAAAATTTTTTCATTTGCTGAAACACTATCTGAAAACTCATCTAATATACTTTCTAAATTATTTTTTAAAAGACTTCCCATAGGTGTTTCTTCAGAAATACCATTATACATATTTAATGGATCCTCTTTAATTTGTTCTGAATTTTTAATACTATCAATAAATTTAATTATTATCTCATATACTTCGCTTGTTTTATCATTATCCCAATCTTCTATATATAAATGAACACAAGCTTTACAAATACTATTAACTGATTCTAAATCATCGTATGATAAATCATTTTGTATTGTATTGAAAATTAACCTTTCGCTATCATTTAAAACTAATTTATAACCAGTTTTAGTATAATTATTCATTATTTTGTTTAATTCCATTTTTAAGCTAGATTGCAAATTAATATTAAATAATTCTTTAATTTTTTTAACGATAGAGTTTTTATAAGCATTTAACTTTGTTTCAAATATGTCCTTTGTTTTTTCAATACACTTATATAAATCTTTATAATTTTTAATTGTAAATATTTTTTTTGGCTTTTCAAAAATAGATTCGTATGGATTAATATTAAATGATAAGAATAGTGATTTAAATGCTATTATGCTTTCATCTAATTGTAAATAATTATTTTTTAAATTATTTGATCGTATTATTTGAGGTTGTCCAACAAAAAACTTTTTAATTGCATTAGATAATAAAATTGTATCCTTTCTAAAATTATCTACAGAAACAACATTATATAGCCTTAATAACTTTTCTAAGTAAATTTTTTGCTCATTAGAACTTTTAGAAAAACTTATATTATAATTATCATTCGAAATTGATTTAACTATATTTCCAGAATCTAATTCAATTTCTTTACCCTGATAATATAAAATTACATTATCAGATAATTCTGAAATAGCTTTCGCTAATATTAATGGTAAAATACCAATTCTAATTCCATATGGAGGTAAAGTAAGAGTCATCATATGTCTATAAATATTAAATTTATTATCATTACTATTACTAATTTTGTGTTTAATGTCATCAATAATATATCTAAAATTTTGATTTTTTAAATTCGAATCAATAACAGCATTTTTTATTGACATTTCAGGACTAGTAGGTGAATAAATAAATTCATCAGTTTTTTCAACGAGATAATCAATAACATGATTAATTGCCTTTTGATATTGAGTTGTTACACTCTTTTTATTAATCAATTCATTATTAAAAGTTATAGGAAAAGTATAAATTCTTTCTAATGTTAAACTTAATAATTCATTAAAGCAAACATCCTCATTTAAACTTGAATAAAATTTCACTCCTATTTCATAATATTTTCTAATCAATTCTTTTACATCTATTTCAGTTTCTTCAAGTAATAAATCTATTTCGTGACTTGATATTTCATCAATACCCTTTTTATTTTTGATTTCAAGCAAACATGCATATCGTAATAATAATTTATCAAAATTATCTCCTATAAATTCATCAGGATATTTAATTATTACACTTGGATTATTAATTTCATTGATTTTATTATGTATTTTGTTTTCAGAAACTGTCTTACGTAATAAATAAATAACTAAACCATCACAGTATTTATCTTCTAAAATATAATCAAAATTATATAATTCCATAAATTCATTTTCATCCAAAAACACAACTCTAAAAAATCTAGTTATTTTATTTTTCTCATTATATTTTCTCGGAATCATATATTTTCGATCGTTTATTAATTCAGCATATTCACTTAATTTCAAATTTTTAAATTTTGTTTTTGATAAATATTCTATTGTGTCTTCGATATGTTTTGAATTAGATAATGCAAATGATAATAAATTATTAAGTATGTTTTTTCTTAAATAATGTTTTTCTAATAATTTAATAATCGATTCTTTAACTTGATTTAAATCTGAGTTTAAAGCTAAAGAAATAATTTCATCTGATGGAGGTAATCTATCAAAATCATTAATCATTAATATTAATGCTAAAACTTTTATTATTTTCTTTTCATTTATGTCTTCTGTTTTTGATAAAACTGATTCTGCTCTATACCATATGTTTCTTATGTGATTAGTTTCTTCTTTTTGAAGTAAATTGTAAAAATAATCATATATTTTATCAACATTAAATAGACCATCATTATTATTATGAATAAACGAATTAAATGAATTTTCATCACTATCTGATAAAAATGTAAATAAAGTTCTTTCGTTTTGAGCTACAAATTCTGATAATTGAATTAAAACATACACAGTTATAGGATTTAAAGGAAAACAACCAACAAATAATTCTTCATCAATTTTATTTGAATTAAAAACAGAAATATTTTTTATTTCATCATAAAATTTTTTGTTTTTTGATAAATAATCTTTTGTAATTAATTTTGCAGAATCTTTCTTTTTTATAGCATACGAAATGATTTGATAGTTTTCATCTAAGCTTCTATTAAATTTAATTTCTTTGAATCTACCCTCAACAGTTTTAAAATTATCCATTCCATTATTTTTCTTTTCATTTGAAAAATATAAAGAAATACTTTTGTGAGTTACACAACATAAATTAATTTGTTGTGTCGTATTACTTCTAGAACATAATTCAGCCATATCTTGAATAATTTTTAAATCTTTCATTAAATTTTTGGAATTGCTTTCCAAGAATTTTGAAAACTCATCAAATACAATGAACATTCCAGAATATCCATTTTTTATTAATTCCGCATTTATATCTGAATATATTTTTATAATATCGTTATTGACCAATGGATTAAAATTCAATCCGATATTCATGCAATTATATAATTTCTCAAATTGCTTATATGCTACAGGAGAATAATTTTTTAATTCATTTTCTAATTCTTTAATGTTAATTTTATATAATTCTAAACATTTATTTAATATATCTTTTTTTATTTTTTCATCATTCATCCATTTTTCAATTAAATTTAGACATACATTATATGCTGTTTCAGGAATTAAATCTTCTAATTTTTCTCTTTTTAGTGCATCATTTAAAGCTAATTGGAATGATTGTGTAATATTGTCATAATTGGAATTTACAATTATTGTCATTAATGAAATTTTTTTTGCTTTTAAATCAGTAATCATTTCATACAATTCTAAATCAACATTTTTAATTTTTCTTGCTAAATTATTCCAACATTTAGAATTTTTATTATTGCTTAAAAGATAAGATAACACTAATAATAAAAATGATTTTCCTTTACCATAGGGACCAACAAGTGTAGTTGCTCTCTCATTATTGAACCCAAGAATTGATTTAATGTATATTTTTAAAACATCGCAGATATCTGTTGTAGGGATGTATTCATCAATTTTATTTTCATTTTCTAAATCTAATTCCAAATTAATTGAAGATTGGAAATTTTTATTTATATAAAAATTATTGCTATACATTAAATCATTTCCCCCTTAAAATATTCTCTAAAAATATCTTCTAAATTCAATTTCTTATCAAAATAAACTGTATTTAGTCCAGCAGTTTTATTAATAGTAATCAATTGATTTTTTTTCATCTCTTCTAAATATTGTAAATACATATTTTTATCTAAATTAAAAATTTTCATCGGCGAATTAATTTCATCAATTGAATCTTCTATATTAAATGAATTACCTTCATACAAATCTTGCAAACAAATATAAATTATTAAATATGACAAACCTTGATATAATGGTTTTGTTTTAATATACTTATCATCTTTCTTTTCAAGTAGTCTAAGATATGACAATGGACAGACATAATTATCTTCAGGATTATCAACTTTGTTTTCGTTAATATAAGATTTTAACAAAACCCCCGTATCTTCTTCTATGTATTCTTTCTTTACGTTTAAGTCTAAAGTTTGAAAATATGCATTAATTAATGTAACAAAATCATTTTTTGTAAATGTTTTAATATCCATATTAAATAATCCATAAAATAGTGGACATTCTTTCATGTTTTTCACTAAATTATAGTGAATTAAAAAAATTGAAAAATTATCTTCTAAATATCTATCATATTTATATAAAAGATTTCCAAACAAAGATAATTCTGTTTTTGTATTTGAGGCAACAATAACATTAGAAGCTTGTAACCAATACTTTAAACTCTTTACCATGTTTGATCCTATACCTAATATAGAAATTCCATTATTTTTACTAAAAATATTTACTTGATTATTTTCATAGATAAAATTTATTGCTTTTTCTAACCAACCATCTCTTAAATAGAAGCTTTCATTTTTTTTAAATTTTAATGTAAGAGTATTATTCATTATATTCACCCTGTTTAGTTCTCAATACCTTTTTCATATAGCACCCTCCATCAAAATGTTTAACACATTCAAGGCACCCTACACATTTTGATTCATCTATTGTATATGAGATGGAATTGTTGCTAACTTCTCCTTTCATTAAATTGTTTACTTTTAACGCATTAAATTTACATACACTTTGACAATAAGTGCATCCAATACATGTTTGATATTTTGTTATTTGATTTTTTATTAATTCGGTAATTTGCTTAAAATTTTTAAAAGGTGGAATAACATTCAAAATAGTAATTTTTAATTCTCTTTTTCCAACTTTTCCAGTTAATTTTAATATTGGCTCTGAAGTGTTTCTGGATAAAACATATACTTCACCTAATCTTTTGTTACCAATTTCAAAATTCAATGTTCCAAAAGGTTTGAATAAAGTATATATAGTAGAATCTATATCCTTTGATAAACTAAAATTTATACTATTTTCATCGAAAGCACATGGTTTAAATGTGACAACCGCATTTTTACTATGTTCTAATCCATTTCCACCTTGTCTAGCTTTCCATTTACCTTCATCCACATATATTTTCCAATCTTCTTTACCTACTTTTTTTGCAAAATCATATAAAATATTTTTAAACTTTACGTATTGTTGATTCATATAAATAGAAGCTAAAAATTCAGACCAACCACTATTGTTAGGACAACACCAACAACCAACTCTCGAAAATCCTTGTCTATAAGCGTAGTTAAATGGAATTTTATTTGCAAGTATATATAACCAAACATCAAAGTCCATCCAATCTATTATTGGAGATGAAACTTTTTGTTTAGTAATTTTAGGGCTATCAGTATCTCTATCATACTTGCTTCTAGATGAAGATTCAGCTCTTCTAATTCCTTGAAAAGATAAAAGCTTAGTTTTATTTTTAAATAATTGTTCAATTTTTTTTGTTATTGCTCCAGTTTTAAAAATAGTGCAACACCATCTCATTACTCTGCTTGGTGGACCAACAACTTCACATAAATTATTAAAATCTTGTTCAGTGTTTTTAGCGATTAATAGCGGTGTTTTAGGATAGCTTTTTTTGAATTCAGAAATATATTGTGCAGAAGTAGGATATTCTAAAGTAGTATCACCATATATGTGTAAAATACTTTCAGTTCCTAAAGCTCTAACAACCAAATTGCTTGTTACAGTAGAGTCTTTTCCTCCGCTAAAAGAAACAAAAATGCTTGATAAATCATATTTTGAGGAAATTTCTTTAATATATTCTATTGCCTCAGATGTAATTAAATTTAATCTTAATTTATTACAGTTAATAAAAGAATTTATAAACTTATTAGTCAAATCAGTTTCAATATATTTTCTATTTTCATTTTCATATTTTTTTAGTTTGTCTATAATTTCTTGAGGATCGTTTTTTCTTAATTCAGAAAATGAAATTTTGATTTTTTTCCCATTTAATAAATAATTATTTGACCCTGTGCACCATAATGATTTTTCAGCAAATTCAAATGGTTTATTTAGTAACACTTCAAGAAGTAATCGCTCATCTGCAAACACAGGTCTTAAATCTGTTCCTACTTTTCTACATTCGGAGCCACAAATAGGACAACTATTAGAAAAAAGAGGTGAATTACATTTGTCACAATAATAAACTTCAGTAGATATTAAATCAGCTCTATTTCCGCATACAGGGCATGTGCTAGTTTCACAAATTAAATTATCACAATTTTTACATACAAATTTCTGCACATTATTCACCTCTATTTGCTACTCATTTAAATTTTATTATATTATATCACATTTACTGGGGAAATGAAAGTAAATAGAAAATTATTAGCCAGTGATTTTAATTTGATATATTAATTATTTATTACTTTAAATATTAATCGGTATATTAAAAAACCACAACAAAGAAATAATGTTGTGGTTAATGCTCTAATAACCTCGAGCTAAGTATGTTCGCTATCCTTTTAACGTGAACATAGGAACGATAAACGAAACACGGCGATAAGTCACCTTATCTGCTAAGGTCTATGACCTTAAGAGTTCTAGAACCTCTCATATATATTATACGTTTTAAAATTGATTTTTACGTTATTTTTTAAAAAATTTTTTTTAATTATAGTGCTTAGTAAGAGGCAACCCCTGTTTTACCTCCAACTCGATATCCTTCAACATAAGCTTTTCTGCCAGTTCCTTGAGCTACAACTGTTTCTAAAGCATAACGCATAAGTTTAGAAGTATCTTCAGAAATTACTCTTCTAACTGCTTCTTTTTCTTTTATTTCAATTTCTTCTTTTAGTGATGAGGACATTATTGCTTTAACAACATGAGGTTTATATAAAATACCTCCATTTATAACACTTGAAAAAGCACTTACTAATTGAATTGCTGTGACCGAAATTCCTTGTCCAAAACATGTCGTAGCTTGTTCTAATTCATTAAATCTATCATAAGGGAAAAACATTCCTTTATTTTCGCCTGCAATATCTATATTTGTTTTATCTAAAAAACCAAATTTTTGAATGTATTCATAAAGTTTATCTTTACCTAACTTTCGTGCGATTTGAACAAATCCTGGGTTAGAAGAATTTTGAAGCACTTGTAAATAAGTTTGTAATCCATGTCCTCCTTTTTTCCAAGATTTAATCCTAGTTCCTGAAACAATTTCATAGCCTTTATCATAATAAGTATCAGAAAAAATATCAATTAATTTTTCTTCGATTGCCGCGGCAAAAGTCATCGCTTTAAATGTTGAACCAGGTTCAAATGAATTATTAATTGGCAGCAATTTATTATAGATATTTTCATCATAATCTTGATAATTATTATTATCATAAGTTGGTCTATTGGCAATGGCTAAAACTTCACCATTATTTGGGTCCATGATTATACCACTTACTTCACTTGCATTATAAGAAGAATAAGCATATTCTAATTCTCTTTCTAAAATATTTTGTAAATCCAAATTTAAAGTTAATTTTAATGCCATTCCTTTACTTGGAGCAATAATTTGACTTCTATAATTGCTTAGTAAACCACCTTTAGCATCAACATAATAATTTAAATAACCTTTTTTACCTTTTAAATATTCTTCATATTTTGATTCAATACCCGCTAATCCTTGTAAATCACTACCAACAAAGCCAAGCAAAGATGAAAGATATGGAGAATATGGATAAACTCTTTTATAATCGGTTACTAAATATATACCTTCAATATTTAAATTTTGAATTTTAGAAGCCAAATTATAATCAAGAAGTTTTGTTTCTGAAGAAAAAGAAACAATAGAACTACGTGAATTTAATTTATTATAAAATTTTTCTTCATCAATATTTAATATTTCACATATTTTTTTACTAGCATCTAATTTATCTTTAACTTGATAAGGAATTGCATAAAGTGTCAAAGTCGGTTCATTAATAGCAAGAGGACGATTTAATGTATCATAAATAATGCCTCTTTCAGCTTTTAATGGAAATGATCTCATTTGTTGTTCGTCAGCTTTATTTTTTATAAACTGATAATTTATTAATGTTGAATATGCTAATTTTCCTTCAATTAAAGCTAGAAGTAAAAAAGTAATAAAGAACAAAATAGAAATTCTTTTAAGCATCGACTTTGTTAACATAATTTCCCTCATGTAAAATTATGAATAACAAATTATTTTTATGCTTTTATTTCATTAACTAAAAATATAAGGGCATTTTCTTTATATGAATCAATTTTTATTTTTCCAAGAAAGAAAATTTCCTCATCGATAATTTTGTTTTTTAAATTAAAGCCAATTAAAGAAGAATATTGATTTAAATTTGCCTTTACATGTTCTTTAAAATAAGTTAATTCATATTTATTAATTTTTAAAGAAAATAATGGTTCTTCAAAATTAAAGCCAAAAGGCGATAATGAATTTAAAAACAAATAATTTTCAAAATTAATTTCATCTTTGGTAATTTCAATGAATCTTTTTTCTATTAATTTATATTTATGGTTAGCAACAAATTCATTAAAACGAGTTTTAAAAAGATCAAAATTCTTATAGTCAATTGACAAACCACCTGCAAGAACATGACCACCTGACTTTAATAAAATATCATCATTTTGGCTAAAAAATAAGGTTAAAGGACAATTTTCTAAAGATCTTGCACTACCTTTTAAAATGCCATCGTGCAAATTGAAAACTACGACAGGTTTTTGATAAATATTCAATAATCGCGCGGCAAGTAATCCTATTAATCCATCTTTTAAATTTTCATTAATGGCAATAATACTTTTATCTTCAAAAATAGTTGTCTTTTCAAAAGCTTCGTTTAAAATATTTTTTCTTTCTTTATTAAGCATTTCAATTTCATCAACAATTTTATATTTATCAATACTATCTGTAAATAACTTAATAATTCTATTAATCGCAGTGTTTTCAATCATTCTTCCATAGGAATTAATTTTTGGGGCAATCTCAAAAGCTAAAACTTCTTCATCAATTTTTTTATTAGTTAAAAAATAAAATGGATGATGAATATCTTTTTTTAAATAATCTAATGCAATTTTAACTAAATTTCGATTATTTAAATTGTTCATAGGCATCATATCTGATATTGTTGCTAAAGCAGCAAGTGAAAGAAGATAATAATCAATATTATCAAGTAAACAAGTTGCAAGCATAAAAGCAACATAAGCACCGCAATTGTCTTCAGGGATTATTTTATTATAGGGATGAAGAAAAACTTCACATGGTGGAATATTATCATAAGTATGATGATCAGTTAAAATCACTTTAACTTTATTTTCAAAAAGATAATTTAAGGCTTCAAATTGTTTTACTCCATTATCAACAGTTATTAATAACGAATATCCTTTTTCTTTAATTTGTTTTGCTCTATCTAAAGTTATTCCATATCCATCAATTACTCTTGAGGGAATATAATAACCTACATCAATACCAAGTTTTTTAAAACAATTTATCAAAATTGAGGTTGCCATAATTCCATCACAATCATAATCACCATATACCATAATCTTTTTGTTATCTTTAATCGTTTCTAAAATAATTTTTTTAGCTTCTATAATACCTTTAAAATTATGATAATCTTCAATTTTTAAATTTTTAACATCTTTAATAAATGCTAAATAATCATCTTCATTTAAATGAAAATAATTTAATAATTTTTCTTTAAAATTCATATTTTACCTTCACTATTCTATAACAAAAAACTACCCGAAGGTAGTTTTTTTAATCATTAATACCAGGAATAATAATTTCTTCCACTTCGCGTGAAGTACGTTTTACTTTTTCTTGTTTATTAACTTTGTTTTTCTTTTTATTACTTCTTGGTTTAAATTTTATTCTTAATTTTGCTTCAGAGAAATTATATACAGGAATAAAGATAAAGACGATTGCAAATAATCCAAGTAATAGTCCAAGAATAGTTACAAAGTATAATGAGTACATTTGTAATGGGGAAATAAATAACATAATTAAGCTACCAAGAATTATTGTTAAAGCAATAATTAATAATGTAGACATACTACGTTTTAAACTTAATTCAGCGATAGTTTTTCTATTTTCTAATGTTAGAACATTATTCTTCATTTCTTGTTTATATTGGCCATAACGTTCAAGTAAAATAAATTCAAATAATGTTGTCATCAAAACGGATGCAAGTAAAGCAATACCTAAATTTGGAGATACTGGAATTCTTGTAATAGCAAGAATACCTGTAGTAATTAGAACTTGACCAATACTTGTTACAATCGTTGATAAAGCAAATGTATAACGGAATCTTACAAAGCAATAAACAATTGTACATAACATTGTTACACCAATTAACATTAAAGCATTATTGAAATTCTTTGTTGTCGCTTGAGGAGTGACGGCAAAATAATAAATTGCATCATGAGTTTCATCAGGATTATTATCCGCGGCAAATTCAAAATTATAATCATCACCAATTAAAACATTTTCTAAACTATCTTTATATGTTTCAATTTCTTCAATAGATAAATTAAATTTAGCTTCAACATAATAAATATCTGCTTCTTGTGAATAATCATTAGGATCTGTTGTTACCGTAATTGAAACTTCATAAGGTTCTTTATCGATAGTTTGCTTAAAGAAATTATTAACTGCTTCTTTTGTAGCAAAATGATCTTCACCATGAGTATCGACAATTTGAATTGTTGTATAAGTATCAAATTCATTAGTATAAGAGAAAGTTGATGAACCTTTTACAAAAGTAAATAGTAATACTGCGACTAAAGAAATTAAAGACAATGCAGAGAAAATTCCAAGTGTAACCTTCTTATGTTTTTTAACATCAAAATTTTCAAATGGTGAGAAATATTTTTGTTCTTCTTCTTTATTAAGATCTGGGATTAATTCTGTCTTTACTCTAAATAATTTCTTATTTTCCGCAAGTTTTGAATTACCGATAAAATAAAGCATAATTCTTGTTAAGAACAAGCAAACAATTATATCAACAATAACACTCATTATTAAGAAAAGTGAAAAGTTTTGAATGGAATTTTTTGATAATAATGCAAGAATAATATTAGTAATTAAAGTAAAAAATAATGTGTCAAGAACTGTTGAAATATTACCCCTAAAACTTTCTTTATTTGCTTTTGATGGCGTTCTACCTTTATATAATTCATTTTTATATCTTGAGAAATATCCACATAATATTACAAGACATAAGCATACACTTACGATAAATGAAATTAATAATGCTGGGGCAATACTAAGACCAAAGAAATTATATAAAACGATAGATAGGAATAAAGATAAAATTAAGCTACCTGCTCCTGCAACACCATTGATACCATAGAAGAATATCAATAATGCACTTGCAATTAAAACTATACTTATCGCAGCAACTGCAATTAAAATATGAGAATTGTTGCCATATTGAGCATTAATTTGATTGACATATAAGCGTTCAATTTCATAATTAAGTAATTCAGAATTTAAAACTCTTTGTAGTGAATGAGCACTTTCTGCATTTAAGGTTTCAGTAGATACACCTTCACTTACAAATCCAAGTGATGTAAATGTTAATTTTGATTCATCTTTATTGAAAGCATTAGCATCTAAAATTGCAATAATTTTCTCACGCATTTTTCTTTGAGCAACAGCATCATTTGTTTCACTTGCAATGGCTTCTTCATATGAATCAACACCTTCAACATAATTTCTCCATAAAATTATTTTATCGCCTTCGGTGCTGTCTTCATCATTTTCACCAGTTGTTGAACCAGTTAAATGGCTTCCAACATTATCTTTAAAATCAGAAGTTGTATCGACAACAATAGAAGCAGATGAACCATTATATTCAATCTTTGCGCTTCCACGAACAATATCTTCACCTTCATCAGTACATTGATAATCTTGATTAGTGGAAGTTAAGAAAAATTTACCATAATTTTCTACACTTCTTAAGATATTTGTCTGTTGAGATATAAGTCCAGAAAGACGAATAGTTATTTGATATGTCGGTGTTTGATTTGATTCATCAGCTACATATACATCATCTTTTGCATATACGTAATAATTTTTTGCGCCAGCTTGTTCAAGTCTATCATTAAAAACTTTTGCAACATCTTGAATATCAAAATTATTTAAATTTTCTTCATCAGGTATAATCGAATAAGTTATTTCAGTACCTGTATCATATTCTAAACCATAATCAAATAATTCAAATTGACCTTGTACATTAAATAAAACAACAGCAAGAATGGAAATAACCATGATGAGGAAAGCATAAAATCGACGCATAAAATAACCTCCAATTTTCTATAATTTACTAGTTACTCTTATTTTTTGAGTTTCTCATATTGTCTGTTTTTTTATATAAAATATAAAACAAACAAGCAATCGCTTTATAAATATATCATTCTAGCTATGCTTTTTCAAGAAAGGAGATATAAAATGCCAAAAAAAAGTGCAAAAGAAATAGGTATCATGCTCTTTTCATCTTCTCTTGCCAAAGGTTTTTCATTATTGTCTAAAATTGTTTTAACTTCAATTTTAGGTTTTGAAGCAATGTCTATTTTTTCTTTAACTAATCCCTTACTTGTATTGATAATAACATTATGTTCATTTTCTTTGCCAAATGTATTATCTTATCTTATTGCTAAAAAGCCTTATAAAAGTAAAAAATATGTTATGACATCTTTTTTATTAATTCTTCTTAATGGTATATTTTTTACATTAATTCTTTATTTTTTTGCTCCCTTTATAGCAAAAAATCTTTTGCATAATGAAGACTGTTTATTATCAATAAGAGCGATATGCATTTTTATACCTTTTATATGTCTATCAAGTTTAATTAAAGGCTATTATCTTGGAAATCGTGAAGTAATTTTAACAACATCATCACAATTATTTGAAGAAGGTTCAAGATTAATTTTTGCTTATTTATTTATCGGTTATCTTTTAAAAGATTCAACATCATTTAATGCCACACTTGTAATAATATCTATGGCAGTAGGGGAATTTTTTCAAACAATTTATTTAGTTTTATTTTGTTCTAATAAATATTATAAAAATTATAAAAAAATATTAGATTTAAAAAATATAGAATTCAAAGATACATCTAAAGAAATGTTAAAAATTGCCACTTTAATGACTGGAGCAAGATTAATAGGATCTTTTACTTACTTTCTTGAGCCTATAATAATAACATCCTTACTTCATAATATATTATCAAGTTCAGAAATCGCTCTTTCCTATAGTATTTTAAATACTTATGTTATGCCATTATTATTACTTCCTGGATTTTTTTCAACAACATTAAGTAATTATTTATTACCAAATCTTTCCTATGAGTTAGGTAAGAATAGATATAAAAAAGCAAGACATTTATTTTTAAAGGTAATAAGTCTATGTTCAATAATAGGTTTATTTTTTTCCTTTTTATTTCTCTTTTTTGGTGGAGATTTATTAAAAATTCTTTATCATAGTTCCACTGGATTTAAAGAAATAAAATTACTAGCATTACCTTTTTTTGTCTATTATTTAGAAACACCTTTTATTGCGACAATGAACGCTCTTGGTTTAAATAAAGAAGCATTTTTTTCAACCTTAATTTCTTCTGTTGCAAGGATAATTCTTCTTTTAATTTTAACACTTCCCTTAAAAGTATTCGCATTGTGTATTGCAACATTAATATCTTGTATTATTTCTTTAATTTTTAATGGAATTTACATTGTTAAATTTCTCTTTAGGAATAATTAAAAATGTATTATCTAAATTAGCTTCCATATAATATATTTCATCAATACTTTTATAATTGGCTTTGGCAATTTCTTTATAAACATCTTCTAAAGAAAATTTTAAATAATTTAAACAAGTTTTATTTAATAAACCATCCTCTATTAAAGGTTCAGGAAATTTTAATTTTTGTTCACTTTTTTTAATAATTGATAAACTTCCATTGCCTTCAAGTAAGGCAAATGCAACCTCAGATATACTTTGTATTTCTTTTTGTCGTAATTGAAGACATAAATCAGTTAAAGAATATCGATTTTTCTTTAATTCTTCCTGATTAATTTTTCCATCAACAATTATATATGATGCTTTTCCTTCCATAAAATTTCTGATTTTTTTATTTTTCAAAGATATAAAAGCAGTAATAACTTGTAAAATAACAATTACCGCTATTGGTAAAACAGTATAGAGTAAAGAAGTATTTACATGATTTAACGATAAAGAAAATAATTCTGAAATAACAAGAAAAACTACAACATCAAAAGTGGAAATTTCACCAAGTTCACGCTTTCCCATGATCTTTAATACACCAAATAAGAATACGTAACAGAAAATTGTTTTTAGAATAAGTAAAATAGCTTCATTAAATGACATATATTTCCTTTCTCATTCATAAATTATCGTGAGGATAAAATATGAAAAAAACACTTCTAAATTTTATTATATCTTTTTTAATAAGCTTTATACCACTTTTTCTAAGCGTTGTTCTTTTATCATTTTTAAATTACAAACAAATTATAAATTACAAAACGTGTAAAATACTTGTTGCAACAATGTCATCAATTTTTTACTTTTTATTTACTTTAATTCTCTCTAAAAAAGAAAAAAGCCACGGTTTTTTACGTGGCTTAGTAATAACAATAATTTATATTTTGTTATTCTTAATAATTATTAATGAAAAAAGTACTTTAAACATTCTTCTTTTAGCAATAAAGTCAGTCGCGTTAATGCTTGGAAGCATTTTAGGAGTTAATCTAGTAAAAGAGAATTAGTTTTTTCTTTCAAATGTTTATAGGCTTTATCTAAAGCTATTCTACCGCGTGGGGTTTTATTAATTAGTCCTAATTTTAAAAGATAAGGTTCATATACTTCTTCAAGATTTCTAATTTCTTCGCCAACCGCGGATGCTAAAGTTTCAAGTCCTACTGGGCCCCCATTAAAACGATTTATAAGTGTTTTCAAATAGCGAATATCAATTTCATCTAAACCTATTTCATCAATTTTCATTTGTTTCAAACTTTCTAAACATGTAGATAAATCAATTTCTTCATGGTCATGATAATTTGCAAAATCACGAACTCTACGATATATACGATTGGCAATACGTGGCGTTGAACGACTTCGCTTAGCAATTTCTAAAGCAGCATCTTCAGCAATCGGAGTATGAAAAACCCGTGAAGAACGTAAAACAATTTTACTAAGCTCATCAACAGAATAATAATTTAAACGATGTATAATTCCAAAACGATCACGTAAAGGTGAAGATAAATCACCAGGTTTAGTTGTCGCACCAATTAAGGTAAAAGGTGGTAAAGGAATATTCATTGTTCTTGAATCTTCATCTCTACCAACAACGATTGATAAATTAAAATCTTCCATTGCCCCATATAAAACTTCTTCCACAACACGGGGAATACGATGTATTTCATCAATAAAAAGAATATCACCAGCATTAAGAGTTGATAAAATTGATGCTAATTGACCAGGCATTTCTAAACTAGCGCCATTTGTTAAATGAATTTTCGAATGCATTTCATGTGAAATAACATATGCTAAAGTTGTTTTACCAAGTCCTGGTGGTCCATAAAGTAAAATGTGGTCTAATGTTTCTTCTCTTTTTAAAGCCGCGCCTATATAAATTCTTAAATTTTCTTTTAATTCACTTTGACCAACATATTCATCAAGAGTAATTGGACGTAGAGTTGTTTCAATTTTACTATCTTCACTACGATTTAAAGGATCAAGGATTCGTTCCATAATTACTTTTTTAACCTCCTTAAACTTTCTCTAATTAACTCTTCAACTTCAAGTGTTTCAGGTAATCGCGATATAACATCTTCACATTCTTTAGTTTTAAATCCTAAAGCATGTAATCCACTTATCGCTAGTTCTTGATTCTTATTCCATTTTGTTTCTAAATTATTTATAACTAATTTTCCATTTAGATCTAAGATTATTTGCTGAGCCGCTTTTGGACCAATACCTGGTAATTTTTTTAAAAATTTAATATCTTTTGCAGTAATTGCTTCAATAAATTGTTCACTTGTAACAGCGCTAAGTGCATTAACCGCGGTACGAGGACCTATACCTTTAACAGAAATTAATTTTTCAAAAATATTACGGTCCTCATTTGTTTTAAAACCCACCAGAAATTCATCATCTTCTCTTACAACATGATAAAGTAAAACTTTACATGTTTGGCCAATTTTAAAATCATCTTTTCTTAAATGCAAAAAAGAATAACCAATATCATGAACATCAATAATAGTTTCTTCATCATTAATTTCTACAATTTTACCATTAAAATATGAATACATATCTCACCTCAGCAATATATTTAAATATTATCATATTTTATACATTTTAAACTACCTTAAATAAAAAATATGTCCATTTAATATTTATTAATGAACATATTTTTTTTAGTTAAGCTTTTAGAGTAAATACTAATGTAACTTGATTTTCATCAATGGATTTAATCGGATCTTTGGAGGTTTTGTAATAAAAATAAGAGAAAAAATAAAGAAGTATATACTACGTATATAAATGAAAGAA